>NZ_LT629973.1:614815-922223 GCF_900097105.1 Neoakkermansia glycaniphila | reverse complement strand
AGCCTTCTACGCCGAGCCATGAGTGCCAGTAGTTTTTTGGAAGCGCCAGTTCTCCTTCGGCCAGGGCGAAGGCTTGGACGGCTTGCAGGGTGCCATTGTTGGAAGCCTGTTCTGCCAGTTTTTGCAGGATGCCGCATGCCTGTTCAAGGCTGTCGGCTGCGCCTGCGAGGGTGGGGTTCCATTGTGGAAGGGTGACGGCTGAGGTATCCGGCATTTGGAAGAGGGTGGCTTCCGGATTGTCCAAAGATATCCAGGGCTCGGCGGCGGGGTCGACTGCCAGTTTGCAACGGGGGATGAAGCCTTGCAGTTCCGATTCGAGTTCCCGCGCCTGCCTGCCGATGTTTTCCAGCGTGGCGGGGGTGGGAAGGATGCCTTCGTGCCGGTCTTTCATGGCTCGCATGGCAGAGACGACTCCTTCGGGGAGGTTTTGCCCGTAGGCGTAGCGCCAGCGTACGAGCCCCCGGCTGACGTGGTTGTTGAGGAGGGCATCATAGTTGTGCAGGATGTAGTTGAGTTTGTTCTTGTCCCCGTCGTTTTTGCCGGACATGATGGAGGATGCGTATCCGACGGGTTCCGTCCAGATCCGCCATATGTTGATCATGTATGGGTTGTAACTTTTCAGGTTTTGCTGCAGGGGCCGTTCGTTGACCGCATCCATGATGGGGATGATTTCATCGACGCGGCAGGGGGTGTAGTAGCTGAGGTAGTCGAGCCAGTGTCTGGTGCGAGTGTTGTTGACGGGGTTGTCCGTTTGGAATGACTGGGTGAGGTGCTGGTAGAAGAGCGACTGTTCTTCATGGCAGAAGTGGTTGTTCCAGCGCAACTGGGCGTCGATGATGAGGAAGCTGGCGGCATCGGTCGATTTTCCGGATGTGCGGGTTTCCTCAATCCATTTATGCAGGGCTTCGATGCGTTGGTCCTGCGTTTTGAGGTTCCAGACGTCGGTGAGCCGTTGCCGCGTTTCCGGAGAAAGTGGCGCGATGGCCGTGTTCAGGTAGTCGATGGCCTGGGAGGCGTTTTCAAAAGCGGATTTCGCGTTGGGTCTGTTGTCTGTTCTGATGCAGGAGAGCGGCTGGGCCTGTTCGGGCTCGTTCGATTGTCCATAGCAGGTGGCTGCGTACAGCAGGAAAAGGAGGTGTTGCGCTTTCATGGCCGCATGTATGGGAAGATTCAGATGACGGTTTCGATGGCATCGGGGCGCACGGTGGCGGGGTATTCGGGGGTGTCTTTCCAGACTTTGAGCCGCAATAGGGGTTTGCGTTCCCTGGGTGGAGCCGCAGCTTCGGTGGGCGGCGCCGGGCGGGAGTTCCGCATGTGATCCGGTATCAGCTGTTGCAGGCGTTCTTCGCGCCGGGTGGCCATGTCCTGCGCCGCGCGGCGGCCGGCTTCTTCCGCGGCCTGTTCCGCTTCGTAAGGGATGTAGAAGGTCCAGCTCGAGGCGGGTGGCAATTGGTCGGCGATTTGCCGGATGGATTCCGGCAGGGCATCGAATTGTATGTCGCGCGTGATGCGGGTGTAGAAGGTGATGCCGGTTTCGCTGGTGGAGCGGCTGATGTCCCGTATATCCTGATTGCCGGGTTCGATTTCGAATTGGATGCCGTTCGGCAGGACGGTGACTTCGGGCCTCGTGGCGTTTATCCGGAGTAGCTGGCGTTCCTTGGCAAGTTCGCGTTGTTTGAGGATGGGGAGGTAGTGTTCGCGCAGGCGTTTGCGGATCAATTCAAGTTCGCTTTGGTATGTGGCCTGGTTCAGGTCATAGGTATCCAGCTCGGTGTGTATGCTGGTCATGACGTCTTTGCCCTCGAAGTCTCCCCCGTACCGGTGGAGCTGTTTGTTGGCAAGGATGGCGGCAGCCGGGCATGCGGTTGCTTCAGGCTGGGGACATTCTTTTCCGGACAGTACAATGCTCCGGTAGGTGTTGACGTAGAGTATTTTTTGGAAGGCTGCCCCCAAGGTTTCCTGCAATTCGCCGATATGGGTGAGTACTTGAAGGGTCAGTAATCGGGCGATGTCTTGCCGGATTTCCGGCGTCATGTTCTGTGCCGGGAGGGTGGCGGGAGCGGTGAAGGCGATCAACGGGACTCCGGACAGGAGGCGGAAGATATTCATCGTATGAAGAGGGAAGGTGAATGGGCTTCGGGAAGTGGCGGTGCTTCTGCCGCTTACTGGTTCAGGTCACGCAGGCGTTTCCGAACGGGTTCCGGCAGAGGGTTGCTTTTGGATGGTATATCAATTCTGTAGGTTGTGCCAGCTTTCTTTTTCTCTGGAATGGTTTCCACGGTGACGTGCTGGTTCGAGCCATTGATGATGATTTGCCCTTCGGCATCTTCGAGATGGATGGAGGCGTGGCCCTGATCGGTGCGCCCGGATGCCAATGCGCGAATTTGCAACAGGGAATCCTGTACTTTGCTTCGGTCGGGGTTGTCGGTTGCGAGCTGGTCGATGACCGTATTCTGGAGGCATTGTATCTGCTCCATTTTATTAGGAACGAGGTCGGTTTTTTGATTCATGGTAGCAGGAGGGAGGATTTGGCTGTTTGGAGCCCGTTTCGACGCATTTATTTTGTTGCGGTGCAAATCTTTTTGCTCACTGTCTTGAGCGGCGGACCATTCGGATTGCAAATCGTTCCGGGCGGAAGCAGGTGGTGATTCGAAATTGAAGGGGTTTTCTGCGACTACCCCTGTGGCGGTGTCGCAATCCTTGCCGTAGGTCAGAGTGGAAGTTTCTTTGCGCGCTTTGTATTTCTGTTGGAGTCCGTTGCGGCTGCCGAGAGTGAGGTTCAATTCCTTGGTCTGGTCGAGGCGCAGGATGTGGACGGGAATTGTGTCGCCCGGTTTGTATTTCTGCAGAATCATCAGGAGATCAAGCTTGGTGGCGACGGGCTGCCCGGCCACTTTCAGGATGATGTCGACCGGGCGGATACCGGCATCTTCCGCCGGGCTGAATCTGGAGACGGCTGTGACGCACAGTCCCTCGTCGTCGGCGATCCGGGTTCCCAGTTCTTTTCTCATATCAAGCGGCATGTCCGTGGAAATGACTCCGAACAGCACCGGGGAGTCGGAGGGGTGGACGACGGTAGGCTCCTGTTTTTCGTTTGCCCGAACCAAGTCCGCTCCGCACAGGATAGAGAGGATGAAAAGGAGTAGTATGTGTTTGATGGTATTCATGGACAAACGGAAGGTGGAGTTAAATGACGTCATCGGATACGATGACGGTTTTTTCTTCAGGGACTGTGACGATGACTTTGGCGTTCTTTCCTGTCGGGATGGAAACGGTGTTTTCGTACAGGAGATTGTATGCCTGACCCTCGTTGCGTTTCCCCAGCGGGGTGATGCGCACGAGGCGGGTGGATGTTTCCGCCTGGGTGGTGCCGGGTGCCAGAAGGGCGAGGCTGCCCAGTACGGCGATGAAAGCGGCGGCGAGCGCCAGGACGATATATTTCTTTCGGTTTTTCCGGGACGAGTATTCGGTAATCAGACATGCTTCAAGGCGTGTGCCTTGCCGGGAATCCATCTCGGGCAGGGCCAGTTGCCTGAGCAATGTCTCGATATCGCTCTCTTCGGGAGGTGTAGAATTGCTGTACATGGTTCAGTAGAATATGGGGTCTTCTCGCAACATTTTCCGCAGTCGGGCAAGGGCGTCTCGGTATCGGCTGTCCACCGTGCTCTTTGCGGTATTGGTAATGCGGGCAATCTCCGAGAAAGAAAGCTCGCTCCAGGTTTTCATGATGATGATTTCCGCCAGTTCGACCGGCAGCTGGAGAAGCTTCTCCTGCAATCGGTTCTTGAGATAGTCGGTATCTTCGGAAACGCTCATCCATGGTTGAATCTGTTCCGTGGCTTCGGCTTCAGTACTATAGTTTTGTTCCGAGCAGCGGCGATTCGTATTGCGCCTCCGCCAGGTGATGGCGGTATGGCGTATGGTGGTAAAGGCATAAGGCGTCAGGTCATCCGGAGAGTCGGACACGCGCTTGTCGGCAAGTGCCCGGGCGATTTGTTTGATCGTCTCTGCCAGAAGGTCATCGGCATCCAGATCGCCGGACGCCTGAAGCCGGGCGAAAGCCAGCAGGCTGTTCCGATTGGTTCGGAACCAATCGACGCAATTGCCCAGGGGGGAATCCCCTGTCTCTTTGCTGTCCCTGATTGCTTTCTCCGGCATGCCTTACAAGAATAATAACGCATGAAACAGGAATCGTCCTAAATAAAAAGCGATTTTTTTCAAAAAAATGTGTGAGAACGATGTATTGAATTTTATTTTTTATTGATAATCAGGCAAAAATAATGCTTTGGTGCAAAGACGGACAAATCTCGTTTTTGTACTCGCCAGCGGTGAAAAAAACAGTTATCATATGCTCGACGAGGTGTAGCTTCCCATCGGGGAGTTATACTGCATGTCAACCTCTAGCAAAACATAGATTACTATGCAGTTTACTCACGAAATCGAACAGATGTGTTGCGTCAAGAAGGGCTGCAACCATGGTCCGGCCCCCATTCCTCAGGAAGGGCAGTGGACACAGGCCAAGGAAATCAAGGATATCTCCGGGTTGACCCACGGTGTGGGCTGGTGCGCTCCTCAACAGGGTACTTGCAAACTGACGCTCAACGTCAAGAACGGCATCATCGAAGAAGCTCTCGTGGAAACCGTCGGTTGCTCCGGCATGACCCACTCCGCCGCCATGGCCTCGGAAATCCTTCCGGGCAAAACCATTCTGGAAGCCATGAATACGGACCTCGTATGCGACGCGATCAACACCGCCATGCGTGAACTCTTCCTCCAGATCGTCTATGGCCGTACGCAGAGCGCCTTCTCGGAAGGCGGCCTTCCCATCGGCGCCGGACTTGAAGACCTTGGCAAAGGCCTCCGCTCCCAGGTCGGCACCCTGTACGGCACTCGTGCCAAAGGCGCCCGCTACCTCGAAATGGCTGAAGGTTACATCACCAAGCTCGCGGTCGATGAAGACGGCGAAATCGTCGGCTACCAGTTCATCCGCGTTGGTCCGATGCTCGAAATGATCAAGAAGGGCATGGATGCCAACGAAGCCGTTCAGAAGTGCACCGGTCAGTACGGTCGTTTCGACGAAGAAGGCGTGAAGCACATTGATCCCCGCCACGAATAATTACAACATATTACCATTTATTGAGAAAGGATCTATATTATGCCTCTTTTTGAATCCTACGACCGTCGCATCAAGCAGATCAACGAAGCCCTCGCCCCGTACGGTATTGCTTCGATTGAAGATGCTGAAAAGCTTGTCCTCTCCAAGGGCATTGATGCTCGCAAAATCGTGAATGACATCCAGCCGATCGCGTTTGAAAACGCCGGATGGGCTTATGTCGTCGGTGCCGCCATCGCTCTGAGCAAAGGCTGCAAGAAAGCCGCCGAAGCCGCCGAAGCCATCGGCGAAGGCCTTCAGGCGTTCTGCATCCCCGGTTCTGTGGCGGACGACCGCAAGGTCGGCCTCGGCCATGGCAACCTGGCCGCCATGCTCCTGCGCGATGAAACGGAATGCTTCTGCTTCCTCGCCGGCCACGAATCCTTTGCCGCCGCTGAAGGCGCCATCGGTATCGCCAAATCCGCCAACCGCGTTCGCAAGCAGGATCTTCGCGTGTGCCTCAACGGCCTCGGCAAGGATGCTGCCTACATCATCTCCCGCATCAACGGATTCACCTACGTTGAAACGAAATTCGACTATGCCACCGGCAAGTTGAATGTCGTGCGCGAAAAGGCGTTCTCCAAGGGACCGAAAGCCGCCGTGCGCGTATTCGGTTGCGACGACGTCCGTGAAGGTGTTGCCGTTATGTGGCATGAAGGCGTGGACGTATCCATCACCGGCAACTCCACGAACCCGACCCGCTTCCAGCACCCCGTTGCAGGCACCTACAAGAAGGAATGCAATGAAAAGGGCAAGAAGTACTTCTCCGTTGCCTCCGGTGGTGGTACGGGTCGTACCCTGCACCCGGACAACATGGCCGCCGGCCCTGCCTCCTACGGCATGACCGATACCATGGGCCGCATGCACTCCGATGCTCAGTTTGCCGGATCTTCCTCCGTGCCTGCCCACGTTGAAATGATGGGTCTCCTCGGCATGGGCAACAACCCCATGGTCGGCGCCACCGTCGCCGTGGCCGTTGCCATCGAAGAAGCTTCCAAGTAAACGGGAAACATCCTGAAAACCAAGCGCCCGCGTACCGAATGGCACGCGGGCGCTTTTTTGCGTTGAGCGAGACCTCATTCCTATTCCTGCGGAACGGTAAACGACTTCCAGCCGTCCGGGGTGCGCGTGAAAATCTTGATCCATCGGCCTGAATCCGCCTCGCTCAGAACCAGCCCTGCGGCGACATTATCCCACTGGAGCTTCCGGGTATTGCCGTCCGGCTCCTTCCATTCATAATAGGGATGGTAATATTCTCCTGCTGCGGGAGAGGAACCCGCTTTGAATCGGGAAAGAGGAAGATTCGTCAATTCCGACCACATCTTCGTCATGGAAAAATCGTGCAAGGCGCCAGCAAGACTGTTGCTGCGCTTCAGGAACAGATCTTTCACGAAAGCATCTCTCTCCTGCCAGCATTTTTTCGCAAGTGCCTCGTCCCTATGCACAGGCCAGCAGGCGTAGAGAAACCTGTCTCGAACGGAACCGGAAAGAGCGTTGTTCCGGTAAATTTCTTCATATTTCAACACGAGATCTTTTAAAACAAGCTCCCTTTTCATGGAGGGGTCGAGATTCGGATCGTTGGCTGCCTCGGGATAAAGCAAAAACCAGTCAGGAAACCATCCGGCATTGCTATCCGTACCGAAATCGGGATGTTCTTCGAAAAATCGGCGCCGAATATCGAACTCGGCGACCAGATCATCTCCCACAGTTTCAATCTCCTGCTTCAGTTTGTCCCATGCAGCGTCTTCCTTCTTTTGGGCATCGACGAGCGCCTGCCCGTATTCCTTGCCGGTAAATGACTCGCGCACCCATGCCGCCGGAATGGACTCCATGGGAACAAGGGGTGGCGCCTCATCCTCGATCGTGATGGTACCCGGCTGAATGGACAAAGCGCCACGAGGCTGCTCCAAAAAATGCTCTTTTGGAGGATTTTGGGCCATATCAATGGTAAACGGTACCGTAATCGTCATACTCTTGAGTGCGCCATAATGGCCGAATGTCCTGGAATGGGTCGCCTGGCCGACGACGCAGTGTTGTGTTCCCTTCTTGAACTCCACGCATTGAATCCGGGCAACATTCCAGAACATCTCCGGCGTTATATGGGGCTCCAGCCGGGTGAACTCGCGGTGAAGCGGATCGATATCGATGGGGAAACTTTGCCTGCTGGCTGGATCGAACAGGTGAATCTCGAACGTGGCATTACTCGTCTGAACTTTCACGGCCACACGTGCAAGAACATCATCGACAACCGTCTCGATATATCCGGCGGGCACGATAAGCCGGGATAAAAGCATCCCGTCCTTTTTGAACTCGAGCAAAGATGCGCCTGACGGCCAATCCAGCGGCTGCTCCGAATGAACGGTAGCAACTGAATTGACCTCCTCCACGTGCAACGGTGAAGCATTTGCATCCGCCGCTGCGTTTGCATGCGCGGAATTTGCGAATAGAACCAGGATACAGCTGGAACAAATATGGCGAAACATATAATCCATCATCCTTCATTTGCCAATGGTGTCAAGAAAGAAGATAGGTTTCACGAAGAAAACTTTGCAAGCTACCCCGAGGTACAGGTGCAACCCAAATGGGAAAACGGAGGGAAGCCTATAGGAGAGGCATTCTTTCTGAATTCGGCGAGATATAGTCCGTCTGGTGTGATAAAATCCCTTTGAAAAGCGAAGAAAGAGCCTGAAAGCACAGAATCTCGCCAATTTTGCAAGTTTGTGGGATTTTTCTTTAAAAAAATCACAAAAAGTCAAAAACGTATAAATTGTTCAAGGCGAGTTGTTATGGGTGTGTTGTGGGGGTAGTTTGGGGAGGAGGTGAAGAAAAAAAGAGTGAAAAAACCTTGACGTGAGAGAAAAAAAGAGTAAACTCTCCTCACCCCACTACGGGGCGCCGCGAAAGACGCGACACGGAACGAACCGGAAGCCGGCAAGGCAAGGGCGAGTGAGAGTGAAGCGAGGGCCGCGGGCAAACTCTTCAGGAGAAGAGGCGAACACTTTACAGGAAAGACTTTCGAAGTGCTGAAGCCGGGAGACCGGCAGCGAGGAGACGAAACCTTGCGGAGAGCACTTGAGAGGAGGAAAAAGAGAGAGGAAAAAGTCGTGACGCACGCCGTGCTGAACTAGGCGAAGACCCGTTCCGAAAGGGATGGAGAGCAGGGGACGCATGGCATCCGCAGAATCGAAAGATTCGAGCGGAAACCAGCAATTTCTAAAAAATATAATATGGAGAGTTTGATTCTGGCTCAGAACGAACGCTGGCGGCGTGGATAAGACATGCAAGTCGAACGGAGAAGCAATAGCTTGCTAATGCTTCTTAGTGGCGCACGGGTGAGTAACACGTGAGCAACCTGCCTTCGAGACGGGAATAGCCCTGGGAAACCGGGATTAATGCCCGATAGACTCGCAAGAGTAAACGCAGCAATGCGCTTGAAGAGGGGCTCGCGGCCTATTAGTTAGTTGGTGAGGTAACGGCTCACCAAGGCGATGACGGGTAGCCGGTCTGAGAGGATGTCCGGCCACACTGGAACTGAGACACGGTCCAGACACCTACGGGTGGCAGCAGTCGAGAATCATTCACAATGGGGGAAACCCTGATGGTGCGACGCCGCGTGGGGGAAGAAGGTCTTCGGATTGTAAACCCCTGTCATGTGGGAGCAAGGCGCAAGCTTGATAGTACCACAAGAGGAAGAGACGGCTAACTCTGTGCCAGCAGCCGCGGTAATACAGAGGTCTCAAGCGTTGTTCGGAATCACTGGGCGTAAAGGGTACGTAGGCTGCATCATAAGTCGGGCGTGAAAGGCAGGGGCTCAACCCCTGGAGTGCGCTTGATACTGTGATGCTAGAGTCATGGAGGGGGAACCGGAACTCTCGGTGTAGCAGTGAAATGCGTAGATATCGAGAAGAACACTCGTGGCGAAGGCGGGTTCCTGGACATGTACTGACGCTGAGGTACGAAGGCTAGGGGAGCGAAAGGGATTAGATACCCCTGTAGTCCTAGCAGTAAACGGTGCACGCTTGGTGTGTGGGGAATCGACCCCCCACGTGCCGGAGCAAACGCGTTAAGCGTGCCGCCTGGGGAGTACGGTCGCAAGATTAAAACTCAAAGAAATTGACGGGGACCCGCACAAGCGGTGGAGTATGTGGCTTAATTCGATGCAACGCGAAGAACCTTACCTGGGCTTGACATGTGATGAACAACATGTGAAAGCATGTGACACCTCGGTGGCGTCACACAGGTGCTGCATGGCCGTCGTCAGCTCGTGTCGTGAGATGTTTGGTTAAGTCCAGCAACGAGCGCAACCCCTGTTGCCAGTTACCAGCACGTTATGGTGGGGACTCTGGCGAGACTGCCCAGATCAACTGGGAGGAAGGTGGGGACGACGTCAGGTCAGTATGGCCCTTATGCCCAGGGCTGCACACGTACTACAATGCCCAGTACAGAGGGTACCGAACCCGCGAGGGGGAGGCAATCCATGAAAACTGGGCCCAGTTCGGATTGTAGGCTGCAACTCGCCTACATGAAGATGGAATCGCTAGTAATGGCGCATCAGCTACGGCGCCGTGAATACGTTCCCGGGTCTTGTACACACCGCCCGTCACATCATGGAAGCCGGTCGCACCCGAAGTATCTGAAGCCAACCGCAAGGAGGCAGGGTCCTAAGGTGAGACTGGTAACTGGGATGAAGTCGTAACAAGGTAGCCGTAGGGGAACCTGCGGCTGGATCACCTCCTTTCTATGGAGAAAAGAGATGAAAATCTCTTAGGTCGACTCAGCCTCGGCTGAGACGGAAGTGTTGCGATACTTCCGAAACGATAAAAAGATGTGTAAACTCCTGCAACACAAGCGCAGAGAACAGACGGCGCGCGTCACGGCTTTTTCCGACAAACACTCTCTTGACCGAACCCAAAACCAAAGGGGGTATAGCTCAGTTGGTAGAGCGCCAGCTTTGCAAGCTGGATGTCCGGGGTTCGAGTCCCCGTGCCTCCACCAAAACAAGGTGGAAGAGACCTCTCGAAAAAAACGGAAGCAAAAAAGGGCCTGTAGCTCAGTTGGTTAGAGCACACGCTTGATAAGCGTGGGGTCACAGGTTCAAGTCCTGTTAGGCCCACCAACGCCTAATGGAGGCGAAGCAAAGTGAACGGTAAAAGGAGATTGACATCCGTGTGGCAAATAGGAGAAACCGAGAAATCGGTTTCAACCAACCAAAGTGGGAAATATACAATTTTACACTTAAAATAATAGAACCAAGCAAAACACACAAAAAACTTTACAGAAAGTCATTGGGGTTCTGGAAACGGAGAAATCCGCGGAAAGAAGAAACCAAGGGCTTACGGAGAATGCCTTGGTGCCAACAGGCGAAGAAGGACGCAACAAGCTGCGAAAAGCCTCGGAGAGCTGCAAGTGAGCTAAGACCCGGGGGTATCCGAATGGGGTAACCTGATTCCGGTAATACGGAATCGACCTTATCTGAATACATAGGATAAGGAACGCGACACCCGCTGAAGTGAAACATCTCAGTAAGCGGAGGAAAAGAAAGAGAAATCGATACCGTAAGTAGTGGCGAGCGAAAGCGGTAGAGCCCAAACCGAAGGTACTCCTTCGGGGTTGTAGGACCTCGACAAACTCGACCATTGATCATAGTTTAACTACCTGGAAAGGTAGGCCGGAGAGAGTGAAAGCCTCGTGAGCGAAATGACCAGTGGGAGTAAGAGGAATCCTGAGTAATACACCACACGTGGAACGGTGTATGAATCCGCGCGGACCACCGCGCAAGGCTAAATACTAGTTGGCGACCGATAGTGAACAAGTACCGCGAGGGAAAGGTGAAAAGAACCGCTGTGAGCGGAGTGAAATAGAACCTGAAACCGTAAGTCTACAAAGTGTCAGAGCCGTAAAGGCGATGGCGTGCCTTTTGTTTAATGAGTCTGCGAGTCAGTGTTCGTGGCAAGACTAAATCCTTCCGGGATGGAGTCGTAGCGAAAGCGAGTCCGAAAAGGGCGTTAAGTCGCGGGTACTGGACCCGAAGCGGAGGTGACCTACCCTTGACCAGGTTGAAGCATAGGTAAAACTATGTGGAGGACCGAACAGGTGAACGTTGAAAAGTTCTCTGATGAGTTGAGGGTAGGAGTGAAAGGCTAATCAAACCCCGTGATAGCTGGTTCTCTCCGAAATGCATTTAGGTGCAGCGTCATATGCTGATGCGCGGGGGTAAAGCACTGACAAGGCTAGGGGGCACACCCGCTTACCAAACCTTATCAAACTCTGAATACCGCGCAATGGAATATGGCAGTGAGACAGTGGGGGATAAGCTTCATTGTCGAAAGGGAAACAGCCCAGACCAGCAGCTAAGGTGCCAAAATAACGCTCAGTGGAAAGGATGTGGGATTACACAGACAGTGAGGATGTTGGCTTAGAAGCAGCCACCATTTAAAAAATGCGTAATAGCTTACTCATCGAGTGATCCTGCGCCGAAAATGATTGGCGATAAGCGTTATACCGAAGCTCTGGACTTTATCGTAAGATAGAGTGGTAGGAGAGCGTTGAATGTACGTAGAAGGGGGATGGCGACTGAACCTGGAGAGCATTCAAGTGAGTATGCAGACATTAGTAACGTAAAGACATGTTAAATACATGTCCGCCGTAAACCCGAGGTTTCCAGGGCAACGATGTACGTCCCTGGGTTAGCCGGGACCTAAGCCGAGGCCGAGAGGCGTAGGCGATGGACATCAGGTTAATAATCCTGAGCTTCCGACCCTTAAAGCAGGAGGACGCATGAGAAGAGATCACCAGGTAAACGAATTCCGAGTGGAGGCTTCGGCCGAAACGCATGATCAAATCGAGTGCCAAGAAAAGCCCTGCCGTATGCTAAGGAACCCGTACCGTAAACCGACACAGGTGGGTGGGTAGAATATACCAAGGCGCAAGAGTGAAACCTAGTTAAGGAACTCGGCAAATTAGCCCCGTAACTTCGGAAGAAGGGGTGCCTGAGAGATCAGGCCGCAGAGAAATGGCCCAACCGACTGTTTATCAAAAACACAGCACTCTGCAAAGACGCAAGTCGAAGTATAGGGTGTGACACGTGACCAATGCCGAAAGATTAAGGCAAGGGGTTAGCGCAAGCGAAGCTCTGAACCCAAGTCCCGGTGAATGTCGGCCGTAACTATAACGGTCCTAAGGTAGCGAAATTCCTTGTCGGGTAAGTTCCGACCTGCACGAATCGTGAAACGAGTTGGGCACTGTCTCAACTAGGCGCTCAGTGAAATTGTAGTGGCGGTGAAGATGCCGCCTACCCGCAGAAGGACGGAAAGACCCTATAGACCTTAACTGTAAGCTGTCATTGTTTCTTCGGTCGCAATGCTCAGAGTAAGTGGGAGACTATGAAGGTTGGCTTTAGGGCCCGCCAGAGTCGCCAATGAGACACCACCCTTTGAGATTGGAGAATCTAACCATAAGCCGTGAAACCGGCAATGGGACCGTGTCAGCCGGTCAGTTTTACTGGGGCGGTATCCTCCCAAAAAGTAACGGAGGAGTGCGAAGGTGCGTTCAGCTCGGTCTGCAACCGAGTGTCGAGTGCATGGGCATAAACGCGCCTAACTGCGAGACCAACAAGTCGAGCAGATGCGAAAGCAGGCCCAAGTGATCCGGCGGTAGAAAGTGGAATTGCCGTCGCTCAACGGATAAAAGGTACCTTAGGGATAACAGGCTGATCACGCCCAAGAGTTCATATCGACGGCGTGGTTTGGCACCTCGATGTCGGCTCGTCGCATCCTGGGGCTGGAGAAGGTCCCAAGGGTCCGGCTGTTCGCCGGTTAAAGCGGCACGCGAGCTGGGTTCAGAACGTCGCGAGACAGTTCGGTCCTCTATCCTCTGTGGGCGTTGGAAAATTGAGGGGTTCAGACCTTAGTACGAGAGGACCGGGTCTGACGCACCACTGGTGCATCGGTTGTACTGTCAAGTGCATGGCCGAGTAGCTAAGTGCGGAAGGAATAAGCGCTGAAAGCATCTAAGCGCCAAGTCCATCCCAAGATGAGTTTTCCCTATAGGTTCGTGGAAGACGACCACGTTGATAGGTCATAGGTGGAAGTGCAGTAATGCATTAAGCCGAGTGATACTAATCACCGATTGACTTCTTTTCACCATGAACCTCAATGACGACTCTGTCAAAGAAAGTAACGCCAAGTTCAATATTAAACACTACATGCCACACGGATGTCAGCCTCCTCATACGAGCCTGAAGACAACAACATAACATCCCCGCACATACCAATGACTCCCGGATAGGCAGCCCTCAACAAGCTGAAACCCGGTGGTCACAGCGCAGTGGTCCCACCCGGTCCCGTTCCGAACCCGGAAGTGAAACGCTGCCGCGCCGATGGTAGTCGGACGACAGGTCCCGCGAGAGTAGGTCGCCGCCGGGATGTTATATGAAGCCCCGCTTGCTTAATTGCATGCGGGGCTTCTTCGTTTGTACGATGCGTGAGTTTTGACGCCTTTACCATGACTACGTCATGCTGCCAGGGGGCGTGGAATGGTGAACGCAACAAGCGTCAGGTTGAATGAGACTGGTTGCTGAAATGAGGCCGAGAAGCCCTGGCGTGCCTCCCAGTGAGATCCTGCGCTCTTTTTTCTTGTATCGGAAACTTGTGATCTGTTATTGTCACTCGCGTGAACAATCAGGACTCTCTCTCTTCCCGAAAACTCTCTCTCTTCGCCCTTTCCAAAGACGATTCCTTGACCATTAAAGGTATCGCTATTCTTTTGATGGTTGCTCTGCATTTCCTGTTCCCGGATTCATTTGTGTGTGCGGCTTGTATTGCGTTGTTCGCTTTTGTTTCGGGATATGGGCTTTCGACGAAGCTGGAGCGTGACGAAGGTTCTGTGTGGAAGGCTGCATGGCATAGTTGTTCTCATTTTTATTGGATTTATCTTTTCTGTTTTGTTCTGGCAACTGCCGTTTTTTTCATGTTTCCTACTCCTTGGGTGCCTTTGGATCGGAGTATGTGGGTGTATGCCGGGGCCGTGACTATGGTGCAGCCGATGTATATTGATTGGTGGTATGCGACTGTTTTTTTGTGTATGACGATGGGGCTTTATCCGCTGTTTCTTTATGTGCGGCGAAGGTTCCCTTCCATGGATGTCAGTGTAGCTCTGCTGATGTGCGGTTTGTTTCTGGTGGCTTGCGGTTCTCATTATGTGGCGTTTTTCGTTTTTTCCCGTTTTTTTCCTTCCTGTTTGGGTTTGATGTATTCAAACGGAGAGTATCACCTTGTGTCCAATGTTCTGACGTATAGCGGTGTTTTCTGTTTGGGTGCGTGTTATCAGCGTTTTTGTTCTACTGTTTCCAAGAGCAGGGCTTGGTGGACGGCTTTGGTTTGTGTTTGTCTCCTATTGATCGGTTATGTGATTTTTTCTTCCTTTCGGGAACGTTTTGCCATTTTGCCGTTGCTGATCGGTTCCGTTTATCTTTTCCGGTATCTGATATTTGTTCGGGTGCCTTTGATGGTGTTGGGGCGTTATTCCGTGTGGATGTGGTTGAATCACCGTTTTCTTTTCGGTTATTGGTTTGCTCCGTTTTTTCATGGGCTGCCGCCGTGGCTGGGATATGCCTTGCTGGTCGTGTGTTCGCTTTTGTTGGCCGCGTTGATGGATGTTTTGTTCAAGTCCTGTTGCAGGGGGGTGACGCGGTTGCGTTCGTTCGCTGGATGAGGTCTATAAAAAAAGGAAAGAGGGGTTGGCCCTCTTTCCTTTTTGTTGGTTGTGGAGTGTGAGTTTTACAGGCTGTGGCCGAAGTCGTCGTCTTTTTTGAGTGTTTTGATGAAGGCGACGATGAGGTCGATGGTGGTGTCGACGTCGTCCAGGTCGGCGGTTTCGACGGGGGAGTGCATGTAGCGCAGCGGCATGGAGATGTTGGCGCAGGGTACGCCGTTGTGGGAGCGGAAGATGGAGTCCGCATTGGTGCCCGTGGTGCGACCGCTGGTTTCGTGCTGGAGGGGGATGTTGTCTTTGTGGGCGGCAAGTTCGATGCGCGCGTTGATCTTCGGGTGGCAAGCCGGGCCGTGACAGAGGCATGCGCCTTTGCCGAGTTTGACGTCGCCGTAGCGGCCTTTGTCGAGGCCGGGGGAGTCGGTGGCGTGGGTGACATCGAGGCAGATGGCGGCATCCGGGTTGATGCGGTGGGTGAGCATTTGTGCGCCGATGCAGCCGACTTCTTCTTGGACGGTGTTGCCGAAGACGATGTTCCACGCGGGTTTGATTTTGTCTTCCTTGAGTTTGCGAGCTACTTCGGTGAGGATGAAGCCGCAGAGGCGGTCGTCAAGGGCGCGGCAGACGAGGCGTTTGCCGTTCATGAGCATGGGGCCGTCGCAGTAGACGCCGACATGGCCGATGCGGAGACCGAGTTCTTCGACTTCTTCACGGGTGCTGGCTCCGAGGTCGACGTAGAGTTCCCAGAGTTTGGGGTTTTTGCCGTCGTCGTCGCGGATGTGGATGGCGGTGTTGCCGGTGACGCCGATGACTTCGCCTTCGGCTCCCATGAAGCGGATGCGGCGGCCGCGCGCGATGGCGACGTCGCTGCCGCCGAGGCGTTCGACGCGGAGGTAGCCGTCATCGGTGATGTAGCGGATGCTGAAGCCGATTTCATCGGCATGGGCGTCGAGGAGGAGGGTTTTGACGTCTTTGCCTTTGGCTTTGAGTGTGGCCCAAGTGTTGCCGTAGGCGTCGCACTTGACGGCGTCGGTGAGGTCTTTCATTTGGGCGGCCCAAAGACGCTGGGCGTCCATTTCATGCCCGGTAGGGCTGGGCGTTTCGAGGATTTCCGTGAGGAAGTCGAGTGAGTCGTCGTTCATGTTCGTTTTGCGGTTGATGGTTTATTCGAAGCAGCGGTAGGCGATGTCGGTGCGGCGCTGGGCTCCGTCGAAGGTGATTTTGGATGTTTCCGTGTGAGCGCGTTTGCGAGCTTCGTCGAGGGTGGCTCCCTGGGCGACGATGGCGAGGACGCGGCCGCCATTGGTGAGGTAGTTACCATCTGCATCAAGTTTGGTGCCGCAGTGGTAGATGCGCGCTTCGGTGACGTCGGAGAGGCCAGAGATGAGGTCTCCGGAGTGGGAGGTGGCGGGGTAGCCTTTGGAGGCGAGGATGCAGCAGACGCTCCAACCTTCGTCGAAGCTGATGAGTTCGGGTTTGAATTCGCCTTTGGCTCCGGCGAGGCAGAAGGAGGCAAGGTCGCCGCGGAGGAGGGGCATGACGGCTTCGCATTCGGGGTCGCCGAAGCGGCAGTTGTATTCGATGATTTTCGGACCGTCCTGTGTGAGCATGAGCCCGAAGTAGAGGAAGCCGCGGTAGGGGAGGCCGTCTTTGCGGAGTCCGGCGACGGTGGGGGCGACGATGGTGCGTTCGATGGTTTCGAGCAGGGCAGGGTCGGCGAGCTGGCGGGAGGCTACGGCTCCCATGCCGCCGGTGTTCGGGCCGATGTCTCCGTCTCCCAGCCGTTTGTAGTCGCGGGCAGGGCAGAGGATCATGTAGCGGTCGTCGACGATGGCTCCGAAGATGGAGATTTCGGGACCGACGAGGCATTCTTCGATGAGGAGGCGGCCGGGGCCGAAGCGTTTGTCGATGAAGATTTCTTTGAGGAATTCATCGGCAGATGTTTCATCCGGGCAGACGGCGACGCCTTTGCCGGCAGCAAGTCCGTCGAATTTGAGGACGGTGGGGTAGGTGCCGCCGATTTTGGCTTTGGCTTCATCATAATCGGAGGCGATTTGTGCTTTGGCCGTGGGGATGCCGTGGCGGATGAGGAATTCTTTGGAGAATTCTTTGCTGGCTTCGAGTTGTGCACTTTCTTTGACGGGGCCCCAGCAGGGGATACCCGCTTCAGAGCAGAGGTTGGCGAGGCCTTCGCCCGTGACGAGGTAGCTTTCTTCTCCTGCTACGCAGAGGTCGATGCTGTTGCCTTTCATCCAGGAGATGAGACTTTCGAGGTCATGGGCATCGATGGGCTGGGCTATCCGGAGGATGGCATCGCTGCCGGGGAATGAGTAGATTTCGGGTTTGCAGGGGCTGTTCGCCAACGTTTCCACGAGCGCGTGTTCGCGCCCACCTTTTCCTATGACAGCGATTTTCATGCGGCTTGAGTATGCTTTATTTTTGCGTTCAATGCAAGTACGGATGCGCGAGGGTTTTGTTGTGCCGTGATTTTGCGGCTGGGCGCGTGGCGGGTTTGATGGTTCCGGTGTGGTGGGTAGGTTGCGTGGTTTTGTGTTTTGCTGGAGAAAGCGTCGATTTTCCGGGCTTTGTTTGGGGCTGGCGGCCCTTGTTGTTGTTTTCAGCGGCTGCGATGGCGTGCTATTGATGTCTACATACGTGAAACGACCGGAACGGGCAGCGGTTCCGGTCGTTTCGTGAGGGCAGGAGGTGGGAGGGTGTGTCGGTTGTCAGGCTGTGGGATCGTTGAGTTTTTTGATTTTCTCTTCTGTTTCGCCGCGTCCTTCCGTGTAGTATGATTCGTCTCCGGGCGCGAGGACTTGAAGCAGGCGGGCAAATTCGCCGGCATGTTCTTTTTCTTCGTTGGAGATTTCAATCAAGACCTGTTTGGCAAGTTCGTGGTCGATTGAGTCTGCCAGTTGTTCATAGAGCTGGATGGCTTCATATTCTGCCGCGATCATGAATCGGATGGCGCGGACGAGTTCTTCGTGGGTCAATTTGCGGTCGGCTTTCATCCCGCTGAAAGCATTGGAGAATTCAGGCATAACTTTGTTTCTGGTTTCAACGTGCCTTCATGGCGACGTTTCAGAGGGTGAGACGCCGGAGAAGGGTGTTTTCGTTGAATGTAAAAATAACAGTTATGCGAGAGCCGTTTCACGGGGGCCGGATCAGGCGACACTCCAGCCGATGGTGTGTCCTGCGTCCATCGGGACGATTTCCTGTCCATATCCGCGGTAGGCTGCGGGAATGGTCATGGGGGTGTCTACGAGCGTGACGGTTTTGTCGGGCGGTGTGAGGGCGTAGATGCGGCGTGCATTGCCGGAGACGAATGCCTGCAGGTTGTCGAGCGATTGATGGGTCGCGAATGTTTCGGCCAGTTTTGCGAGGGCAAAGGGGGCAGTGAAGACGCCTGCCGCACAGCCGCAGCATTCTTTTTTATGGATGGGGTGCGGGGCGGAGTCGCTGCCGAACATGAGTTTGGGATGGCCGGAGAGTGCTGCTTGCAGGAGTGCATCGCGGTCGGCGGGGCGTTTGGCGATTGGTTTGCAGAAGAGGTGGGGTTTGAGCATGCCGCCTGCGAGGTCGTCCAAGGTGATGAGGAGGTGCTGGAGGGTGACGGTGGCATGAAGGTTTTCATGGGCGTCGAGCAGTTCCAGTGCAGCCGCGGTGGTGATGTGTTCCATGCTGATTTTCAGCTTGGGGAAGCGGGTGGCGAGGTTTCGGTAGACGGGCAGGAAGTCCTGTTCACGGTCCATGACGAAGCCGTGGCTTTCACCATGGATGAGGAGGGGGATGCCCATTTCTTCCATGAGGTGGAGGGTGGTGCCGGTTTCTCCGAGGTTTTTGACGCCGCCTTCGCTGTTGGTGGTGGCTCCGGCCGGGTAGAGTTTGAGGCCGAAGAAGAGAGGGTTGGCGAGCGCCGTTTCGAGTTCCTGCCGGGTCTGGTTTTTGAAGAAGAGGGTCATGTAGGGCCGGAAGTCGCATCCGTCTGCGGCTTGGAGGATGCGTTCGGCATAGTCCCGCATGGCGGCGGAATCGGTGACGGGCGGGACGAGGTTGGGCATGATGACGGCTCCGGCGAAGGTGCGGGCCGAGCAGGGGGTGACGAGGCGAGCCATTTCTCCATCACGGAGGTGGAGGTGCATGTCGAGCGGTGTGTCGAGGGTGATCTGCATGCCGGGAGTGTACCGGATGCCGGAGAGGCTGGCAAGCGGTATTTGCTGTGCGTGTGGCGGTGCTGTCGGTTGCCGTTTGGGTTTTTACGTCAGTTTTTTGAATGGTTCTTGACGTGGAGGGGATGTTTTTTCATAATCTTCCGTTCACATGGGACATGATTTTCCACTTATTTATGCTCTCGTCGGTGGGTTGTCCGTTGCGTTGCTGCTGGGGTACCTGGCCCAGAAGCTGCATTGTTCTCCGCTGGTGGGCTATTTGGTGGCGGGTATGATTGTGGGGCCGTATTCTCCGGGGATTGAGATCGATAAGGGGATGGTGGATCAGGTGGCCGAGATCGGGGTGATTTTGCTGATGTTCGGCGTGGGGTTGCATTTCCATTTGAAGGATTTGATTGCGGTGCAGCGTGTGGCGCTGCCGGGGGCGATGGTGCAGATTGCCGTGGCGACGGTGCTGGGTGCGGTGGTTTCCCACGCGTTCGGCTGGGGATGGGAGGCAGGCGTGCTGTATGGGATGGCGATTTCCGTGGCGAGTACGGTGGTGCTGACGCGGGTGCTGGCGGATTACCGGGATTTGCATACGCCGAGCGGGCATGTGGCATTGGGCTGGCTGGTGGTGGAGGATTTGTTTACGATTTTGCTGCTGGTGCTGCTTCCGGTGATGTTGGGGCCGTCCCAGTCCGGCGGAGGGGTAGGCGAGATTTTTGTCGCTTTGGGGTGGACGCTGGTGAAGCTGGGCCTGCTGGTGGTGTTTACGCTGGTGGTGGGCAAGAGGTTGATTCCGCTGTTTTTGAAGTGGGTGGCACGGACAGGTACCAGGGATTTGTTTACGCTGTCGGTGCTGGTGCTGGCTTTGGGTATTGCGGTGTGTTCCGCCGAGTTTTTCGGTGCGTCGATGGTGTTGGGGGCTTTCCTGAGCGGTATGGTTGTAGGGCAGTCGCATTTCAGTGCGCGTGCGGCGGCGGAGGCTTTGCCGATGCGCGATGCGTTCGCGGTGCTGTTTTTCTTGTCCGTGGGGATGTTGTTCGATCCGGTGGCTTTGCTGGAGAGCTGGCCGCTGGCATTGGCGACTCTGGGGATCGTGATGCTGGGCAAGCCGCTGGCGGCATTTGTCGTGGTGCGGTTGCTGGGGAAGCCGATGCGTTTGGCGTTGTCCGTTTCGGTGGCGTTGGCGCAGATCGGGGAGTTTTCGTTTATTTTGGGTGCGATGGGTGTGCATTACAAGGTGCTGCCGAGTGTGGCGGGTAATGCATTGATCGCTGCCGCTGTGGTGTCGATTGCGTTGAATTCTTTGTTGTATCGATGTATTCCGGGGATGCTGCGTTTGCTGGAGCGTTGCGGGATAGGTCGGTCGAAGATTGCGACGGAGGATAGGCATGAGCTGGTGGAGGAGGATAAGCAGCGCGTGATCGTTATCGGATATGGGCCTTCCGGCCGTATTATGTGCCGGATTCTGGTGGAGAATAATATCGATGTGGCGATTATCGAGATGAATATCGATACGGTGCTGCATTTGCGTTCGCAGGGTATCAAGGCCGTGTATGGCGATGCTCGGCAGCGCGATGTGCTGACGGCGGCCGGGGTGCTTCATGCATCCGGCCTGATCGTTTCTTCGGCGGGTGCTGCAGCCCATGAGGTGATGGAGGCGGCTCGCGCGCTGAATCCGGAGATTGCCGTGGTGATTCATACGACGTTTATGCGTGAGGCTCATAGTCTGCGCAAGGGGAGCGAGGCGGTGGTGTTTGCCGGAGAGTGCGAGGTGGCGATGTCGATGGCGGAGCATTTGCTGCGCCAGTTCGGTGCGACGGATGAACATATCGAGAAGGAGCGCCGGAGGATTCATGATGAGCTGAGGCAGGCAGGATGATTTTATGATGATGCAAGAGAATAAATCGAGTTTATATGCCATGATGAAGGTGGCGGTGATGGTGCTGGCTGCGGTGCTGCTGCTTCTGGTGACCGGGGCTTCTCCGGTTAACGGGGTGCCGCAGGTGTATCGCAGCGGTGTGATGCTGGTGCTGGGCGGAGTGGTAGGGGTGTTGTGCCTGTATGCGGCTTTCCGGCTTTCCGGCCGGGGGTGGTGGCGATTGCCTTCGGTTGTGCTGCTGCTGTTCGTCTGTTGTGGCGGCGCGGCAGGGGTATGGGCGGGCTGCGACGGATTGGCCGGGCTGCCGTTCGATTCTTTCTGGTCGTGGGTGACGGCGCTCTGGTTTGCCGTGTTCGTGTTGGTGGCGGCTACTTGCGGCGGAGTGGCGGTGTTTGTGCTGTCGCGCATGATGAGCCGGAAGCTTTGCCTCGCCGTAGCGCATTTGGCGCTTGTGGCGATGGGTGTGGGAGCTTATGTGGATTATTTCAATGAGGTGAAGGCTTTGCTCTATTTGCCGGTCGGGCAGTATGTGATGAAGACGGGTGAAACGCCGCGTGTGATGACAACAAACAAGGTTCTCAATGACGAGGGGAAGGAGTTTGCCCTGGGGTTTCATTTGGGTGTGAGCGATTTCGAGGAGAAATATTACGATCCTGTCGACTATTCTTTGTACCGGGTAGGCGAGAAGGGGAACAGTTTGCTGCAGAAGAAGAAGGTGGAGGATGGTATGGTGCGTTTTGACGGTTTGAAGGCCATTCCTGTGTCGGACTTCATTCAGCTGGGTAATATGCCCCAATCGGTTTATGTTGTCGATCACGAGAGGGTCGCAGTGCAGGAGCAATCCCCGGTCAAGATGTTTACGGCGATGTGCGTGGTGCAAGATGGCAAGGAGAGGAAGGAGTTTACGATGAAGGTGAATGAGCCGCTGGGGTATGGGGATTGGATATTTTATTTGCTGAATCGGCGTGATGAGAAGGGTATTCTTTGTGTGCAGTTTCTGGCACGCCGTTCCTATGGCGATGTGTGGATGATGTATGGCATCGGCGGGTTGCTCGTTTCTTTGACGATGTGGTGCTGGTGGCCAAAGAGGAAGAAGTCCCAATCCGAACAGACGGAGGTAGCGGTATGAATGAGACGAACTGGATTCATGTGATGGTGTGCGCCATTCTGGCGTTGAATTTCGTGGCGATGCTGCTGGCGTGCAAGAGGCGGCAAACTTGGGCGTTCCGCTTTTTCGTGATGGGCTGGCTGGTGTCTGCCGTGCTGCTGGCGTATAACTGGGAGTTGGCGCAAGCTCCGCCATTCGGCAATATGCACCATGTGATGTGTATTGTGCCGCTGGTGCTGGGGCCGGCGTATCTCTATTCATGGAAGGTGCAGAAGCATGCGTGGCTGCTTGGGTATTTTGCCGGGGCTGCTGTTCTATTCATGGTCGGCGCGTTGTGTATGCCCGTGCTGGATTCGTGGCGGCAGATGCCTGCTTTGCAGTCGCCGTGGTTTGTGCCGCATGTGGCGGCTTATCTGCTGTCCTACGGGCTGATGACGGTGGCGACGGTGCTGGTGGCTGTGTCGTGCTGGAGGCGATGGGAGTCGGATAAGTTTATGGATGCCGCGCATGATACGGTGCTGCTCGGTTTCCCGCTGATGAGTTTCGGCTTGTGGTCGGGCGCGGTATGGGCCGATGCCGCATGGGGCGGTTATTGGGCATGGGATATCAAGGAGGTATGGTCTCTGGTGACATGGGGGCTGTATCTGGTGTATTTCCATATTCCCCGCAAGCCGGAGAGGCTGCGTTCACGTCGCGTGGTGCTGTTTCTGGCTTTTGCCGCCTTGCTGGTGACTTTCCTCGTGGTGAATCTGCTGCCGAAGATTACGTCGATGCACAGTTACGCGCAGTGAGTGTGTAGAGATGCTTCGCCACGGTTGCCGGTATGACGAGTGGCGTTTGTTCGGCTTTTTTCGTCATGCCGTGTTTTTCCGAAGAATGTACGATTTTATTCTTGGTGGTGGTGTGAGTGGATGTATAGTGATGTTCCATGAAGACACAATGGACAACTACCCTGGGTGTGATGTTGCTGATCGGGAATGTGCAGGGGCAGGAACTGCCCCGTGAGGATGATGCTGCCAGGGCCTGGCATTTGGCGACGATGCCTTTGCCCGTCGGGAAGACCGTGCCTGCCGAAAGCAAGTATGAGTCATATCGTCAGGAGATTCTTGCAGGAAAGCAGAAGATGCTCGATGTGTTGAAGGGGATTGCGGATTCAGCAACGGCTTCTGCGGCGATACCGAAGCTTGAAGCTATTTGTGAGGGGACGGAGGCGAGCTGGCAGGAGCATATCGGCGATATGCTTGTTTCCTGCAAAGACGAAGCCCGTGTGGAAAAACGGTACGAAGTTCAGAGCAGGGTGATTGATACGGCCTTGCATTTTGAAATTTCCCGGTTGAGGGTGCTGGGGCTTTTGTCGGATGATGTCAAGGCCGCCATTGAAGCTTTCGGGTCCTTGTGTGTGTTTCCGGAGGTGGTGTATGCCACGGATCCGGTGATGGCGCACGAGCAGGAGGAAGTGTATCGCCGATATTTTTATGAGCTGATGGCTATTCTGGAGGAGATGACTGTGGCTCTGGCTTCCGTGAAGGATACGGCTTCTGCTGATGCCGTGGCAGTCCGCATGACGGTATTGAGGGAGAGGCAGAAGAAGGCGGAAGAGTATTTGAGCGGGAGGAAGGTTTCCGATATTGCCAGAGACCGGGTGCGTATGCCGGATGAGTACCTTTTCTCAAGGATGCAGAACGTGTGGGGAGACGAGCTGAAGCGCATTGGGCAAAATGACCATTTCGGTTCTTCCGAATTGGAAGAGGCGTTGGATGGGATCAGCCTTTCGTATTGATGTGTGTGATGAACCTGTGTGCGAATCACAGATTATCCTTGATGTTGAGTCGCGCGGAACGGCTTTGTCCGTGCTCCAAGGCAAAGAATACTCATGGGTAGGGGAAAGAGTTTTTGGAAAAGGAGGTACAGGTAATACAGGATGAAGAAGGAGATGAGAGCAGCCGCGGCGTTCAATTCGACAGGATGCCCGGCGATGGCTCGCAAGGCAGCTTTGAGGACGCGGTAGAGCGGAATATGGGCTCCGTAAATCCACATGAGAGCCGGCCCCATATGAGCAAGGTACGATGTTATTTTTCCACCGAGCGGGAAAAGGAATAGGGCAAGCAGGAGCAGAGCAAGGCCGCCACCGGCCAACAGGGGAAACATCAACCATGTCCAAGGAGCTTCGAAGAGGTAGGATTGCCCATGAAAGAAAAAGGCGCTCCATGCCAGAATGACAAGGGGCAGCAGTATCCAAAGGCGTTTGCGCATGGCCTGAGCCAGATCGCCGGGTTTGATGCTTCGCATTCCGGCGCCGGAGAGGAAGCACAGAATGCCGGCATGGTGTATATAGGGTATCGAATAGTTAGTCGTTCCCCAGAGGATCAAGAGCAATAGAACAAGAGAATATATATGGAGGGTGCACCAGCAGTATATTCTGCATGCTGCATAGACGGTCTGATAAACGAACAGGTTGCATAGAAACCACAGGACGACGAGGAAGGGGTGTTCGCCCAGGCCGAAGGCATTGCGGATAATCCATATCGCGCCGAGGTGATCCTTCCATACCGTAGCCTGAGGATCGTTCGGATATAATGTGGCTGTGACATAAGCCAGGCATCCGGCGATCACAGCCCAAGCGGTCCAAGAGATACCGAGCCACATGACCCGATTCCAGCTTTTTCCTGCGTTTCGCGGAGAAAAGTACCCCGCAAGGAAAAAGAAGAGCATGACGCCACCTTGCGTGGGTAAGGTGCACCATGGGGCGGATCCTTGCGTATGGGAGAGGATGACGAAGTACATCGCCAAAACTCTTGCCAGATCAATCCACGGGATTCTGTTTTTGGAAACGGCGGAGAGAGGTTCCATTCAGAAAGAGAGAAGCGCGAATAGGGCAGGTAGGCAGCAGACCTCCGCAGCCGCTGGAAGTTACCGGCTGCGGAGGAGGGAGGGAGCCGTTTATTTTTTGCCTTTTTTGGCAGGTTTTTTGTCGGCCTTTTTCGATGATGCCTTTTTGGAGAGCGGTTTGTTTTCCGCACCCCAGTTCCAATCCCACTGCTGGAGGTTGGAGACGCAGGCTGTGAGGAGGTCGACGGAGGCCTGAA
The DNA here is from genome assembly GCF_900097105.1 of Neoakkermansia glycaniphila. GTDB lineage: Bacteria > Verrucomicrobiota > Verrucomicrobiia > Verrucomicrobiales > Akkermansiaceae > Akkermansia > Akkermansia glycaniphila. Next base: position 897,133 of record NZ_LT629973.1, on the reverse strand, counting down.
GGTCGATTTTATGCGCCATTTCAATGACCTGATGGACGTTGCGCACGGGGACGGAGATGGCTCCGGCAATGGCTCCTCCCGCCGTGAAGCGTTGCATGGAGCCGGCATCGGTGCCGCCTGCTGCGAGGAGTTCGAGCTGGCTGGGGATGTTTTCGGCTTCCGAGACGGCTTTCATGAAGGCGACCATGCGGCGGTCGGCGATGAGGGAGCTGTCGTAGATTTTGATGGCGGTGCCTTTGCCGAGTTCTGTGCACATTTCATGGCTGCCCGCGCCTGGGGTGTCGTACGCGATGGTGACGTCGAGGGCGAAGGCGAAGTCCGGCTGGATTTGCAGGGCCCCTACCTGTGCGCCTCGGCAGCCGACTTCTTCCTGTACGGAGAAGACGGCATAGAGGTCGTAGGCCGGGAGGGTTTTAGCAGCTTTGAGGGCGCGGAGGGTTTCGATGAGGATGTAGCATCCGGCGCGGTTGTCGAGGGATTTGACGTTGATGCAGTCGCCCATTTCGGTGAGTTCGCGTTCGCGGGTGATGGCATCGCCGACGGAGACGTATTTTTCGACTTCTTCCTTCGGCAGGCCGAGGTCGACGAAGAAGTCGGTGACTTCCGGCATTTTGGCGCGTTCCGCCGGGGTCATGACGTGGATGGGTTTGGCGCCCATGCAGCCGAGGAGGTCTTTGGTGCCGTGGACGATGACGCGCTGGGCGGTGAGGGTTTTCGGGTCGAAGCCTCCGAGGGGCAGGATGCGGAGGAAGCCTTTGTCGTCGATGTGGCGGACGATGAAGCCGATTTCGTCCATGTGCGCGGCGGCCATGATGCTTTTGGAAGAGTCCTTGCCTTTTTTGACGGCGATGACGTTGCCGATGTTGTCGACGCTGATGCTGTCGACGAGGGGGGTGATTTCCTTGATGATGAATTCGCGGATGGCGTTTTCAAAGCCGGGCGCACCGGGCGTCTGGCATACTTTGCGTAACAATTCGGTGTTCATTGTACCCGTGAGCATACTCCATTCAGGCGCTTTTTCCAGTCTATTGTTCCCGCCGGGCAAAATTTCTTGTATGTTGCGGGCAAATGAGGTACTTTGGCTGCGTTATGGCAGGTCTTATCGTTGCGCCTCGGGCGCGCATTTTTCAGGGGCACGATTGGGTGTACGGTTCGGAAGTACGCAAGGTGTTCGGCAATCCTCGGCCCGGCGATGTGGTGGCTTTGAAGGATGGCCGCGACAGGTATCTGGGTTCCGCGATGTATAATCCGCAGTCGCAGATCGTGGCCCGGAGGTTTTCGCGCAGGAAGCAGGATTTGGACCGCGAGTTTTTCGTGCGCCGTTTGGGTCAGTCGATTGCGCTGCGCGAGAGGCTGATGCCGGGCGAGAGCCTGCTTCGGCTGGTCTGGAGCGAGTCGGACGGTTTGCCCGGCCTGATCGTGGATCGTTACCAGGATGTGCTGGTGGTGCAGACGTTGACGGTGGCGATGTGGCAGCGCGTGAAGCTGATTACGAATATTCTGGGCGATTTGATGCAGCCGCGAGCGGTGATTGTGCGTAATGATTCTCCGATGCTGGCGGCCGAGGGGCTGGAGCAGGAGGTGTATGTGGCCATGGGTGAGGAGCCTCAGCCGTTCGATGTGCAGGGCAGGGGTTTGCGTTTCCTTGTGGATTTGCAGACGGGGCAGAAGACGGGGCTGTATCTTGACCAGTTGCAGAATTATATGGAGGTTGCCCGTTGGGCGAAGGGCCGCAGGGTGCTGGATTGTTTCAGCAATCAGGGCGGGTTTGCGCTAGCCTGTGCGCGGGCCGGGGCTTTGTCGGTGACGGCGGTGGATGTGTCCGAAGAGGCGATTTCTTCCGTGCGCCGCAATGCGGAGCTGAACGGGGTGAAGATCGATGCTGTGGCGGACAATGCTTTTGATTTCCTGAAGAAGGAAGCCAATGAGGTGCGCAACGGCGGTGAACCGAAGTGGGATTTGATTGTTCTCGACCCGCCTTCGTTTACGCGCAGCAAGAAGTCGTTGCACGATGCGATGCGCGGCTATAAGGAGATTCATCTGCGTGCGATGAAGATGCTGCCAGTGGGCGGGATTCTTTCGACTTTCTGCTGTTCGCACCATGCGAGCGCCGAGCTGTTCAGGGAGAGTATCGGAGAGGCTGCGGTGGATGCCCCTGCCACTCTGCGCCTTCTTCAGACGCATGGGCAAAGTCCGGATCATCCTGTTCTTCTGAATTTGCCGGAGACGGAGTATCTGAAAGGGTTTTCCTTCGAGCTGGTGCCCGGCAGATAAGGTTGTCCACCGTTTTCCGATGACGAATCCCCTGCACATGCGGGGGATTTTCATTTTTGGTTTTGGGGGCGGCAGGCAGTGTCATGGATGGCGAATTTTTTTAGACAAAAAATGAAAGTTGCGTGAAGGATTGACGGTGAAAATTTCATGGTTTCGATTGTTGTAATTTCTCAAATTATTTTTCAGATTTCTTCAAAAAAGTGTTGACCGGATATTCGATTCTGCTATACTGTGCTCGTCCGGAGGAGCGGACTTAAAAATCTCCTTGGGCCCTCAAGTGGGGTCTAGTTTCATAGGGTAGTTGGGGCGCCCCGGTCTTTCGAGACCGGGGCGACTTCCTTTTACGGGGTAAGCCTTTTCTGTGCCTGCCTGAAAGCACTGGGGCTGGTTGTACGAGGCCGGGGCGAGGTCTTGCGACGGTACGATGAATCGTATGTTCTGCGGGAGCGTGTTTGCTTCCGTTGGTATAGTGCCGGGGGGAATGTCTTCCTAGTTCTGGAAGAGGAAGGCGGAAAGCGCTGGGAGTGCGAGGCTGAGCCAGCCGATGGCGAAGAGCTGGTCGGTGGTCATTCTGTGCCTGTAGCGGTCAAGTACCTGAAGGCAGGCTGCACCGATGGCGATGGTGTAGTAGAAGCACCTTTCGTATGGAGGCATGATGTTTGCCAGGATGAGGCAGGCCAGCAGGAGCGCCAGCAGGAAGACGGGCAGCAGGCCGACGATGCGGTTCTGTTCCTGTCCCTGTTGAAGCCATGCATGGCGGCTCAGGAGGTGGAGCATGACGAGTGCTGCAAAGCAGAGGGTAGGCGGGAAGAGGATGATGTTCGCAATGGGGGCGGTGATCGAGTAGTACCACGCGGGAGCGGAGCATGCACCGGCAAAGCTGAGGGCGATGAGTGCGGTTTGCAGGATTCTGTTTTTCCAAAGGTAGGGTACCATGAGGGCCAGCGCTGTGCAAAGAGCCGGGATGGAGCAGAAGGTCAGCAGGCCGATGCCGACCTGATACAATCCGAGCCACAGGGCGGCTAGGAGTGCTGCGATGATGAGGTAGGCCAGAGGAATGAAGCGTGCCTGATAGAATTCCGGCCGCCAGCAGGCATGAGGATCGCTTTTGTAGATGATGACTTTGAGCATGCGCATGATGAGGACGAAGCCCCATACGCAGACGCAGAGGAGGAAGAGCGGCTCTCCCGGCAAGCCGATGATCCAGAGCATTTTGGAATAGGCCAATCCCCATGCGAGAGCAACGAGCATGATGTCGAGGCCCCACAATTGGGGTCGAATCCACCACGGCGCGTTGTTTTCAAATGGATGCACAACGATGACATGATGGCTTTTTGTACGATGGAATGCAAGGGGGAGGATTGTCATGAGGATGGATACGCATTGCATCCGCCGGAAAAGGGAGTATGATGCGGTCATGCAAGACGGCACTTCTCCTTTGTGTATAGCCGGGCGCATGTTTTCTTCGCGCTTGTTGGTCGGTACAGGTAAATTTTCTTCGCCCGATGTGATGAGGGATGCTCTGGAGGCTTCGGGTTCGGAGGTGGTGACTGTGGCTTTGCGGCGTGCCGATTTGACGGGCAAGCATGATCCTGCCGCCAATATTCTGGAGTTTATCGATCCCGAGAAGTTTTTGATTCTGCCGAATACCAGCGGTGCAGCCACTGCCGAAGAGGCAGTGCGGCTGGCTCGGCTGGCGGTGGCTGCAGGTTTGCCGAACTGGATCAAGCTGGAGATTCATCCGGATCCGCATTATTTGCTTCCCGATCCGATCGAGACGCTGAAGGCTGCGGAGATTCTGGTGAAGGAAGGTTTCGTGGTGCTGCCTTATATCAATGCGGATCCCGTGCTGGCCCGACGCCTGCAGGATGTGGGGACGGCCGCGGTGATGCCGCTGGGCGCTCCGATCGGCACAAATCACGGGATGACGACGCGTGAGCAGATCGAGATTATTATCGAGCAAGCGAGTGTGCCCGTGGTCGTGGATGCCGGCCTGGGCGCACCCAGCCATGCGGCCGAAGCTTTGGAGATCGGCGCCGATGCGGTGCTGATCAATACGGCGATTGCGGCTGCCGGCGATCCCTGCGCGATGGCGCAGGCTTTTGCCTTGTCCTGCCGTGCGGGGCGTATGGCGTATGAAGCCGGGCTGGCTTCTTCATCCCGCCGTGCCGTGGCGACGAGTCCTCTGACTTCGTTCCTGCATCAGTAATCCCATTTTTTTTAACGGAAGCCCCGCTCCTCAATTTTAGAGGAGCGGGGCTTTGTGCGTTTTTCCTGTATGGGAAGCTCTGGTTTTATTGTGCGACGATGTTGATTTCGGCGGCTGTGGCCCACGGATGGTCTGCATGGACGGGGGAGAGGGCATCGAATTTGAAGTAGCGCGCTTCTACGGGTGCATCGAAGTCGATTTTCTGTTCTGCCGGGTCTTTGCGAATGTAGTGGTAGGTGAATTTGCCGTTTTTGACGGGTGTCCACGTTTTGCCGTCGTCGGAGATGGAGAAGGCGTAGGTTTGGATGAGACCGTTGGGAAGGTCGGTGCGAGGTGTGTAGATGAATCCGGTGAATTTCTGTTTCCTCCCCATGTCGACGGCGAGGGAGTGGGGGTAGCCCGGGAGGCCGTTGGTGTAGGAGGTGTGCCAATATGTTTTGGGGTCTCCGTCGATGGCGTAATGGGCAAAGCCCGTATCCGGCTCTTCGGATGAGGCGGAGAGGATTTTCCAGTCCGATCGCGTGGCTGCCGCATGGAAGGCGCGTTCATACGGTACGGATGTGTCTTTGCCGTTGGCCGCCCATGCTTTGACGGTGCCTTGTTCCAGCGTGAACGGAGTCTTGTATTCCTTCGTTTCGCCTCCGTTGATGGAGTACATGAGTTTGCATTCCGGCGTGGAGGAGGTGAGTGTGATGCGGTTTTCCTCGTCCCGGTCGATGACGGGCGTGTGGGGAACGGTGGATTCGGAGACGCCCATGCCGTTTTTTTCGGCCATTTCCTTGTGCCATGCCATGACTTCGACCTGGTTCAGGACGGAGAGTGTGAAGCCCAGTGCGGTGGGTTTGCTGAGGGTCTGGTATTCCACCATGGGGCGGGGGCCGCAGGAGGCCCCGCCAAGGCCCATCTGGAAGGCATCCACATTGACGACGACTTTGTCTTTGTTCGGCAGGTTGTCGAGGGAGCGCGCCTTGTCGAGTTCCTGCGCGGTGTAGTAGTTGACGGAGGTTTCCAGCAGGTCGGAGCCGGACGCTGCGCCGACATAGAAGAGTTCATCCGCAGGCGCCTTGCCGAGGCCGAGCCAGGTGACGTCCGTGCGGTTGCCCATTTCCTGCGGGCGGGAGTAGGGGAAGAACATGTCGTCAACAGTGGTGGAGAAGACATCTTTCCATGTGGATGTTTTGCGGTCGCAGTAGTTGTCCCACGGGCCGCGGCCATAGTAGGAGACGTGCCGGAAGAGGGCGGGCATGCCCCATGTGAAGCCGAGGCGGGGCAGTTCCACTCCTTTTTCGGACGGGTAGATTTGTGCGGATACATCGATGCAGCCGGGGCGCGTGACGGTCCAGACGATGCGGTAGCGGAACTGCAGGGGCGAGCCTTCGGTTTCCATGTCCGAGACGATGCGGACAGCTCCTCCGGGGAGTTGTTCACTGGTCATAGCGAGGCATTTGCTTTTGATGTTATGCAGTTTGAGTGTGTTCATCCACTTGCCGCGGATCCATGCGTCATTATCCACGGGAGCGCGGAAGGCCTGCAGGCGTACGGGCATGCCGGGGCAAATGAATTGTTCAGCGCCCCACTGGAAGGATTCCAGCATGCCGTGGGCGAATTCGACTCTGAAGTTCGGTTTGTCCGCTTCTTCGGGGCGGCTGACGATGATGCGGTTGTCCGTGGTTTCGATATGCAGGTTGACGGTGCCGTCTGTTTTCTTTCCGCTGCCGATGTAGTAGTTGTCCGCGGGGCCGTCGATGTAGGCATAGGCTTCCGCATGGTTGACGGCCGTTTCAAGATCCTGCGCATCGGTGGGATCGATGTTGCCGTTGGGTGATCCGAAGCTGCTGTTCCTGACGAGGACGAGAGCCGGCACCTGTTCCAGAGGGATGTTGGCGGAGGCTCCGGGTTTGAGGGTCGGCAAGGATTTGGTGATGATTTTTTTGTCCACGCCGAGGCCCAGAGGGATGATCTGGAGGGTGTAGCCCGACATGGTTTTGTGGAAGTGTTTGTTGGTGACGGCGAGCGTGCCGTTTTTATGCTGGAAGCCTACGTATTGGTATACGTGTTTGACTTCCTTGATTTTGGCGGTCAGTTCGCGGCTGCCGAGGATGATGCCGTTGTCGCAGAAGTTGTTCTGGTTCGGTTTGTCGCCGAACATGCCGCCGTAGGCAAGTGTGCGCGTGGCAAAGGGGGCGACGCGGTATTGGCCGTCCTTTCCTTTGCTGGCATGGAGGGATTGGTCGACGAAGTCCCAGATGCAGCCGCCGATCATGCGGGGCGAGCTTTCGAAGGCATCCATGTATTCCTTGAAGTTGCCGAGGGCATTGCCCATGGCGTGGGCATATTCGCAGACGAAGTAGGGGCGGGAGGTTTTCTGCGTTCCCCATTGGAGGACGCGTTCGACGGGCGGATACATGCAGGAGTCCATGTCCACGGCGGGGTGGCCAGCGGGGAATTCGCAGTAGTGCAGGAGGCGCGTTTTGTCGTAGTCGCGGATGGCCCGGGAGGCGGCTTCGAAGTTCGGGCCGTTGCCCGATTCGTTGCCGAGCGACCAGAAGACGATGCTGGCGTGGTTTTTGTCCCGGTGTACCATGCTCATGTTGCGTTCGACATGGGCTTTTTCCCATGATGGTTTGCGAGAGATGTCCATGGCGCTGCCGCGTATGCCGTGGGCTTCGCAGTTGGCTTCATCCATGACGTAGATGCCGTATTTGTCGCACAGGTCGTAGAAGTACGGCTGATTGGGGTAGTGGGAGCATCGAATCGTGTTGATGTTGTGCGATTTGATGATGAGGATGTCTTCGAGGATCTGCGCCTTGGGGATGGCGCGCCCATAGTCAGGAGAGGTTTCGTGCCGGTTGACGCCTTTGAATTTGACAGGTTGACCGTTGATGAGTACGGCTCCGTTTTCCGCCGTTTCGACGCTGCGGAAGCCGATGTTGAGTTTGCGGATGTCGTTACTGCCTTCGATGCTGTAGGAGACCTGATAGCGTTCCGGTGTTTCGGCTGTCCATGCCTTGATTTTCGGAAATTCCTTTTGCCAGTTGACGGTGGTTTCTTCGCCCGCGGGAATGGACGGAAGTTCGACGGTGAAGGTTCCCAGTTCCTGTCCTTCATTGGACGGGTTGTACATGCCTTGGCCGAAGGGGCGGTACCATGAGTAGGTTTCTTCGATGCCTTTGATGGTGATATTGACTTTTTTCCCGGCGGGGATGTTTTCCTTGCCGGTGTTGCGGACGGTGATGTCGGCATCAATGGTGCCCGTCGTGTATTCCGGTTTTTTCAGTCCTGCGCGGAAGAAGATGTCGCGCACGTGGAGATTGGGCTGGGCGAAGAGGGTGACATCCCGGAAGATGCCGGAGAGGCGGAAGAAGTCCTGGTCTTCGAGGTAGGAGCCATCGCTCCAGCGGTAGACTTCGACGGCGATGGTGTTTTCTCCGGGCTTAAGGTAGGGAGTGATGTCGAATTCGGAGGCGGTGTAGGAGTCCTGCGCGTAGCCGACTTTTTCGCCGTTGATCCATACATAGAAGGCGGATTCGACGCCGTCGAAGCGGAGGATGACTTGTTCGTTCTTCCAGTTTTCGGGGACGGTGAAAGTGCGCCGATAGGAGCCGACGGAGTTGCGTTCTTCATAGGCGGGCCAATCCTTGGGTGGTTCTCCCATGACGTAGGGGGGATTGGGCTTGAAGGGGTAGGGTACATTGGTGTAGATGGGGGTGCCGTATCCGGCGAGTTGCCAGTTGGAGGGCACTTCGATGGTGTCCCATTCCGAGACGTCATAATCCGTTCGATGGAAGTCGGCCGGACGTTTGTCCGGGGTCATGGAGAAATGGAATTTCCAGTCTCCGTTCAGGATCTGGATGCGATCGCTTCCCGGCATGATGGAGGCTCGGGGCGGTTCCGTGTTGACTCGTGTGATTTGTTCGTTTTCCCAATCGTGGCGCGGCTGTTCCGTTGTTTGGTCGGCCATCGCAATACTGAGGAGGCTCGTGATGCTGCAGAGGCAATTTCGGCAGAGAGGCATTGGCGTATATTATCATGTAGTGCCTGTATGTCAATGATAAAGTGGGAGAATGAGGGGAGTGGGGGTGGCTCCCGGATGTGCTTTCTCTGTAAAAAGCGAAGCGCTCCCTTGAAAAAGGGAGCGCTTCACTGTAAAAGCTCGGAAATGATTCAGGCTTCGATTTTGCCAACGGTTTCCTTCAGGGTCTTGCCTGCCTTGAATTTGACAACAGAACGTGCAGGGATGGGTACATCCTTGGCAGGGTTTTTCGGGTTGCGCCCAACTTTGGCTTTCACGGTCTTGACCTGGAAGGTGCCGAAGTTGCGGATAACGACACGGTCACCCTTGCCGAGGCGCTTTGTGATGATTTCGACGGCTTTCTGAATGACGTCGAAGACATCACTCTGAGTGAGGTCGGAGTGGGCGCTGATCTGATTAACGAGATCTCGTTTAGTTAATGTCTTAGCCATGTTGTATGATGAGGTGTTTGTGCTAACGCTAGGAGAGATATAGCTCATTTTTGAAGCTTTGTCTCGCAAAAAGTGAGGCTGTATCGCTTTTTTTTGCACAAAATCGAATTTCTGCGTAATTCGGGTGTTTCGAGTTCATTATTTCCTTGACCTCCTGGTCCGGAAAGGCCATTACTCTGCTGTTCGCATGAGTTCCATTTATTCAACGGTGATCGGTGACGACGAGGCGGCGAAGCTGCTCCGGGTGTTGCAGGAGGGAGGATATGAGCCGAAGGAGGTGCCATATGCGGCCTTCGCGTTTACCCGGCCGGGCGTTTCGATCGCTTTTTATACCAAGAGTAATAAGCTCGTGGTGCAGGGGAAGGGTACGGAGGAGTTTCTTGAGTTTGTGCTTGAACCCCGCGTGACGGGGATTCGCCACCGTACCGATTCGACGGTGGCGGCCGGGGTGGCGGGAGCGAGAAAGGTTGCCGTGGATGCCACGCCCCATTTCGGGATTGATGAGAGCGGCAAGGGTGATTATTTCGGCCCGCTGGTGATTGCCGGCGTGTATACGGATGGCGCGATTGCGGAGAAGCTGGCCGCTGCCGGAGTGTGCGACAGTAAGCTGGTGAAGAGTGCGGCGGCGATCAATCGACTGGCTGCGAAGATCGTGGCGGTGCCGGGGATTGCTTTCGAAGTGGTGTGCATCGGGCCGAAGAGGTATAATGAGATTTATGCGGAGATGGGGAATTTGAATCGCCTGCTTGCCTGGGGGCATGCACGGGTGATTGCCGCTTTGCATGAGAAGGTGCCGTCCTGTCCGCGGGCGTTGAGCGATCAGTTCGCCAATCCGTGGGTGCTTCGCAAGGCTTTAGGTGCACGCAAGGTGCCGATCGAGCTGGAGCAGAAGACGAAGGCTGAGAGCGATGTGGCCGTGGCGGCTGCTTCGATTCTGGCTCGCGAGCGTTTCGTTCGCTGGTTGAAGGATGCCGCCGCCGGCGGGCAATGCGAGCTGCCGTTGGGCGCGGGGCCTCATGTGGTGAAGGCTGGGAAGGCGTTTGTGCGGCAGTACGGGGCGGATATGCTGGGGCAGGTGGCGAAGTTGCATTTCAAGACGACGGGGCAGGTGCTGTAATGGTTTTGGAGCCACAGGCGGTTCCGGGTGATGGGAGCAGGAAGTCCGGCAATCGGCCGGATTGATATGGATGAGGATGGCGAGGGACGGTTCCAGGGGTTCTTTGTGGCGTATGCCGTTGCAGATTTTTTGATCCGGCTGTGATTCAAAGATGAAAAAGCCGCCTTCCCGGGTGGAAAGGCGGCTTGAAAGCGATGTGGCTGTCCGGTCAGTCGCCGAAGGAGATGCCGAGGTCGCGCGCCGTAGTGACGAGCTGGCAGTGGGGGTCGACGAGGTTGAGGGTTTCGACGGCTTCTTCGATGGGAACGGAGGTCATGGATGTGCCTTGCAGGGCAACCATGCGGCTGAATTTTCCCTGCTCGATGAGTTCGACGGCGGCGGATCCGAAACGGGTGCCGAGGACGCGGTCGAAGGCGATGGGGGAGCCGCCGCGCTGCAGGTGGCCGAGGATGCAGCAACGGGTTTCGATGCCCGTGGCTTTTTCCAGGTTGGCGGCGACGAGGTTGCCGATGCCGCCGAGGCGGACTTCTCCCTTGGTTTCAGCATCGAGGGTGTAGAGGGTGTCGCCGATTTTGGCTCCTTCCGAGACGATGACGAGGATTTCCCTCTGGCCCTGTTCCTTGCGGCGCATGATGTCCGCAACGACTTTGTTGAGGTCGAAGGGGATTTCCGGGAGGAGGATGACGTCCGCACCTCCGGCGATGCCGCCATGCAGGGCGATCCAGCCGGCGTGGCGCCCCATGACTTCGATGACCATCATGCGCTGGTGGGCGTTGGCCGTGGTGCGGATGCGGTCAAGGGATTCGGAGACGACGGCAACCGCGCTTTGGAAGCCGAAGGTGTAGTCGGTGGCTTCGAGGTCGTTGTCGATGGTTTTAGGGACTCCGACGACGGGGAGGCCGATTTCGGAGAGGAGGAGGGCGGTGGATTGCGAGCCGTCTCCCCCGACGACGACGAGAGCGTCGAGGCCGAGCCTGCGGACGGTGGCCTTGGTGGCTTCCAGTACGGAAGGTTCGATTTCGCCTTTTTGGCCTACCCCTACTTTGATGGTGAAGTTGCCTTTGTTGACGGTGCCGAGGATGGTGCCCCCCATGGCGCGGATGTTGCGGCATGAGACGGGGGTGAGGGTGTCGAAGCGAGGATTGTCTTCGGTGGAGAGGAGTCCTTCAAAACCGTCGTGGAAGCCGATGACGGTCCAGCCGCGGCGCGATGCTGCGCCGACGACTCCTTCGATGACTGCGTTCAATCCGGGGCAATCGCCTCCGCTGTTCAAGATGCCGATGTTCATAAAATATTTAGTACGCGAAGTCCGAGCTGACTCCGGAGGGTGCGGGCTGCGTTTGCACAGGCTGCTGCTGGATGTTGGGTTGGGCAGGTCTGCTGCCGGAGGCGTGGACGGGTTTGGAGGGGAAGCGGATGAAGTCCTTTTGGTTGGCGTAGGATTCTCCTGCGCGCTGCCATGCATCCCATTCGCGCCAGCCGTCGGTAACGAGCTGTTTGGCGAAGGTGAAGCGGTTGGATTGTCCGGCGTCGGGCATGCCGAGGATGACGATGATGAGGCGCTGGTTGTAGATGCCGGAGGTGCCGGCCGCATTGGTGCGTTTGACCGGCTGGCGGGTGGCGGTGATGAGGGCGCAGGGGCCTGCTGCAAGGGAGTTGGCGGTTTTGATGCCGTCGATGCCGTCCACTCCGATGAGGGGGTTGGTGTTGTTGACGATGTGTTCCTGTACGCCTGCCGGGGTTTCCACCGCGATCTGACGGGATTTCTGGCGGGCGATGAAGGGGAAGACGTCGTTCTGCATGGCGTACATGCCGAGCAGAGCCATGTCCACGGCGCAGGATTCGGATCTGCGGCCGGAGACGTCGAGTCCGTGCGGGCCGACGAAGGATGTGCGTACCATGCCGATGCTCTGCGCGAGTTTGTTCATTTGCGCGACGAAGAGCTGGATGGGGTCGCCGCCGCCTGCGCGGAGGGTGAGGTCGGCTCCGACGTAATGGGCCAGTGTGTAGGCGGATGCGCTGTCGGCGGCCAGTACGGTGGAGAATACGGCGTCACGCAGTTTGATGCGGTCGCCGGGGCGAAGGTTGAGCGGATTGGTTTTTTTGATGGATTGTACGGCCATCGGGACGGTGATCGCCTGGTCGAGGCTGATGCCTCGGCGCTGGATCCAGTCGAGAGTGACGAGTGCGGTCGCAACCTGCGAGAGGCTGGAGATAGGGCGTACCTGCTCGGCATTGCTGGACCAGAGGACTCGGCCCGTGTTGACTTCCAGCGCAAGGTAGCTTGTTTTTTCGGATGAGTTCTGCGCCTGCGCGAGGCTTGCGAGCCCCACGGCGGAGAAGATCACAATGAGTAGTTTTTTCAACATGGTCATGGATGTGCTGCGATTGTAGGCGAAAATTCGGATTTGAAAAGTCTAAATTCCATGTGATGCATGGAACGGGCTGCTTTTCAGCGTCATGGAAGAGAAGTGGCTGCCGGGTGCGGATCGTCCGCTCCCGGCAGCATGCTGGTCAGAAGGCTCCGCAGTAGTGGGCGCAGGTCCACATGGCGCGGGGGTGGTGGAAGAAGGATTTCCACAGGCTGCCTTTGAGGGTGTTGGCCGGGGAGCCGTCCCGGTTGCAGTAGCCGAACCATTCTCCGTATTCGGCGTCCTGCAGGTGGGAGAAGGACCAGTTTTTGATTTTTTCGTGCCAGTCGGCGTATTTCTGGTCGCCCGTCATGATGTAGGCGAGGCAGGTGCCGATGAGTGCTTCGTCGTGAGGCCACCAGAATTTCATGTTGTGCCAGTATTCTTGGACGGGGCCGCCGTAGACGTCTACGAAGTAGAGGAGGCCGCCGTGCTGTTCGTCCCAGCCGCGGGCGAGCGACCAGTCGATCATGTTGCAGCCGATTTCGATGAGGCCGGGGTCGTTGCCGCGGTGGCGCGCTTCTTCAAGGATGAACCAGCCGCCTTCGATGGCGTGGCCGGGGTTGAGGGTGCGTTCGTCGAAGTGGTCGATGATGCTGCCGTCCGGTGCGACGGTTTCCATGACGGCTTTGATGTCCGGCTTCAGGAAGTAGGTTTTGAGGTCGTCGATGCAGCGGTCGATCCATTCGGTGTAGTAGCGGTCTTCATCTCCGAGGAAGCGGCGCAGTTCCTGTGCGGTGACGATGGCGATCATGCGCGGGCCAAGGCCGATGGCCGGACGGTTGCCGGTGCTTTTGGGCACCATTTTGCCCGGGGTGAAGTTGATGTCCGTGAAGATGTCGAACCAGTGGCGGGCCTTGCGGGCGGATTCTTCGTTGCCGGTAGCTTTGGCATGGGCGGCGAAGGCGATGGAGGCGAAGGATTCGCTGAAGGCGTAGCGGCGTTTGCGGATGGGGGTGCCGTCCTGCGCGACGTGGAAGTACATGCGGCCGTCTTTGGGGTCGATGCAATGGTCTTCGAGGAATTTGAGCGCGCTTTCCGCATATTTCAACCAGTCGGGGTTCTTTTCGACGGTGTTGTACATGGTCAGCAGCATCCATGCCATGCGTCCCTGAGCCCAGACGGATTTGTCGGTATCGACGACGGTGCCGTCGCGGTCGAAGCAATGGAGAAGGCCGCCGTGCTGTTTATCGTAGGCGCGGGGGAACCAGAATGGGACGACGTCTTTCAGGAGCCTTTCCTTGTAAAAATGGCCGAGTTGTTTGATGTCCATGGTGAGAAAGAGGTGGTGCGCCCGCCCGGAGTGGTTCGGGTGGGCGCAGGGGGAGGGAGGTTATTTGGTAGCCCAGTCGAAGAAGCCGATCGCGGTGAGTTCGTTTTTGAGTTCGATCTTGGCTGTTTCGCTGAGGTTGCCCATGGGGAGGCGTGCCGGGCCGAGATCGACGCCGTGCCAGCCCATGACGGTTTTGGCAGCGCTCATGTATCCCTTGGAAGCAAGGATGTTGATCATTTTGACGGATTTGAGCTGGAGGTCGCGAGCTTTGGCGATGTCTCCGGCGTTGAAGGCGTCGATGAGGTCGAGGTAGAGTTTCGGCGCGAAGTTGAAGGAGGAGCCGACTGCACCCTGTGCGCCGGTGGCGAGGGCGCCGAGGAACCATTCGTCCACGCCCCAGGGGAGGTCGTACTGGCCGTTCTTGTAGTTCAGGGCGTCGATGTAGAGGGCGAGGTCGGGGTTGGTGAATTTGATGCCTGCGAAGTTCGGGATTTCCTTTTCCGCCAGTTCCATGAATTTGACGGGGTTGTAGGAGACGCCGGTGAGTACGGGGATGTCGTAATAGTAGTACGGCAGGTTCGGTGCGCCGGCGGCCGCATGTTTGCAGCAGTCGACGAGGAGCTGGAGGCTGCCGGGCTTGAAGTAGCAGGGGGCGTTGTTGCTGGTTGCAACGGCTCCGTGTTCCTGAGAGTAGGCTGCGAGTTCCTGTGCATCCCAGACGCTGTTGCCGCCGGTGTGGGTGATGAAATCGATGTCGTGTTTTTTGCTGGCTTCTCCCCAGGCTGCGATAATCTCTTTGCGTTCGGTGAGCTGCATGTGGGCGGATTCGCCGGTCGATCCGGTGATGAAGGCGAGTTTGATGCCCTGTCCGGCGAGGAAGCGAGCCTGATTGTCGACTTCGTTCGGGTTGACATTGCCATCGGCCAGCATGGGGGTGTGCGTGGCGGCGACGAGTCCGTGGAGTTTGAGGGATGTAGTGATCATACGATGAAATGCTAAGGTGATTTCGCGGTGAAGTATAGTCTTTGCGTCGCGTGAGGACAAGCCTCAAGTGAGGGGATTTGCAATGTTCGTGTCGCGGATGGGCAGGATGCCGTGGACAGAAAGAAAATCCCCGCAGAACCGTGAGGTTTGCGGGGATGGAAAAGATGCCGGCAGGTGCTTCAGAACGGGATGTCGTCGTCGAATTCTTCGGCAGGCGGCGCCGGGTTGTTCTGGCGCGGCTGGGAGTATCCGGACGATTGCTGGTCGTAGTTGTTGTTCTGCTGGCGGTTGTAGCCGCCGTTCTGGTTGCCGTAGTTGCGCTGTTGCTGGGGGGCTCCGTTGCCTCCTCCGTCGCGGGGGGAGCCCATGAGCTGAAGGTTTTCGGCGACGACGCGCAGTTTGGATCGTTTTTGGCCGGTGGCCTTGTCGTCCCATGTGTCGTACTGGAGCCTGCCTTCGAGGAAGACGGGGCGTCCCTTGGTGAGGTACTGGGCTGCGATTTCGGCTGTCCGGCCCCAGCAGGTGACGTCGACGAATGTGGTTTCTTCGCGACGGTCGCCGTTGTTGTCTCCGGAGACGAAGCGATTGATGGCGAGGCGAAGTTCCGTGACCTGCGTGCCCTTCGGGGTGGTGCGCACATCCGGGTCGGCGGTCAGGTTGCCCATGAGAATGACTTTGTTGTAATTGGCCATATGATGAATGAAATGCGGTGCGAGTGGCTGGTGGAATGCGCCCGCCCCGTCGGGTGCTTTTGGCGCATTTGATGGATGTATCATAAGAGTTTTCGATGCAAAGGCAAGCTTAAAAAGTACGGTCCGGCATTTGTGGCGGTTCCGGGGTTTTCGGGATGCGGTTTATGTTATGTCGTGACGCCGTATTGTCCACCGTGCTCTTCTGGTGTTGAATGGCTGTATGCGGGACGGGTATGATCGTGATAGCATGGGGAGTCCCGCGTTGCGGGTCGGCCTGGTGCTGCTGCTTTCCTGCCTGTTGCATGGAGGGGCGTGGTGGTGGCTGCAGAGCTGCGGCGTGCCGGGTATGCCGCCGGAGCGCAAGGCGGCCGTGCGTGAGAAGGGAGCCGAGTTTGATTTGGATTGGCTGAATCGGGTGCTTCCGCTTCGTCCCGAAGTGGAGCCGAAGCCTGTGGCGGCGGTTGAGGAGAGGAAGGAGGATGTGTTGAAGGAGGAAGAGAAGAAGAGCCGGTTGCCCGAGTGGTTGAAGACGACGGTGTGGCAGAGGTCGCCGGTCAAGCCGGATCGCGTCGATTTTATCGGAGATCGCCATACGGTTGCGTCAGGCGGGCCCAAGGCTCCGAACGATGCGGTACTGCCCATGCCTGCTGTGGATGGGCGTGAAGACCGTGATGAGCTGGTTTTGTTCGATCAGGAGCGGCAGGACGGAGATCCGGAGACGGAGGGTGCGGAAGGTGTGCCGGGTGCGGATGTGCCGGTGCCTGTGCGCCCCGTGGTTCAGGCGGGTCCGGCAGTTCCGGCAGTTCCGCAGGCCGAGCGCGATCCGAAGGTGTTGACCGATCCGGATGCTGCGCCCGGTACGGAAGGGATTCCAGGACGCGGCGTGAAGGATGGGGATGCTGCCGGGAGGCCGGACGGCGAGGGAGAGGACGACCGGGAGCAGCCGAAGGATGCCGGGGTGCCGGAGAAGGCGGACGGCCTCGGCGAGGCTATGGCCAAGGCGCTGCGCGAGGGGGATCCCCATTTGCCCGATACGGAGAAGGCAAAGCCTTTGCCGGGGGTGGACGATGCGCCCGTGCAACCGGCTGTGCCTGCGCCTCCGACAAAGCCGAGAGTTCGCCCGGTGGTGTATGATCCGTCGCTTCCGATGTCGTCCCAACCCGGGTTCCGCACGCATGAGCGGCGTACCGTTTCCCGCGGCAATTTTTCTTTCGGCAGTCGTCCGGCCCTGAATGTGGCTTCGACTCCGCTGGGGCGTTACGAGGCGTTGATTTATCGCCGTATTGCCGCCAAGTGGTATCCGCTGACGGATTCCCACCGTGGGGATATGAAGCCCGGTTCGTTGAAGGTGCGGATTCTGATCAATGAGAAGGGGTATGTCGTGAGTCTTGATTTGTTGCAGCGAGTGGGGGCGGGAGCCATTCAGCAGTCCCTGACGTACAGGGCCATCCGGCAGGCGGAGCTTCCGCCGATGCCGCCCGAGGTGAGGGAGGCGATCGTAGGGGATATGCTGGAGCTGTATTTCAATTTCTATTTCGACTGAGTTTTATTCCATTCACCATACAAATCCATTATTAATCGATTATTCCAATGAACATCAATCAATTCTTCGTTGAGGGCGGTATTTTCATGTATCCGTTGCTGGCCTGTTCGGTCGTTCTTGTGGCGGCCGTGCTGTACCATATTCTGGTCAATTTGCGCATGGGCGGCATTTCGTCCGATCTGATGCGGTTGTGGCAGGAGGTTCGGGCAGGGGACAAGGCGACGAGGCGGACGTTTCTCGAGCGGATCGTGCGGAGGCGCACGGTGGCGGAGCGTCTTTTGTCCCTGATCGTGACGCATGCCCGCGTGGACGAGTCCGAGTTGCGTGAGCTGGTTCAGGCTCGGGCCAAGGAGGAGTTCGTGAATCTGGAGGCGGGGCTGTCCACGATCGAGACGATTGTAAATATCGCTCCGATGTTCGGGATTCTCGGTACGGCTTCGGGGCTGGTGGAGGTGTTCGGCGCATACGGTTCTTCGACGGATCAGGATAAGATCGCGCAAGGTATCGCGCAGGCATTGAATACGACGATTACGGGGCTCGCGATTGCTGCTCCGGGGGTGATTGCCGCGTCGTATTTTACGCGGAAGCTGGCAAAGCGCGCCGCCCGGATGGAAGCGTTGATGAGCGAGGTGATCGCTTACCGCTCTTGTCTGGAAGAACGTTGAACCGGGAGATCGAACGATGACGTTTTATCAAGTCAGAAAGAGGTCGCAGGGGATTCCGATCGTGCCGATGGTGGATATCGTGACGATTCTTCTGCTGTTCTTCACGCAGACGACGAAGTTCATGCATCCTTCCGGGGAGGCAAGAAGCGAGCTGCGCATCAAGGCGCCGACGACGAAGTATATGCCGGGAGAGCCGAGCGAGAGCGATCAGATTCTTCTGGAGTTGTCCGCTGAAGGGAAGATTGCCCTGAACGGCGAGATCGTGGAGAAGGATCGCCTGAAGGAGGTGCTGGCGGCTCAAATCCGGGAGCGTCCGGCGGCCAAGGTTCAGTGCGCCGTGGATAAGGCAGCTCCGATGGGCGAATTTATCGGAATATGGGATATGCTGGCAGCCGCAGGTGTTGACATGGAACAAATTCGTGTTAAAATCGACTTCGAGAAGGCGGATTGATATGACGGCCCGCCAGCTAAGGTTATGTTACTTTCCATTACCCAATACGGCGATGCGGTTCTGAGAACGAAGTGCGCTCCCGTTTCGAAGATCGACGAAGGCATTGTGGCTCTGGCCAACAATATGCTGGAGACGATGTATGCCGCCGAGGGTATCGGCCTTGCCGCTCCTCAGGTGGATGTGTCGCTGCAGCTTGTGGTGATCGATATTCCGGAGGACGAGGAGGAGCCCGGCGAGACCGTGACGATGAACGGAGAGGAGAAGCCGATGGCTTCCATCATGCCGTTGCTGCTCGTCAATCCCGTGCTGGAGCCTTACGGTGCAATGAGCATGTGCAATGAGGGTTGCCTGAGCGTGCGGGGTATTCGCGCCAATGTGCAACGCCCCGAGCGTGTGCGCGCCAAGTTTTCTCTGCTCGACGGAACGGTTGTCGAGCTGGATTGCGGCGGCTTGCTCGCCCGCTGCCTGCAGCACGAATGCGACCATTTGAACGGTGTCGTGTTTACCGATCGCGTTTCTTCCGCCGCCAAGCTGACGCTGACGAAGAAGCTCAAGCGCCTGGCCGCCGAGCGCTGAAATCCTGCACCATGTATTCTCTTCCCAAAGTTATCGGGGACCGCTACGTCCTGACTTCCGTCTTGCGCGATTTGCCGACGACGGTCATGTTCATCGGCGTGCAGAACGATATACGCCGCGAGGTGGTGATCGAAGCCCTGAGGCCGGAGCTGGCGACGGAGGAGCATGTGGAGATGTTTTTGGAGACTGCCCGCGCGCAGTCTCGCAATAATTACGATTTCGTCAGCAAGGTGTTCGAGATTATTCATGTGGACAATAGGTGGTATCTCGTTCGCGAGCGGCTCAAGGGCGTGCCTTTGAACGTGCTGGAGGCGATGGGCCACCGGTTGGAGCCCCGGCAGTTGTATGGCCTGCTCCGGCAGTATTTGCGGTGCATTATCTACATGAGTATCATGCAGATTGCCTCGCGCCCCGTGGATCTGGAATCTTTGTACATGTCCGACGACGGTTTTTTCCGCTGCGGCAATCCGGCGATCGGCGGACCCCGCACTCTGGAGATGGCGGAAGGCGATGTGCGCGCGCTCGGAGAATTGGGCCTGCAGATGGTGGACGAAGAGTCCGAAGGAGCCAGCGATTTGATGCAGCTTTGCCTGCGGATGAAGAATCTGCGCGACGGGCATCCGGCTTCCTGCCTGTTTTTCTGCGAGGAGATCGGTTTGATGTGCGATGCTCCTTCGCGAGATGAGGACGGGGAGTATTGCCCTGTGATTTGACCGTTGCAGTGCCGGCGGGCCGGAGGTGGGCGAATGCTTGCCATTAGTGGGGAAAGGATAGTTGTAAGACACTTTTTGGGCTTTCCGTGCTGGTGGTTTCGGGGCATGATGCGGGGCGTTATGGCTGACCGTAATCAAACTGATCCCGTCCGTATGGAAAAAATCGTGAGTCTCTGCAAGCGCAGGGGGTTTATTTTCCAATCCGCTGAAATTTACGGCGGTTTGAATGGTTGCTGGGATTACGGTCCTCTCGGTGCGGAGCTGAAGCGCAATCTGAAGGAGTACTGGTGGCGCTGCAATGTGCAGGAGCGCGACGATGTGGTCGGTATGGACGGTTCCATTCTGACGCATAATTCCGTGCTCGTGGCTTCCGGCCACGTCGGCGGGTTTTCCGATCCGATGTGCGACTGTCTGCTGACGAAGGAGCGCCTTCGCGCCGACCAGGTGCCCGCCCAGTCCGGAACGGCGTTCTGGTACACGGGGGCGAAGTCGAAGGACGGCAGCTGGAGTGTGGAGAAGGAGTTCGCCGTGTTGGTGGCTTCCGAAGAAGCTGCCCGCGATGCCCGCAAGACGGCGGCGAAGTTTTATGTGCAGCTTGCTGCGGCCGGCGTGTCGGCTGCCGATCTTGAGCTGCAGGGCGAACGTGCCGAAGCCGTGACTGATTCCGTGCGGTTCAATCCGGCGAACGGTTCGCTGCTGACGGAGCCGCGCGAGTTCAATCTGATGTTCAAGACGAAGATCGGAGCGACGTCCGACGAGAACGATCCGAGCGCGATCGGCTGGCTTCGTCCGGAGACGGCCCAGTCCATTTTCTGCCAGTACAAGAATATTCTGGACAGTTCCCGCATGAAGATTCCGTTCGGGATCGCGCAGATCGGGAAGTCGTTCCGCAATGAGATCAATCCCCGCAATTTTACGTTCCGTTCCCGCGAGTTCGAGCAGATGGAGATCGAGTATTTCTGCCGCGCCGAAGACGGCCTGAAGCTGACGGACGAGTGGCTGGAGCGCCGCCTGTGCTTCTACGAGAATATCGGCATTCCCCGCGAGAAGATTCATATTCTCGATGTGCCGGACGGCGAGCGCGCTTTCTATTCCAAGAAGACGTATGATCTTGAGTACGAGTTCCCGTTCGGTATTCAGGAGCTGGAAGGGATCGCCTACCGCACGGATTACGATCTCGGAAGCCATCAGACGGGTTCCGGCAAGTCGATGGAGTATTTCGACGAGGAGTCGCGCGAGCGTTTCATTCCGCATGTGGTGGAGCCTTCAGCAGGCTGCGACCGCACGGTGCTGGCGGTGATTTGCGAGGCGTTCGATGAAGAGGAGCTGGGCAAGGACGGCAAGTCCGATGTCCGTACGGTGATGCGTTTCCATCCCCGCATGGCTCCGATCAAGGCGGCCGTGTTCCCGCTTCTGAAGAAGAATGAGGAGCAGGTGCGGATTGCGAAGGAGATCGTGAAGGAGCTGAAGCCCTGGATGCCCGTGTTCTACGATGAAGCCGGAGCCGTGGGCCGCCGCTACCGCCGCCAGGACGAAGTCGGTACGCCGTTCTGCATTACGGTGGACTTCGATACGCTGGGCGAGAACGGGGAAGAGAATAAGGATACGGTGACGATTCGCCACCGCGATTCGATGGAGCAGGAGCGCGTGCCTGTGAAGGATGTGCTTCACTGGCTGATCAAGCGCATCCATTGATGCTCCGTTGCATTTCTGCATGATTTTCAGCGCGTCTCTGTTCGAGGCGCGCTTTTTTCATGGTCGGCGGTGCGTTTGAGGGTGACGGATGTTTTTTTGCTGCCGACGGGGAAGTCGAGTTTGTAGGTTGATTCACTTACGCGGATGACGGGGGTGTTGTTGTGTGGCGGCGCCAGTTCCGGAGTGGTGCGGGCCGAGTAGACGATGACGGGGCCTTCTTCGGCAAGGTCGAAGCTGAGGGTGCCGTCTGTTGCGCGGATGTTCGAGACGGTGCATGGCGGCAGGTATTTGTCGGCGCGGCCGATGACGGCCCATCCATGGTTTTCCGGGACGAGGATGCAGCTTTTGTATGAATCCTGCGCGATGTCTGCCGGGGCGGAGCCGGTGAATGGGGTGCAGGTTCCGGCGTCCGGGTCGTATGCGATGAGTTTAGGCAGGGGAGAGTCGGTGTCTGCCTGCCGGGTGCGGGCCAGCATGTTGCGGCTCAAGCGGTAGTCGTCCATGGTGATGCTGGCTTCGGCGCGGCTGCCGGATTTGGTGTTGAGGTTGAAGGAGGTGGCAATGGCCGCGCCGTTGGGCAGGGGTGCGATGACGGAGTATGCCTTCGGCGTGTCGAAGGGGTTGATGAAGGTGGAGTTGCCTGTCGGGATTGCCGGAGCCAGAGGGCGCAGGATGAGGCCGTCCGAGAGGACGAAGGGCATGACGGTTTCCTCTCGGAAGTCTTCAGGTGCATCGGAGAGGTAGATGGGGCCGCCGGAGAGAGCCTTGGTGATGGCGAGGAGGCGGCTGCATGCCGGGTCGGACGAGTGGAACATGTCATGGTCGGGCCAGACGCTGTGCCCCATCCACAGTGTGTTCTGAAAGGATTGGTAGATGTGCGACCGGGCTTCGTTGAGATTACCGAAATGGTAGTCGATGCTGCACCGGGTGATCGCGCTGTGTTTGGTGTGGAACGGAGCCATGGGGCCGATTGCCATGCAGTTGAGGAGGGAGAGGTTCAGGTTGTGGCATGCGTTTTCCAGCGCGGTGGTGCACCATCTGTTCATCCGGGCGGGGTTGGGCTGGCCCTGCATGTGTTGCAGGTATTCGCACTGGACGTCGATTTTGACGAAGTCGAATCCGTATTGTTTGACGGAGTTCATGTAGGCGTTGTAGAATGTCTGTGCGTCCTGTTCCGTCTTGCCGGGGAAGAGGGCGTTTCCGGAGCTGATGAGGCCGGAGTTTACGGCATTTCCCAGATCGTTTTGAGGGTCGATGCCGTTCCAGAGGCCATGATAGCAATGCCACAGTCCGAACCAGCGAAGTTTTTCGCTGCGCCGGGCCAAGAGGTTTTTCCATTGGGAGGGGAATGTTTTTTGCTGGGGGGCGAAGCTGCGGAGTTTGAGGTTTTGCTGCTGCTGGAAGCCGTCGTCAACGAGCATCCAGCGGATGGGGATGGGGGATTGTTCGATGCGGCGCGCGGCGTCGATCAACAGGGATTCATCGATGTTTTTCTTATATTGTTCCCAGCTGCACCAGCCGAGGTAGCGGAACGGTTCGGGGTATTCCTTGTCGTCGCGCCACCATGAACCGGATGTTTTTTCCGTGCTGCGGAAGATTTTTTCGGCCTGCGCCCATGCATCCCGGCAGGCGTCGAACGGGGTTTCTCCCCAGCCGTAAACCATCGTGGGCAGAGGACGGGAGATGTTGACCGGTTCCGTGCCGAGGGTACCCGTTTCGCAGGCGATGCTGCCATCTTCCGTGATGCGGAGCCATGACATGGTGTTGTCTCCGGGAATGGGAAGAAGGGCGAGGAAGGGTTGAGTGTCCGCGTTTTTTTGTCCGGGTTCAGACCCGGTTTGGATGAGGGCAAGAAAGCCTTGGTTGCCCGGCGTTTTGACGGTTGGGTTCGGCGTGCCGGAGAGCAGGGCCTTGAGGTCGCTGCCTCCCATCCATGGCAACATGCGGTTGCCGTCGGCCGGCCATCGTCCGGCATCGGAGGCGAACCAGCAAATGCGTTCGATGGGTGGGAGTTCAATTTTTTGTGAATGAAGGGATTTAGCCTTGTTTTGCGACTGAAGGGTTTGGGGCGGCAGGGTGAGGATCGCGAGTGGTTGCTGCGGTGTTCCTTTTCCGGAGGTTTCGGCTTGGAGAATGCATGGTTGAAGCAGTATGCCGATGAGGGCTGCAGTGCGCAAATTGTGCCGGAAGGTGAGGGGAACTGTGCTGCCTGGAACGATCATGTCTTTATCGAGGTTGTTGTGTTTGTTTATTGTATATATACGGTTCGGAGAATGGATTCTTTCATTTGAAGGGAGATCACGGTTCTTGCCAAGCCGCCGTTCCTGTGGTAACGTGCATGAAACTACCATGTGCAGTATGTCCAAATTCGAGACGTCCATGCCGCAGATTCCATCTGTGGACAAGCAGAGGGAAGCCCTTGACGGAATGTCCGCCCATTTGCGCGACAGGTTGGAAGAGATGCAAAGGCTTCAAGAGCGTCAGGCTCGGAGTATGAAGGAGAATAAGGTGCGAGCCGAGGCGGCTTTGCGCGGCGAACTGCCTGCAGCGAAAGCTGTGCCGCCTGTCGCAGAGTCCGTGCAGGAGGTTGTTTCCGTGGTGGAGGAATTGCCTCCGCCTGCACCGAATCCCGGCCCGCCGCCGCCGAGTATCGTCAGCGCTTCCATGACGGTATTGCCTCCGGTCAAAAAGATGCCTCCTCCCGCGCAGTTTGCGGCTCTGGCATCGAAGCCGAAAACGGAACTTCCTCCCGTGAAGGCTGCGGCTCCGCCGCCTGCCTACGGAGCGGGCAACGGCGGGTTCGTGCCTCGCCCTCCTTTGGCAAAACCGGATAGTCAGGAAGATGAATTGAAGGTGACGCCGTTTGTGGCAGGGGTGACGTTTGTCATCGCCTTTTTCATCTTTTTCCTCCTGATTTATGCGCTTTCGAAGTAGTCTTCAAACGCCCTGCCTGCTGTCCCAGACGGCGATGTGCAGCCTGTCCGAGTAGCGGACGTTGTGTTGGAGGCAGATGCCGATGACATGGGCTCGCGCCGCGGCCAGTTCTGCGCGGGTCGTGGCCATGGGCATGAGAAGAATGCGGGAGCGTGGGATGCCTGCGGTTTCCGCGGTTTGCCTGATTTCTTCCCAGTCGCTTTCATGGGCGATGACGAATTTGAACCATGCGTTGCCGGTAGCGGCGAAAGCAGCCAGTGTATCCGGGACGAGCGCACGCCCGGTGCGGTTGCCGGAGTGCGAGAGTTTGGGCGAGACGTTCCATTGATCGACGCGTGCAGCCAGCTCGCCGGAGGGTGCCTGTGTGCCATTGGTTTCGATTTCCACGCGCCAGCCGTCGAGCAGGCCGAGGAGTTCGCCCAGTTCCTGCTGCTGGAGCAGGGGTTCGCCTCCGGTGATGACGATGTGGCGGCAGGGGGAATCTTCGGGGCTTTCGGCCTCGACGATGTCCATGATGGCCCGGAGGACTTGGTGAGGTGTCATTTCCTCGGCTTCCTGCCGTTTCCATGAGTAGGCGGTGTCGCACCACGAGCAGGCAAGGTTGCAGCCTGCGAGCCGGAGGAAGACGGTAGGCGAGCCCTGTGATACGCCTTCGCCCTGGACAGAGTAAAAGATTTCGGGAACGGAGTTTAAGCGTGCAAGTTTCATGCCTGTGTGGTATAGGTGGCGGCATGAGTATTATTACCAAAAGAGGCGATGATGGTCAAACCGATCTTATGTTCGGCAAGAGAAGTCCGAAGTCCGCGCCACGGCTGGAGGCATACGGGACGGTGGATGAGTTGAACTCCCTGCTCGGAGTGGTGAGGGCGAGCGGCGTGCGGTCGGAGACGGTGGAGAAGATCGACGGG
Source organism: Neoakkermansia glycaniphila (assembly GCF_900097105.1). GTDB lineage: Bacteria > Verrucomicrobiota > Verrucomicrobiia > Verrucomicrobiales > Akkermansiaceae > Akkermansia > Akkermansia glycaniphila. The sequence goes on along the minus strand of NZ_LT629973.1, from coordinate 872,224 downwards.
GTGCAGGAGCGGCTGGTGGGGTTGATGGGCGAGCTGGCGACACTGGAGGAAGATCTTCCGAAGTACGACGAGAAAGGGTATGCGCGTATTCACGAGGAGGAGGTGGCGTGGCTGGAGGAGTTGTCCCACGCGATGGAGAAGGAGTGCGATATCCGTTTTCGCGGGTGGGCGCGTCCCGGCAAGGAGGCGACGCTCGGTTCTGCCCAGCTCGACCTGGCGCGTGCGGTGTGCCGCCGGGCGGAACGGCGCGTGGCGGTGCTGCGCGATATGGATGCCCTGAGCAATGTGCAGAGTGCGCTTTTTCTGAATCGTTTGTCCGATTTGCTGTGGATTCTGGCGCGCTATGAGGCTCTTCAGGCGCAGCAGCCGGACTGATGCGGTTCCGGGGGAGGTTCCGCGCGGGCGGCATCTCCCATAATAAGCTTGATTTCGCGCGGGTTTTGGTCTATGTTTCCGCGCAACATGTCCGAGCGTAGAAATCCATATCCTTTCGATGTTTTCGAGCCCAAATGGCAGCAGATTTGGGATGCTGAAAAGACTTTCAAAGTAGCGAATCCGGGTGAAGCCGGGTTCGATGCTTCCCGGCCGAAGTGCTATATTCTCGATATGTTCCCGTATCCGAGCGGTGCGGGGCTCCATGTCGGTCATCCGGAAGGGTATACGGCGACGGATATCGTGTCGCGCTACAAGAGGATGAACGGTTTCAATGTGCTGCATCCGATGGGTTGGGATTCGTTCGGCCTTCCCGCCGAGCAGTACGCGATCAAGACGGGGCAGCATCCCGCGGTGACGACTCAGGGGAATATCGACAATTTCCGCCGCCAGCTGAAGATGCTGGGCTTTTCCTACGACTGGGATCGCGAGATCGCGACGACCGATCCGGAGTATGTGCGATGGACGCAGTGGGTGTTCCTGAAGCTGTACAATTCCTATTTCTGCAAGGAGTGCAATAAGGCGAAGCCCGTGGCCGAGCTGGAAGCGAAGGGCTGGAGCCGCGACGAGATCGATGCGGTGCGCCTTGCCTATGTGGCCGAGGTGCCGGTGAACTGGTCGCCCGATATGGGTACGGTGCTGGCGAATGAGGAAGTAGAGGAGTGGCGCAGTAAGGGACATACGATCGAGCGCCGTATGCTGCGCCAGTGGATGCTCCGCATTACGGACTATGCGGAACGCCTGATCGATGAGCTGGAGCCTCTCGACTGGCCGGAATCCATCAAGCTGCTGCAGCGCAACTGGATCGGCAAGTCGGAAGGAGCCGAGGTGGCTTTCAAGGCAAACGGGCATGAGATTACGGTGTATACGACGCGCCCCGATACGTTGTTCGGCGCAACATATATGGTGCTTTGCCCCGAACACCCGCTGGTGGACGAGATGGTGACGGACGAAGCGCGGGAGGCCGTGGCCGAGTACCGAAAAGCCTGTGCGGCGAAGAGCGATCTGGAGCGTACGGATCTGGCGAAGGACAAGTCCGGCGTGTTTACGGGCGCGTATGCGGTGAATCCCGTGAACGGCAAGGAGATTCCGATCTGGATTGCCGACTATGTGCTGATGGGCTACGGTACGGGCGCGATTATGGCGGTGCCCGCACACGACGAGCGCGATTTCGAGTTTGCGCAGAAGTTCGAGCTTCCGATTCTGCAGGTGGTGGCTCCGCCGAGCGACGATATTCCGTGGCAGGGTTTCTGCGGCTATGAAGGTACGAGCGTGAATTCGGATTTCCTGACGGGCCTGTCCACACCCGAGGCCAAGAAGCGGATGATCGCCTGGCTGGAAGAGAAGGGCGTCGGCCGAGGCAAGGTGAATTACAAGCTGCGCGACTGGCTGTTCTCCCGCCAGCGTTACTGGGGTGAACCGTTCCCGATTGTGTGGAATGAGGAGGACGGACGCCATTACCCGCTTTCCGAGAGCGAGCTGCCGCTGTTGCAGCCGCAGATGGAGGATTTCAAGCCTTCCGGCGATCCCCGCGGCCCGCTGGTGAAGGCGACGGAGTGGATCCGCTATTCCGAGACCTCCCACCGCGAGACGAATACGATGCCCCAATGGGCGGGTTCCTGCTGGTATTATCTGCGTTATCTCGATCCGAAGAATGCCTGCGCCTTTGTCGATCCTGAAGTGGAGCGCTACTGGATGGGCAGTTCCGAGAAGCCCGGCGGCGTGGATTTGTACGTGGGCGGTACGGAGCATGCGGTGCTGCATTTGCTGTATGCCCGTTTCTGGCACAAGGTGCTGTTCGATCTCGGGTTGCTTTCGACGAACGAGCCGTTCAACAAGCTGGTGAATCAGGGGCTGATTCTCGGTGAGGACGGGCAGAAGATGTCCAAGTCCCGAGGCAATGTGGTGAATCCCGACGATATTGTGCAGCAGTACGGTGCGGATTCCCTGCGCATGTATGAGATGTTCATGGGGCCGCTGAAGGATGTGAAGCCCTGGGCGACGAAGGGTGTGGAAGGGGTTTCCCGCTTCCTGGCCCGCGTCTGGCGCGTCGCGTTTGTGGAGAATCAGGCGGGCGAGTGGACTCTTTCCGGCAAGGTGACGGCCTGCGGATGTCCCGAAGGCAGCATTTCTCCGGTGCGTAAGGAGGTGCACAAGACGATCAGGAAGGTGACTTCCGATATTGAGGAAATGTCGTTCAATACGGCCATTTCCAAGATGATGGAATGCACGAACGCGATGACTTCGGCCGAGAAGGTTTGCCTGCCGGATTACGTGAATCTGCTGATGGTGCTCAATCCGTTCGCTCCGCATATCACGGAGGAGATTTACGCCCGTTTGTGCGAAGCGTTCCCGCAGTTGCCGAAGCAGCAGCTTTGCATGCAGGAATGGCCGAAGCACAAGGAAGAGTATCTCGTGGAGGATTCGCTTGAAATCGTGATCCAGATCAACGGCAAGCTGCGCGATAAGGTGCAGGTGGCCGCCGATGCGGGTCGCGAGGATGTGGAAAGGGCGGCTCTCGCCCAGCCCCGCATTCAGGAACTGCTGGAAGGTCTGACGGTGCGCAAGGTGATTGTGGTGCCGGGCCGTCTGGTGAACATTGTTGCCAACTGATTTGTCTCTCTGTTTATGTTGATTGCTCCTTCTTTGCTGGCGGCCGATTTCACGCAGATCGGGAACGAAGCCCGGCGCGCGTTTATTGCGGGTGCGGATTGGCTCCATCTCGACGTGATGGACGGCCATTTCGTGGATAATGTTTCGTTCGGTCCGGATGTGTGCGCCGCCGTGCGCCGTGCCGTCGGCCCGACGGCGTTCCTCGATGCTCACCTGATGATTACTGCGCCTGATCATTATTATCCGCGTTTCGTGAAAGCGGGCGTGAATCTCATTTGCATCCATGCCGAACTGGACGGGCAGGTGGATTTGTCCGCGACGTTGCGCGGCATCCGCGAGGCTGGGGTGCAGTGCGGCCTTGCCGTGAATCCCGCGACTCCGTGGGAGGCCTGCCTTCCGTATCTGGAAGCGGTGGATATGGTGCTGGTGATGTCCGTAGTGCCCGGGTTCGGCGGACAGTCGTTCATGGGCGAGGTACTGGACAAGGTGCGCGCTCTGGCCGCATGGCGCAAGGAGCACGGCGCTTCTTTCCTGATCCAGATGGACGGAGGAATCGGAGCGGAACAGGCTCCTTTGTGCCGCGAGGCCGGCGCTGATTGTCTGGTGGCAGGATCTTCGACCTTCCGCGCCAAGAGTATGTCCGATGCCATCATGACCATGAGGAATGCTTGATATGGATGCGGATAAGGAAGGTGTGCAGCCGCAGGTGCAGGAAGCGGCAGAGTCCGGCGGCAAGGCTCGGCGCTCTTCGCTGAAGGGTGTGCTGATCAATGTGATTTTGCCCGTGCTGATTCTCGATTATTGCAGCAAGGGCAGTATGGAGCCGTGGGCGGATTTCGAGGTGGGCCGTTTCTGGCATCTGGGCCCCGTGTGGGCGATGGTGCTGGCTCTCCTGCTGCCGATTACGTACGGCCTGCAGGAGCTGATCCGCCATAAGAGGGTGGATTTGATGTCGTCGGTCGGGCTGGCCGGGGTGCTGCTGACGGGCGTGATTACGATTCTCGTGGTGGGTGAGGAAGGTTCCATCGCGGCGTCGACGCCGTGGCTGTTTGCCAGCAAGGAGGCTTTGATTCCTCTGGTGCTGGCAGCGGCGGTGCTGGTTTCCCGCAAGAGCGAGTCTCCGTTGCTCCAGACGTTTCTGTACAATCCCGATGTGTTCGATGTGGCATTGATCGAAAGGCGTGTGAAGGAAGCCGGCAATGAGTCTGCCTACGGGAAGCTGCTGGGACAGGCGACGTGGATTCTGGCCGGTTCTCTGATCGTGTCGTCCGCCGCGAATTTCTGCCTTGCATTGTATTTCCTGATGCCCGTGCTTTTGGAACCCGTTGCACTGCAGCAGGAGCAGTACAATTATGCCGTAGGCCGCATTACATGGTGGGGTTTCATCGTGATCGGCGTGCCGTTGATGATTGCCCTGATGGCGGTGATGCTGCGGCTGATTCGCCGCCTCGGCGAGCTGACGGGGCTGGGGCGTGATCGCCTGCTGCTGCGCTAACTCGCTTTGGGGTTGACTTCTGCGCCCCGAATGTATTGAATAAACGTGATGAAGCGGTCTTTTGCCTTTCTTGTTGCCTGTATCTGCGGTTTGTCGGCGTGCGCGCCGACTCATTCCGAACTGCGCGAGATTGCGGATGTGCCGTTGAAATCGACATCGGTGCCCGACTGGGAAAGCGGCTTGCTGCGAGCCAACGCCACGTACCATCTGTACGGGGCAATGACAGGCAAGGAGCGGGTCGCCCTTCTCGGCGATTATTATTATGCGACGTGGTACGATGCTTCTCCGGAGCAGAAGACGCGGCTGGTGTTCCAATACCAGCAGGCGGCCACGGGTTCGCAGGTGAAGGAATTGGTCATCGACTTTGCTCCGGGGCGCGAGCGGGGCGAGCGGCATGAGTGTTTCCGCTTTACGGGCAAGGAACGCGCAAAGCTGGGAGATATTCTGGCGTGGCGTCTGTTGCTTGAGGTGAACGGCAAGGTGGTCGATTCGGAGCAGTCGTACCTTTGGGAGTGATCCATGGTTTCGGAAGGTTGTTCCGGTAAGTGGATTGCGGCATGGTGTTCGTTCTCCGGAAGATGCAAAAGGCATCCCTGAAGTCAGGGATGCCTTCTGATTGAAGATGTGCCAGTAACAGATCAGGCGTCGCGGCGTCTGCGACGAAGCGACAGCAGCGCAAGGCCGGCGAGGCCAAGTGTAGCTGTAGCCGGTTCCGGTACGGTGAAATCCTTGGCCGAATGTGAAGCAAGGTAGGTGATTTCTTCCTGATTCAGGACGCCGGAGTAAAGCGCGAATTCGTCGAATGCGGCCGTTCCGCCGGGAGTCAGTGCAATGGAGGTGAGCTCTCCGGAAAAGTTGACCCCGGTTGCATTCAGGAACTGAGTGCCGTCCCGGTACACTTGCAGTGTGCCGTTCTGGAATGTCAGGGCGATGTGCGCAAAACCCGTCATCGGGACGGTTGTGCCTTTCCAGTCGCCGAGGCCGGATTGGGTTCCGCTGTAAAATTGCCATGAACCTGAAGCCGTGGCACTTCCGCTATCCTTTTGGGAGAAAATGCGGTTTCCATTGGAGGAATTGAGCTGGAACATGTTGGCATATTGAGCCGAACCATTGTCCTTGACAAAGAAGGACAGAGAAAAACCGTCGGTGGTATTGACTCCCAAGCTGTTGTTTGGGCCGCTGCCCTGCAGGGTCAGCTTGGCGCCACCGCCGGGGCAGTTGAAGGCGAAATTGCTGCCGAGCGCTCCACTGCTCCAGCCGACCCATCCGGAAGAAGCAGTCCACATGCCTGTGCCCGGATTTTCGGCAAGGTTGTAATTGACGGCTGCAGCCGTGCCGGATCCTGTGCCGGAGATTTTTTCGAAGTCGTAGTGGTAACGAAGGGATGTATCAGCCTGAACGATACCGGCTGACAAGGCAAACAGAGCAGAGATCGAGAGTAGGGTCTTTTTCATGAAATGAATAATATCCGGCAAAATTATACTGATTTTAAATCCGCAGTCAAGCCATATAATATGACTGCCTGAGCGTACGCGCCAAAATAGAGCATGGTATTATTGTCATGAAGAGGAAGAAATTGTATGAATATATTTTATATGTTGTATGTTTTTTAATTCAAAACGAATGTATTTTTTATAAAATTATGCGGATTTAAAATCCGTATGCCAATTCATCTCTTGAACATATTCGATAAGCCCGTGAAACGGGAATGGGATCAATTTGGCTCGCTGTATCATCTTTTGTAAAACAATATATAGGAGTTGTTGTGTGGTTTCGATCGATTGGTTGGCTGCAAGTTGGGCGTGTTGGGAGATATGAGTGTGGAGCGGATACGAAAAAGGCGCCGAATAACGGCGCCTTTCAATGGTTGTTGATGCTTCTGTTTTACGAATGAATGGCTTCGGCCGCGGCTTTTTTGATTTGGCCCGTCATGGAGTTCAAGGCATTGGCGCGCGTGGGCGCGAGGTGTTCCTTGAGTCCTGTTTCATCGATGCGTCCAAGGTCGGCACGGACGATTTCTTCCGGCGATAATCCGGACAGAAGGCGGATGAACAGGGCGATGAGCCCTTTGGTGATGACTGAGTCGCTGTCCGCCGAGAGAATCATTTTACCGTCGACGAGTGTCGTTCCGAGCCAGACGCGGGACTGGCATCCCTGAATGAGGTTGTTTTCCTGGCGGAAGCAGTCTTCCATGGGCGGCAGTTTGCGGCCGAGGGAGATGATGTATTCGTATTTTTCCGTCCAGTCTTCGAAGAAGGAGAGTTCTTCGAGGAGTTCGTTCAAGCGTTCTTCGTAGGTCATGGCCGGAGGTTAGCGGTTGTTGGCGAGTGTGGCGAGTACTGCCTTCTGTGCGTGCAGGCGGTTTTCCGCTTCGGTGAAGATGACGGGGGCGAACTGTTCGAGGATTTCTTCGGTGATTTCCATGCCGCGATAGGCCGGGAGGCAATGGAAGACGCTGTGGCCGGACGCTGCATGGGCGAGCAGTTCCCTGTTGACCTGATAGGGAAGGAAGTGCTGTTCCTTGGTGCCTTTTTCCGATTCCTGCCCCATGGAGATCCATGTGTCGGTGTTGATGACGGTGGCGTTGCGGGCGGCTTCGACGGGATCGGTGCTGAAGATGACGCGGTCGGTGTCGAGGTGGCGGCGGAAGGCTTCGTCGGGCATGTATTGTGCAGGTGCGCCGATGGCAAGAGTGAAGCCGAGGTGTTTGGCTGCCCACATCCATGAGCGGGCCATGTTGTTGTCGCCGTCGCCGACGAAGGCGATTTTCATGTCTTTCCACGAGCCGACGCCGTAGAGTTCTTCGATGGTGAGGAGGTCTGCGAGGATTTGGCAGGGGTGTTCCGCATCCGTGAGGGCGTTGATGGTCGGCAGTTCGGAGTAGTTGGCAAAGTCGACGACTTCCTGTTGTTCGTAGGTGCGGATGACGGCGCCGTGTATCATGCGGCCGAGGACGCGGGCCGTGTCGGAGATGGGTTCGCCGCGGCCGAGCTGGATGTCGCGCGTGGAGAGGAACATGGGGCGGCCGCCCAGTTCGCTGATGCCGACTTCAAAGGAGACGCGCGTGCGCGTGGAGGATTTGGAGAAGATGAGTGCCCAGGTTTGCCCCTGCAGGGGGAGTTCTGCATGGCGGCCGCGTTCGGCTTTGAGTTTGTGGCCGAGTGCAAGCAGATCCCTGATTTGTTGTGCAGTCAGTTCTTCGATGGACAGGAGATTTTTCATAATGCGACTCAAGAGGAAGCGCGGAGGATAACAATACCCGACGGGAAATGAAAGTGCTTTTTTCGCCAGCAGGCCATTTTATGGCAAAGTGGCAGGCGTGCCTTCATTTGCCGGAGGCTGCAGAGGTCGCCCGGTTTCGTCGTAGCCATGGCTGTGCAGGTATGCCCGGAGTTCTTCGCTGGTCCAGTAATCCTGTTCTCTGAGTTCCCGGCCAAGTTCCATGGTGGCGTCGGTGGCTCCTTTGCTGTTCAAATGGTTGACGGTGTCGGCGAATTCCCTGGGGTTCGGGTTGACTCCCAATGCCGGATCGCGGAGGACAGGCATGATGGTGGCGATGTCCAACGCGAGAGAAGCATAGTAGGCGCGGGCTTGTTCTTCCCGGAGGGTACGAGGGATGGAGTAAACGACTCGGACGCCGTTCCGGGCACACCAGTCGCGGATGTCGGTGAGGAGTTGTCTGCCGAACCGGTTGAGTTTGGATTTGGGCATCATTTCTGCCGGGTTGAAGGGGAGAGCTTGCCTCATCCAGTTGTGGTTGACGCTCATCCAGCCCGATTCCGTGAGGTTTTTATCGATGGAGTATCGGTACAGTTCGTCGGAGAAGAGGGGCTTCAGGAGGCGTATGAGTACGGTGGATGCATCTCCCCGGAGGATGGTGGTGTAGTGTTCCGCCGACGGTGTGAAGAGGTGTGCCGCATGGTCGAGCGGTTTGCTGTGGTGGACAAGGAATTTGAGGCCGGATGTGGTGTAGTTGTGGAAGGGGTATTCGATTCCTGTCAGGTTGTCCGGTTCGATGGCAACGATCAGGGTGTCTCCTTTTTTGAGGTAGGAGAGGGCGAGTTCGGTGTTGACGGCGGCTCCGAATCCGGCGTGCGTGGCTGCGTTGACGAGGGGGATGCCATCGTGCTGCAGGAGGAGGGCCGGGTTGATGCCGGTTCGGCTGCTGGATCCGCCCGCAAGTACGTATTTGTGGTCGTGGTCTCGCTCGATGGTTTCCTGCCAGCGGTCGGATCGGTTGATGGCTTCTCCGAAGAAGCTTTTTTCGGTGTCGAAGTGTGTGTCGAAGTAGGCCACGAATCCCAGGCCGATCAGGACGGAGCAGAGCAGGATGATGAGGGTTTTCTTCATGGCGTCAGAATGAGAAGTAGATGAAGGAATTCTTGACTCCTGGATTGAAGACGATGGTCAGGATGACCCAGACTCCGCACGCATAGGGGGAGATGAGCCATTGGTAGGGGTTGCCCGTTTTTTTGCCCGAGAGGCCTTCCATGACGATCAAGACGATGCTGATGAGGGCAAAGAAGCAGAAGGTGAGGATGGCGACGGGGAATGTGCCGACGACTGCCATGAGGGATTTCGTGTTGTAGCTGGAGAAGGTGAGGAGGTGGCAGGTGTTGTCCCAAAGCTGGTGGTTGTCCGTTTCATAGAAGAACATCCAGATGTAGAACATGGTGATGAGGGTGAGCAGGGTGGACAGGGGCGCCCACATGCGCAGGCCGAGGTTGCGGTAGCAGCGGTGGAGGATCATGGCGATGCCGCTCAGGCCGCCCCACATGACGAAGTTCCATGAGGCTCCGTGCCACAGGCCGGAGATGAGGAAGACGAGGAGGATGTTGAAGGCCCAGAATTTGGTGCGGCTGCCCCCGATGTTGAAGTAGATGTAGTCGCGGAACCAGCCTGTGAGGGAGATGTGCCAGCGCCGCCAGAAGGCGGTGATGTTTGTGGCGGAGTAGGGGCTCAGGAAGTTCATGGTGAGCTGGACTCCGAGTCCGCGTGCAAGCCCGTAGGCGATGAGTCCGTATCCGGCGAAGTCGAAGTAGATGCGCAGGCCGAAGATGATGTTGTTCATCCAGATGACCCATACATTGCCGCCATCGTAGTGTTGGAAGAAGGCCGATGCGAGGTTGTCCGCCATGCACATTTTGAAGAAGAGGCCGAGGACGATGTAGCGCAGGCCGATGTCGATATTGGCGGCTTTCCATGTGAGCCGGATGTTTTCCATTTGCGGCAGCAGGGAGTCGCGTCGTTCGATGGGTCCGGCAACGATCTGCGGGAAGAAGCTGGCGAAGTTCATGAAGTCGAGGAACTTCGGGAGCGGCTGCTGACGGGAGAGTGTGTCGATGCAGAAGGAGATTTTCTGGAAGGTGTAGAAGGAGATGCCGATAGGGATGATGAGGTCGCGCAGTGTGTCCCATTCCTGATTGAAGACCTGTGTGCCGATGAAGTAGCCGTATTTGTAGTACAGCAGGGGGATGAGCAGGAGCGGTATGAGGATGCCGAGCGCCAGTTTGCGCATGTTGCGGCCGCCTTTCAAGGCGAGTTTGACGCCTCCGTATGCCAGAAAGGCGACGAGGAGGAAGATGCCGAGCGTGAGCATGCTGGCCATACCGAGGAAGGCAAGGCTGATGATGAGCAGGGCATATTTTTCAAATTGCTGTTTGGCCTGTGTCCGGTGATGCAGGATGTAACGGCCTGTCAGGAAGATGCAGACCATCGCCGGAATCAGGCAAAGCCAGAACACGATATTGGTAAAATCCATGGAAGAAGCGAGAGAGTGTGCGTGTGCGGAGCTTGTTTTTTGAGGAAGGCTGCTCCATTGATTCCCGTGTGAGATTGAGCCTCACGGAAGGGTAGCGGATTTTATACTGTGATGTCCGTAGCGTCAAGCGGAATCCCGTGGTCACTCCGGGAGATTTGTTGGCGTGTCCGCGCGTGTGAAATGGATGCTGCGTGCCGGAAGGATTTCCATGACGGCCGGAGACGGTTCTTCCTGCATGGGGGCGCCACCGGTGGAGCCGGATGCCATGATGATGCGCGATGCTCCGGTGGCACGGAGCCATTCGATGTCGTCCGCAGGGTGGCGGGTATGCCTGCCGAGAATGACGGTGTCTGCTCGCAGGATGTGCGAAGGAAGGCGGAGCAGGGAGCGGAGGGAGGCATCGCCTATGTACAGGGTGCGGTGTTTTCCGGTTTCCCAGAGTACGATGGGAGTTTCGTCGTCCGCGTCGGCATGGGGCAGTTGTGGCGAAGCGGGTATGATGGTGTAGGTGCCTGCCGGGGTGGTGGCGGTGATGCCTCCGGGCGGAAGATGGCTGCTGTCGATGGAGATGATGCCCGGATGGGCTTGCCGGATGGTTTCTGCTCCTCCCGTTTGCCGGGCATGGGCGTGGGTGGCGAGGAAGAGGCCGGGAGTGCCGGTGAGGTGGAACAGGACAGGTGCGACCGTCCAACGGGCATTGTCGGCAGTGCCGCAGTCGATCAGGAGTCCGGGATTGCCCAGAAGGCAGGCATGGCTGCCGTGGGTGAATGTCATGATGACGATGCTGTCTTGCGGCATGGATGAGGTGGCCGGGATATAGGCGGCAGGCAGTCCCGACAGGGCGGCGATTCCCTGCAGGGTGAGATCGGCTATATGCCGGTTGAGCCAGTTGATGCCGAGGAGGGCGGCAGGGCACCATGACAGGCAGAGTGCGGCGACTCCGAGACCCATGACGACGGGAAGAAGAGGTGCGAGCAGGATGTTGGCTGCAATGCCCCAGGTGCTGACGGCATGGAAGTGGAAGATGCACAGGGGCAGGGCGGCCAGCCATGCGCAAACCGAGACGATGAAGAGGCCGCAGGCGCTCCGGCCCCAACGTTGCCGCAGGCGTTCCGTTCCGGTCATGAGGCGGAAGGGGATGTAGTCGTCCGGTTCGAACCAGCCCCGGCAGGTGCGGCTCCAGCAGGCTCCGGCGCAGATGGCGGCATAGACGGCGAAAGAGAGCTGGAATCCGGGTTGGAAGAGGTAGCGCGGGTTCCACAGGAGCAGAGCCAGCGCGGCGAAGCTCCAGATGTTCAGGAGCCGGTAGTCGCGCTGAAGGAGGCGGGCCAGAAGGAATGCTGCGATCATGAGGTAGGCGCGGACGGCGGAGACGGGCATGCCGGTGACGAAGATGTAGCCGCCCAGCAGGAGTAGCAGGAGGATGTTTTTGGTGAAGGGCGAGCAGTGGCACAAGCGCAGGAGGCCGCCCAGCAGCAAGGCGATGATGCCGACATGAAGTCCGCTGACGGCGAAGGCGTGGAGGCAGCCGCTGCGCCGGAAGTTTTCGATGATTTCGGTGTCGGCATGCTCTTTGTCTCCCAGAAGAAGGGCTGCGATGAACTGGGCTGCAGGGTCGTCGGGCGGTGCGCCGGACATCAGAAGCGAGGATATGGTGCGGCGGCATTCCCTGGATGCGGTCAGCAGGCGCTGTTGCCATGAAGCGGGAGGTTGCCGGTATGCTTCAATGACTCTGAGGCGGCAGGCGACGCCCAGCGTGCCGAGCCATGCGCTGCGGTCGAAGAGTCCGGGCAGGGGAGGTGGTGGGAAGTCGGCGGGCAGTCCCCGGATGTTCCATCGTTCTCCTTCCTGCATGGAGATGGTTTCGGGGAGGAGGAGTTCGATGGCATCTCCTCCCGTTGTTTCGAGAATGGCGCTGTGTTCGCGGCTGCGGATGACGGTTCCTTCAATATGGCGGATGGATGGGGGCGTTTGGTGCCATGTATCACGGAGCAGTTGTATGCGCGTTTCTTCCTGATGGTATTTCCATCCCGCATAGGCGGATGCCAGTGCGAGGAGGAGGAGTGTTTTCCATTGGCGGGCAAGGGCTGTGGCAAGAAGTGCGGCGATCGCAAGGTACCACCCCCAGCCTCCTGCCAGAATGCCGATGACGGCGAGCAGCGGGGGGAATAGAGGAGATGCGGCGAGTAATCGCCTCAATCCGGCAATGGCGCCGCCGGAGAGAAAGGCCGGGATGCGGTTCATTCCTGCGAGAACAGGGAGAGGGCGGTTTGGAGGATGGTGGAGGGGGATTGCTGGAGCAGGCGGTGGCCTGCGCCGGGTACAAGTATGGGGGAGATGCCGGGGATGGTGCGGGCCAGTGCGGAGAATTTGGCATCCTGTTCACCTGCCAGCCAGATGGTTTTTCCGGAGAAGTCGCGGAGGTGCGGGCGCATGTCCGCCTGCCTGCCGAGCGACCAGATGTCGAAGGCTTGTGCGGCCTGTTCCTGCGGGTAGTCGGGCGCAGGTCCTTGCCCCGAACCTGCCAGTACGCCCTGCCGGTTCCAGTGCTGGAGGAAATCCCGTGGCGGCAGTTGGCGGCAGAGGGCTGATTGTTCGAGGTCGGAAGCGAGTCGGGTTTGCCTTTCTTGTGCCGTTTGCAGGCCCGGATGCGTCGAAAGGAAGGCGATACCGCTCCATGCCTGCGGCGCGGTTTGCATGGCGTGGAGGGCGAGCCTGCCGCCAAGAGAGTAGCCCATCAGTGCGCAGGGTGCGTGCGGGAGGGTCAGTGCGGCGATTCTGCGTCCGGCTTCTTCAAGGCCGGAGCAGCCGGATGCGATCAGTTCCCACAAATTCAACGGATGGCAGGAGATGCCTTTTTCGCGCAGAGGAGTGATGATGAAATCCCAGTCCCTCCAGGAACCAAGGTTGCCGTGCAGCAGGATGAGGTGTCTGGAGGGAGGCGGGTTCACATGGTGGGCTATTTGGAGACGTTGAAGCGGAATTCGATGACGTCGCCGTCCTGTACGGTGTAGTCTTTGCCTTCGATGCGGAGTTTGCCGAGTTCGCGTGCACGGGCTTTGGCTCCGCATTCGACGAGGTCGGCGAATGCGACGACTTCAGCCGCAATGAAGCCGCGCTCGAAGTCGGTGTGGATGACTCCGGCGGCCTGCGGGGCCTTGGCTCCGGCAGGGATGGTCCAGGCGCGTGTTTCCTTGACGCCCGTGGTCAGGTAGGTGCGGAGGCCGAGAAGGTGGTAAACGGAGCGGATGAGGTCCGATACGCCGGAGTCCTGCACGCCGAGGTCCTGCAGGAATTCGCGGACTTCTTCAGCCGGCAGTTCGCAGAGTTCTTCTTCGATGCGGGCGGAGATGACGACGGCTTCGGCATTGTGGTGGTTGGCGACGTACTGGCGTACCTGGGAGACGTAGGGGTGGGCGTCCGGGTTGCTGACGGCGTCGGCCAGTTCGTCTTCATTCACGTTGCAGGCGAAGATGCTTTTCTTGTCGGAAAGAAGGCCGAAGGATTTCAGGAGTTTGCGTTCGTCGTCCGAGAGTTCGAGGGTAAGGGCGGGGTTGCCTGCATCGAGGTGGGGCAGGAGTTTGGTGATGAGGGCGACTTCTTCCTTGGCTTCCTTATCGCCTCCGCGGGCTTTCTTTTCGCGGGAATCCTTGCGTTTTTCCATGGCGGAAAGGTCGGCGAGGATGAGTTCGTCGTTGATGATTTCGATGTCGCGCAGAGGGTTGACGGTGCCGAGTTCGTGGATGATGTCGTCGTTGTCGAAGCAGCGGACGACTTGGACGATGGCGTCCACTTCGCGGATGTTGGCAAGGAATTTGTTGCCGAGTCCGGCGCCTTCGGAGGCTCCCTTCACCAGTCCGGCGATGTCCACGAATTCGATGGCGGTCGGAATGATTTTTTCGGAGTTCGATATTTTGGAGAGGACGTTCAGGCGTTCATCGGGGACGACGACCATGCCGACGTTCGGGTCGATGGTGCAAAAGGGGTAGTTGGCGGCCTGCGCCTTGCGGGAGCGCGTGACTGCATTGAAAAGGGTGGATTTGCCGACGTTCGGGAGTCCTACGATACCTGCCTGTAACATAACGGGAGTCACCGTAAATGACCGGGGCCTGATTGTCAAGAAGAATGCATGCCGTTCCGGCGCCGGGAAGCGATGGGGAAGATTTGTCAAAAAGTATTGTCCGTGCGCCATGAACGGCGGGTTTTTTCTTGACGGGAGGGGCTGCAACTGGTACGCTCCACGCCACATGGCAAAAGTCCCAGTTATCAATCTGCGTAAAGGCCATGCTGTGAATCACAACAACGATGTGTGCGTTGTGGTCAGCATGGAACACAAGTGTCCCCCCCGCATGGCTTCCTATGTTCAGATGAGCATCCGTAGCATTGCGACGAAGAAAATCTACAATCTTCGCCTTACGTCCAACGAATATCTCGAAGGCGTGAACCTTGCCCGCGAAGAATACGAGTTCAGCTATATCGATGGCATGGGCTACCATTTCCTTGAGCCCGATACGTACGACGACGTGACGGTGACTGAAGATATCGTGGAGCCCGTGAAGGACTACCTCATCGAAGGCGGTACCTACATCCTGATGTTTACGGACGAGACGGTGGTTTCCATCGAACTTCCCGCTGCCATCACGATGACCGTGGCCGAAGCAGCCGAAGGCGTGAAGGGCGATTCCGCCAATAACGTGTACAAGCCCGCCACCATGGAAACGGGCCTCGTCGTGCAGGTGCCTTTGTTCATCAAGCCCGGCGAGCGCATTTCCGTGAAGACGGAAGACGGCTCCTATCTGGGACGCGTGAACAACTGATTGTTCCCCGCCAATTCAAAGTAAAGAGCGCATTCTTTCGGAATGCGCTCTTTTTGTCATACTGCACAATGCCTCGTCAAATGAAAGCGGGTTATCTCCACGGTCGGGACGGCCTGTACGCGGGATGGTAGATCGGGCGCTGCGGGCGGTAGTTGCCATGGTAATGCGGGCGGGGCCGGGGCGGAGGATTGTAGTGATGGTGATGATGGTCATCACGGTCATTGTCAATCGCAGCTCCTACGGCGACTCCGGCAGCAAGAGCCCCTACGCCGATAGCTGCAGCGCCGGCCGGAGTGACGGTCGTGTTGCCATAGGCATCGGTGGTGCAGGAGGTGATTGCCAATTGCAATCCGATTGCAGGAAGTATCCATGCCAGCTTGATGATAGATGATTTCATGGCCTTTGTGGCTGAGACAATCCGGCTGCGGCGTATGTTCATTTTATTTTTGCCTGCCTCATGCCAAGGCGGGCGGAGGGAGCAGGATGCAGGCGGGTCGCGCCTCGAATCTTCATTCTTGCCTTTGCCGGGCAATCTGCTATATTGGCGGCGTAGATCATGGCCCTGCATCCCCTTTACCCGCATTTGTTGTTGTTTGCCTCGGTTTTTCTGGCGGCTTGCACCCCGGAAAGGACGATTCTGTATGATGATTCGCCGACCGGGGGCTTGCAGGAGCTGAAGAATAACGGTACGGTGTTTGTGAACGGCAAGAGGCAGGGCGACCGTCGGGCCGAGTTCGAGACGTTGATGAATCCGAACGGTATTCCTCAGACCAAGATGGATAAGGTAAGCGCTTTTCAGGGGAAGCAGTTCGAGTTCGGCGGCGATACGGCCGGGTTCGGTTCCAAGGATGCATCGGATGCCTATCGCAAGAAATCGTTCGATCAGGCGAACAAGCAGTTTGCCACGCGCAGCTGGGACGGGCGGAAGGATAGCCCGATTGTTTCCGTAGAGACGCCGGATTTCGTCAAGCTTCAACGGCCCGTCGAAAAAACGGAGTGGAAGAATAACAAGGATGCCTTCGTGATGAATCCGTCGGAATTCAGCGGCAGGAAGTATGATGCTCGCGGACGGGCCTTCGAGAAGCGAAGCGACGGGCTGATTGAGGAAAAGATCAAGGCGAGCCCAGAACCGACGATTACCGACTGGAAGGAGCAGCAATTGCGTGAGTTGCAGGAGGCGCGCGCCGGGTGGAAGCCGTTGACTCCCCAGTGAGCGGAGCGTGTCGGTATGAAAAAGCCGGTTCCCAAAAGGAAACCGGCTTGTTGAAACAGAATGGATCGGCTGTAGCGTTTAGCCGATTTCGGTGCGGCCTTTGAGCTGGGCGCCTTCTTCCATGGAAAGCGTGCGCGTCGTTACGTCGCCGTGCAGAACGGCCTGGCGTTTGAGTTCGCAGCGTTCGGAGGCGATTTTGCCTTCGACATGGCCGTAGATGCGTACGTCTCCGGCGGTGATGTCGCCCTTGATGGCGGCCATTTCACCGATGGTGACGGTGCCGTGATCCGAGATGATTTCGCCGTCGATCTTGCCGTCGATGTGCATGTCGTTTTGAAAACGAATGGTTCCGGTGATCTCGATGCCGGATGCGAGGAAATTGGTGACTGTGTCGGACATGGTGGTTTGGTGTGGGTTGAGGGTTAGATGGTCATGATGTCCTTTTCTTTGGCGGCAACCTGTTCATCAATGCTCTTGATGAATTTGTCGGTCAGCTTTTGGACTTTGTCTTCAAGGTCGCGCTGGCCGTCTTCCGTGACGACGTTGCCTGCCTTGAGCTTTTTGGCGCCTTCCATGCCGTCGCGGCGGCAGCCGCGGATGCGGACGCGAGTGTCTTCCGCAAGGGATTTGACGTATTTGACGAGATCGCGGCGGCGGTCTTCCGTCAGTTCCGGGATGGGGAGTCGCACGGAGCGGGCATCGATGATCGGGTTCATGTTCAGCTTGCTTTCGTTGATTGCGCGCTGGATGTCATGCAGGGTGCTCGGGTCGAACGGCTGGATGAGGATGGAGCGTGCATCGGGCGTGCTGATGACGGCGATTCCCTTGAGTTTCATGGTCGAGCCGTAGCTGGTGACATATACGTCGAGATTTTCGACAAGGGCGGGCGAGGCTTTGCCTGTGCGCACGCCGCCGAATTCCTGTCCCATGTGGGCAAGGATTTTCTCCATGGCGTCTTCGGTTTCCAACAGGAGTGTTTCTGCGTCCATATTATTTTTTTGTGAGTTGTTTAGTGTTCTTGAGAAATGATGGTGCCGATGCGTTCTCCGAGGAGGGCGCGTGTGATGTTGTTCGGCGTGTGCATGTCGAAGACGATGATGGGCTTCTTGTTGTCCATGCAGAGGGTGAATGCCGTGGAGTCCATGACCTTGAGTTCACGTCGCAGGCATTCCTGATAGGTGATCGTGTCGAAACGCGTGGCATCCGGCACTTTCTTCGGGTCGGCATCGTATACGCCGTCCACGGAAGTGGCCTTCATGACGATTTCGGCGTTGATTTCGCTGGCGCGCAGAGCGGCCGTGGTGTCGGTGGAGAAGAAGGGGTTGCCTGTGCCTGCGGCGAAGATGACGATTTTACCGTCGGCCAGGTCGTTGCGGGCCTTGAGGCGGATGAAGGGCTCGGCCACGTTTTTCATTTCGATGGCAGATTGCACGATACAGGGCACTCCGGCGCGTTCGATGGCGCTTTGCAGGGCGAGGGCGTTCATGACGGTCGCCAGCATGCCGACGTAGTCCGCCGTGGCGCGGTCCATGCCGCGGACGCTGGCCTTGGCTCCGCGCCAAAAGTTGCCTCCGCCGACGACGAGGGCGATTTCAAGGCCTCCCTGACGGTGGGCATCGGCGATTTCTCCGGCGATGCGTGCGACGATTTCGGGGGAGATGTTGTCCATGCTGCCGGGGCTGCGAAGAGCCTCGCCGCTCAATTTCAGAAGTATGCGCTTGTAGGGAGGGTTTGAACCGTTTGTCATGGTAAGATGTTTGCTGAGAAAGCTTCTCATTTTTTCGGCAGGAAGTGAAGTCAAAAAACGATGGGGCGGTTATTTTGCACCCGCCCGTTTTTCTGAGAGGGCGTTTTTACCTTGACGACGGTATGGCTGAGGATATGATGGTCTTATGCTTTTCCCTACCCTGCTGGTCGCTTTGTGTGTTGCCTCCGTGAATCCCGGAGATGCGGTTTCCCCGCCTGTGGCAGGGGTTCCCGATGAGGGCTGGGTGTTTCATGAATCGTGGTCCGCGCAGGATCGCAGGGAGATGATGGAGGTTGCCGGGGAGGTCGAGTCTCTTTTGCGTGAGGCGGATGAGTGGGTTGATACGGGTTCGTTCGAGGCGAGGTTTTGGCATCTCATTGCTCCGGCTGTGCGGCGTGATGTGGTTGCAATGGTGCGCGAGACGGCCCGGACGGGAGATGTGCGGCTTGAAAGCTCCAACCGGATGTCGCTGCTGTGGTGTGCCATGTTTACGGGGCATCGCGAGCTGGCCAGATCGCTCGTTTTGCGCGGCGCCGATGTGAATGCTCGATGCCTGATTGTGTGTCCACCCATCGGGGAGAAGGATATTCTGGCAGAAGGGGAAAGTCCTTTCGGTATGGCGTTTTCCCCGTTTCCGGGCGGTTCTGCCGCGTATGCCGGAGCGGAGGTCGAGCTGGTTCGCCTGATGCTCGACCATGGCGCCATGATCGAGCCTTCGCCCGGCATGCCGTACTCCTATCTGGAGCAGGCTCTTATTTTCTCGGGTGTGAGGGGATGGAAGGGTGTTGATATTGCTGATCTTCTGTTGGAACGAGGTGCACTCATTCATCCGGAAGAGGCGGGCAAGGTGATGATGTGCTCCGTCCGGAGCGGTTCGGTGCGGATTGTGCAGGAGCTGATGGAGCGAGGGGTGGACATCAATTCCAAGTATGACGGCGCACCGGTATGGGCTGCCGTGAATTTTCGGCAACCGCATTCCGTGGCCATGCTGCAATGGTTACTGGATCATGGGGTGGATACGTCGCTGGAGGGCGTGCCTGCGTTTTACGGGGGAAGTGCCTCTCACCCGTTTTTATTCCATCTGGTGGAGAGGAGTGTTGCCTTGCGCGATGGTGAGGTTCGGCTCCATGAGGGGGTGCAGGAGCGAGCCTTGGCGATGGCGGACGCATTTCTGAAGAAGGAGGGGGATGTGGATTGCGTGAGTAATCGCAAGACGCCTCTGTTCGTTTGCTGCGAGCGGCTGGGAGGCCAATCCCGGCCGGGTGATTTCGCCGTCCGGATGGCACGCCTGATGCTGGATCATGGGGCGGACGCTTCGTTTGCTCCGTGTTCCGCCGAGAATCGAGAGTTGATGTCCGGGCGGCTGGATGCGGTGCCGCAGGGTGTACGGGATGTGTTGCCCGAATTGTGGAGGAAGTGACGGTCGGCTGTCAGGAAGGGGTGTCCGTATTGCCGACGATTTCGACAGTGCGGATGGGGAAGGGGATGTTGATGCCGTGTTCTTTGAATTCCTGCAGGATGTTTTTGGCGAATTCCATGCGTGCCTGCAGGTAGTCGCCCGTTTTGCACCATGCACCTACCCGCAGGGAGAGGGCCGAGTCGGCAAAGGCGACGAACTGGACGACGGGGGCGGGTTCCGTCGCGAGTGTGTCCTGCGAGGTGACGACTTTGTGGATCAGGCGTTCGACGGTGGAGAGATCCGAGTCGTAGGCGACGCCGATGTCGAAGTCGCAACGGCGCAAGGTGTCTCCAGTGATGTTGACGACCGGTGTTTTGATGAGTGTTTCGTTGGGTACCCGAACGACGGCGTTGTCCGCCTGCCGAAGTTTGACGGAGAGGAGCCCGATGTTTTCGATGGTGCCAGTGAAGCCGCTGATCTGGATGGTGTCGCCGATGTTGACGCTTTTTTCGCCGACGAGGAAGATGCCGCTGATCAGGTTGGATAGCGAGGTCTGGGAGGCGAAGCCGATGGCGATACCGACGACCCCGGCCGCACCGAGGATGCTGACGACATCGATGCCCATGGCGGAGAGCGCCTGAATCAGCGCGATGGTCCAGATGGCGACGCCGATGACGTTTTGCAGGAGGCGGCCGATTTGCCGGGGCATGGTTTTGCGGATGACGGGAATGAGGATGCGCCGCAAGGTTTTGACGGCGATGTAGCCGGCAATGAGATAGATGATGGCCAAGGCGATGTGCTTCCATTTGTCGCTTTCGATGAAGACGGACTGGAAGGTGTCGGCAATCGACTGAAAGAATTCCATGCCCGCAGTATAAGGGCGGAATATGGAAAACGCCAGTTCAAAACGCGTGATGGCATGCGGCAGGCATGGCCGTGCCGCCGGGAAGCTCGCCTGCCGTTTGTCCCGAAGTGGGTGCGATTGGTGCGAAGGATCGTTTTACAAAAAGTGCAAATGAATTGAAACGTTTTTTCAGGGAACCGTCTGTATGTATGCAGGGGTATTCGTTTGCCCCGATTCACAACAAAAAACAACGATCCCATGTATTCAGGACTTTTCTTCATGTTATTTTTGGCCGCCATTGATTCGGCGGGGGCAGGAGCAACGGACAAATTCGTGCCTGCCGGCGCTGCTTCGGAGGTCGCGGGGTTGCCTGCGCCGTATTTTTCGGCTTCCGTTCCGGACGGCTCGTCGTGGTTGACGGACGACCGGTTGAAGGCTGCTCGCGATGTGATTCTGGAAGGAGGGCAAAAGAAGAAGCCGTTTTTCATGGACAGGGAGGTTCCCTGCCTGCGTGATGCGTATTTGCTGTCTTCTTCCGGAGACGATCGCATCGTCATTTTTCTGCAATGCCGCGAGGTCGTTCGTTCGCAGCCACAGGATGGCAATGAGGAGTTCGGATCGAAGCCGGTGTCGGGTAAGGGTATTTTCGTCTTTGGTATGGGTTCCGGAAACGGCGTGTTGGTGAAGTCGTTCGGCATGCAGCGGGGAGTTGCCTCAAAAGAAGATTTGCTGAGCTGGACGTCTCTGCTCCTCCCGACGAGGGGTCGTGTGGATAGCGTGGTCAAACCGGATGTGAAGGATGGGCTGTGTTATTCGATGGATGGGACGGATCCTTTGCTGAACCGGAGGAATGCGGATGCTGTTGCCCGCTATATTTTGAAGCGAAATCCGCGCCGCGCGATGCATGGTTCCATGTATGGAGAATTGCCTTTTTATGAGATCAAGGGGTCGCCGTATGCCGTTTTTCTTCTTCCGAAGGGTCAGTTGGCTCCCATTGAGAAGCCCGAAGATGTGGGAGGTTTTTCATTCTGTTATCGTGGGCTTCCGAATGGACGGAGCGCGGTTTCCGTCATGTGGAAAACTTTGAAGGAGGGAGCAGGTGGACGCATGGTCTGGGGTGGGTGGTATGCTCCCCAATATATGCTTGATATGTCGTGCGAGGCGTTTCTGTATCTGCTGCGGGAGATGGAGGGCGCTGCTCCTGTTTCTCCGGAGGAGCCGCCGCATCCGAATCCGGCCGGGAATATGCAGGCCGGAAAACAATCAACAATCCAATGAAATCAACAAGATGAATATACTGAAATCAATAGGCTTTCTTTTTGCTGTGACTCTGTGTCTGGGCTCTCCGCTTGCTGCCGACAACGAACATGCTGTGCCGCCTACAAGGGAGGCGGATAGCGGAGATGGGCTTTTCCGTGAGGTGTTGGAGCAAACACGCCTTCGTATTCTGGAGCACAAGGAGAACAGGCGTTTGGCGTCGGAGGGTAGAGAGGTTCCGTTTCTGCCGTCGTTCTGGGATATGTATTTGCTGTCCGCTGCGGATGAG
The DNA here is from genome assembly GCF_900097105.1 of Neoakkermansia glycaniphila. Lineage (GTDB taxonomy): Bacteria > Verrucomicrobiota > Verrucomicrobiia > Verrucomicrobiales > Akkermansiaceae > Akkermansia > Akkermansia glycaniphila. The sequence continues at coordinate 850,357 of NZ_LT629973.1, read as the reverse complement.
GCGGAGCGTATGGAGCTGTTTCTCAGATCGCCGTACCAGCCCGCAGGCAGGGTGGAGCAGGGTATTCGCCTGAGCTCGCAGGAGGATGGCCGCGTGCTGGTGAATGCCGTAGGATTCGAGGTGGCGGAGGATTTTGCCCTCGCGTTGCACGGTATGGCGAAGTTTTTGTGTGCTCCTGAAGCGGAGAATGTGTCGGAAGATTCCGGAATCATCAGTTATTTAATGACGAAAACGGTGTTTTTCAGTGACATGATGAGGAGTGCGGCGGATCCTCCCGCCATCTATCGTGTGGAGGGTACTCCGTTTGTTGTTTATGTGGATCGGATTTGGCTGGGGCTGTGGAGAATGGATCCCGGGGGTATGCAGCCCTCTGGTTTTTGGATGGATTGTCCATGTATTCCGTCGTCGGATGCGGCTGCACGGAAGGCGTTGCTGCGCGAGATGAAGCAGGCGGCAGAGGGTACGAGGCTGCCTGCTTTGGGAGTGGCGGACGGCTGGTCGTTCATCTCCAAGGATGGGGCATGGTGTTCTCCCGACGGGATGAAGGAGGTGAAAGCGCGGATTCTGGCGCATGGCAGCCGCAAGTTCCTGAAGCCTTTCAGCAAGGAGTTTCCGTATTTGCCCGGGTATCGGGAAGTCTATTTGCTTTCCGATCCGGATGAAGCCGGAGTGGTTGTGCTCTATCTCAAGTGCCCGGCAGAGGGCGGCGGTATCAAGGGGATTCGCCTGTCGTTGTTCGAGGACAGGATCATGTATGCGGAAGCTGTCGGCTTCGGCGAGAGTCGCGGGATGGCGGATCATTGGGCCGAAGTGGTCTTTCCTCTGGAGAGGAATCCGAAGACGGGAGCTTTCCGCCTGTTGCTGGAACAGGGCGAGAACGCTTGGGTCAACAAGCGAAATCTGGACAGGATTTTTGCATATTACAGCAGTATGCGGTCGCCGTTTGGAGAGTTCGTCTGCAGGCCGGAGGGTACTTCCTGTGAAGTGTCTTTCGGCTGGAGCGGAGAATTTCCCTCTTCCATGGCGATTCGGCGTGTGGGAGCGGATGGCAAGGCTGGCGATCCGGTGACGGTTGCATGGTGGGGCGTGCGTTCGTCACGAGGCTGTGATCCGGCGTTGTCGCGGTATCTGATGCTGGAGGCGGAGGGTAACCATGAAGGCGGGGCAGCGGATATGCGGTTTATGGCGGAAGCGGTGTTCCGTGCGTTGCTGGATGAGATGAATGCGGCCGATATGGAGACGGCGGTCCCTGCCGAAGTGATGACGCCGGAGATGCTGGCGGCTTTGCGCGATTCGCTCGTACAGGGGCAACAGGTGCAGCATTTGCCCTCGGTCGATCGAGTGCTTCCGTACAGGAGGCTGGGGGGCTGGGAAGCATTTTTGTTGTCCGATCCGGCGGACAGGGGGCATGTATCCGTTTATCTGAAGTGTCCGTATCAGGATGCCGCATCTCCGAAGGCTCGCGCCTTGCGCCTGTCGTTGGCGGCGGGAGGCAAGGTCGTGCGGGTGGAAGCTCTGGGGCTCGCTGTGGCTGGATTGTCTCCGAACGGGTTGGCGAAGTTTGCTGCGGAGGTGCTGGAAGAGCTTGCTGAGGGCGGTTCGGCCATTGATGCGGCAAAGGGGGTGAAGCTGCGGAACGAGATGCTCCGGTTCGTGCTGGTGCGGAAGCCTGCCGTAAGGGATGGGCGGATGCGGTACCATGTCGGCGGTTCGGCTTATGATGTGGAGCTGGTGCCTTACCGTTCTCTGGGGGCGCTGCCGTTTGCCGAGTATGTGAAGGATATCCGTTTTGTGAGAGGGGAAGAGGCGTCTGCCGATATCGATCGTGCCGGGTGGGCGGAGATGGTCCGAGAGATGGGGGTGTCGGCTCGATGTGGGCCGCAGCCGAGTCCCGACATGATGGCGGATGTGCCGTCTTTGCCACAGGCCAAACTGTCGGCGGAAGGACTGAATGCCGTCCGTACGGCCATTCTGGACGGAAGCCTGCCGCCGGATCGTGCCGTTTCCCTGTTGTCCGCCGATGAAGATGCCCTTGGGGTGGATTTGTATTTGCCGCTCGTTTCTGCGGTCGGCAGTAAAGGGATCCGGGTAACTTTGCATGAGGATGGCGGCATTCATGTGGAGTCGCACGGGCTGGGCGGAGAACTCTTCCGGCCCGGCGATCTCGTGACGCTGGCGGGTCTGTTGCTGCCGGAATGCCGGAAGGATGCACCGGGCCGGAACTCGGTTGTTCTGGAAGACGGCAAGGATGCGCTGGTCAACCGGACAAACCGGGAGAAGATCGCCAAGTTTGTTTGGCTTCGGATCTTGGTGGAGGAGGCATTGGCTTCCCGTTCATCGAGGCTGCAGGTAGATCCCTGTTACCGTCCGAAGGGTTCATCGTATGAATTCCGGCTGCTGAAGACGGGTAAAGGCGAGATCGACGGCTTGCTCATCTGTTGCCGGGGAGAGAGGGGCGAGGATGTTGTTCTTGTGAAATGGTATCCTCAGGCCGACCCGATGATTGCGAAGTGGAACGAAGAGGATGCCTGCCCGGCTGTGGCCAGGTATTTCGTCATTTCCGGTATGGCAGGCAGGGAACGGAATCTGAAGCTGGTGCAGGGTGCATTCGATGCCGTGCTGCGGGATATGCACGCTGCAGAAGGAAAACCCTGGCCGCTCCGCCGGCCGGATGCCGGGGATATGGTGATTGGCGGCCAGTTGGGCGCTGTTCGTGAATGGATTCTGGCAGGGAAGGAGAAGAAGTGGTCGCATCTCGCTCAGGAGGAGAGGCCGTATCGTCCGGGCCGGTGGGATATGTGGCTTTTGTCCGATCCGGAGGAGAAGGATTATATCGTCGTGTATATGAAATGCCCTTATCAGGCAGAAGGTGCGCCGGAGAAGGGGCTGCGCCTGTCGTGGCTGGGGCCGAACAGAATCGGGGTGGAGAGTTTCGATATTCCGAGGAAGGGGCTGTCCGCCCGCAATCTGAGAGCTCTGGCTGCGGAGGCTCTCCGGGAGTTTGATTGGCAGGTGCCGTCCGTATATCGCGAATTCGGCAAGGAAACGGCGAGCAGGATGCTGGAATATGTGCTTGCCATGCGTTCGCTCCGGGAAGATCGTTCCAGCAAGAGTTTTTCGTGGTATTACGAGATGCCGGGCGCGGCGTTTAGTGCGTGGCTTCGCCCATACAGGGGACAATGGGTGGACGTGCCCACGGATGCCGATGGGCGTTCTTCACCCATGACTTCTCAGGGAATTCCGGCTCTCGAGTATATCAACGCTCTTGAATTCGTCGATACTTCGGATCAGGTGAGAATGGTGGACAGGCAGCCCGGAGAAGTTCTGTTGAAGGAGATGGCGCGCTCTGTATTCAAGGTTTCGCTGGAGGATGGGCGCGACGATGTCGTAACGTCGGCGAACAGGGACAGAGTCTTGGACTATCTGAGTGGAAAGATGGAGGCCATGCGGATGTATGGCGCAGTGTATGGCTTGCCGCCGGTTTATCGTGTCGAAGGTACGCCGTTTCATGTGATGCCGCTGTTTGCCTCAGGAAGCGGCAGTGATAAAATCTGTAGCGGGTTGCTCATTTGCCCGGTTTCCGGAGCCGCCGGTTTTCCGGTCGAGATGAAATGGAGGTCGGTTCCCGAGAGGGGCAATGGTGAAGTTTTCGACTTTTCCATGCGTTCGTATCGCGGATTTCAGGATGATGGGCTTCTGAATGCAGAAGGGAGGAGTGATGCGGTTGATGCGGTACGAGAAGTGTTTTCCGTTTTGCTGCAGGAGATGAATGCAACAAAGCCTTGAAAAAGTTCCTCAAGACTTGCCGTATCATTGGTTGGCTGATTGTTTGAAACCTGCATTCGCGGAAGCAAATGCAGGTTTCAAATAGAACGGAAGAATTCGGGATATCCGTTTAACCTTCTCCTGCATTTTTCCGAAGGATGGGGGCAGGGAGGAATGCCGGACGGCCTTACTGTTTTCTCCTGCGTCGGAAGGTCAGAACGGGCAATCCAAGCAAGGCAAGAGCCGCGCTGCCCGGTTCAGGTATGTTGTCGGAAATGGTGGCGAATTGGAGCGCGACGTATTGGGAGGAGTTCGTAATGGTCAACTGGATTTTACCGGCGCTGTCGGCGGTGATGTCGTAGGATGCGATTGCCTGAACTCCGGAAGCTCTTTGGGCAAATGTTGCAAGAGCCGTTGATCCGGATGTGCCGTTGGACTGGAACCAGCTTCCGCCTGTCAAGGTACCCATGGTTGTGGATATCTGCATGTCGCTGCCGGAGTCGGTCGCTCTGCCCATACCCAGAGAGATTGTATAGGTGTGGCCTGCGGCAAGTCCTGAAAACGTGATATTTCCGGCTCCACTAAATGAATTGAGTCCGTCCCTCCATACATCGGAGAAATCCGACGTGCCGGCCGGTAATTGCAACGAATCGGTAAATGTATTGAACGCCTGTTTGTTATTCCATGTTGTTGCGGCGAATACAGGGGATCCGCTGGGGCTTGGTGTACGTGACATCCAATTGGCGAACTGCCATCCCAGAGTCCCTCCTGTCGTTGTTTTGATGGAGACGGCATTGCTTTGGAGAATATTATCTCCTACGGCGTTGGCGTAGGCCGGTGTGGTGGTGTTGCTGTACCCGAAATCGATGATGGCAGTTGCGGCTGAGGCAATCCCTGTACCGAAAACGTATGTAGCACACAAGATGGAGATGCTTTTTTTCATACAAGTATAATGATCAATTCTGACCACTTCTAGAAGTTAGCGGATTATGAATCCTGTGCATAAAAGGCATCGTTTTATGTAATACATCTACCAGAACATCAAAATAGTACGAATTCATTACCTCTGATTTTCCGATGCAGATAAAAGGTATGATATACCTTTTCCTGGAATAAGTGACTCACTGGCATTATATTTTGAAATTTCATATTGACACAGGATTCATAATCCGTTGTATGAACTGTCTGCGGCATGTTTTGCCATCGTTCCGGTCACATTCGGGATTAAGGTTTCTGTATGGAGAGAATGGAATCAATGGTTCCGTTCGTAGATGCGGACATAGTCGATCAGGTATTGCCTCGGGAAGTCGTTGCCTTCGACTTTGCCCCCCCAGCTTCCGCCCAGTGCGAGGTTGAGCAGGAGGTAATGCGGCGCGCGGAAGGGGTTGCTGCCGTCAGGCTGGTTGGCGATGTCCACGGGCAGCGTGCCGTATGGCTTGCCGTCGAGGGTAAAGGTGATGTTTTTGTCGTCCCATTCCATGCCGTATACATGGAAGGTATCGGTGAGGCTGGGCTCTTTTGTTTTGATTCCTTTGCTGGCGTTTTTGCGGTTCGTTCCGCCGTCCGTCCTTTTCCAGTGCAGGGTGGCATGGCAGGTGCCGGGTGCGGAGGAGACGTATTCCATGATGTCGATTTCACCGCATGCGGGCCAGCCGACTTTGGGGCGGCTGGTGCCCAGCATCCAGATGGCAGGCCATGAGCCGATGCCTTTCGGAAGTTTGGCCCGGACTTCGATTTTACCGTATTTCATTTGCGCCAATCCTTCCGTCGTGAGGGCTGCGGAGGTGTATTGCGCCTGTTTGCGGGATTTCTGCCACTGTTCGGGGGTGGCTTTAGGATCGTATTTCGGGTTGTTGAAGGGTTCCTTCCGGGCTTCGATGATGAGGCATCCTTTTTCGACGCGGGCGTTCTGCCTGCGGTTTTTGGTGTAGTACTGTTCTTCCTTGTTGCGGACGAAGCCTTCTTCATACGTCCATTTTTTCGGGTCGGGCGCTCCGTTTTTTTCGAATTCGTCGTTCCAGACAAGTTTCCATCCCTGCTTGTTTTGGGGAGCGGGAGGATGGCCGGAGGTTTGCGCAAGACCCGTTCCGAAGAGAGCGAGAGGGAGCAGCAGGAGGGAGCGGACGGTTTTCATGGCTGTCGTGAATGGTTTTGGTTGTTGATGTGCGGAGGATGGAAATGCCGGGCGATGAGGATGCTGTATTCGGCTTTCTCTCGTGCCCATACGGTGAATACGGGCAATGCGGTTCCATTCTTTCAAGGCTATCCGGATCGGATGGATGCAGGGTCGTGTTCACGAATAAAAAAGGCGCGCTCCGAAGAGCGCGCCCATGTGGGTATTCTATGGCTTTGGTGGCCGATGCCGGTTACATCATGCCGCCCATTCCACCCATGCCGCCCATTCCTCCCATATCGGGAGCGCCGCCACCGCAGCAGCCTTTCTTCTCCGGAAGTTCGGAGATGAGGCATTCGGTGGTGAGCATGAGGCCGGAGATGGAGGCCGCATTCTGCAGAGCAGAGCGCGTGACTTTCGTCGGGTCCACGACGCCGGCGGCGAGGAGGTCTTCGTACTTGTCGGTGGCGACGTTGTAGCCGTCCGCCACGTTGGGCATGTTCTTGACCTTTTCGACGATGAGCGCACCTTCGCGGCCTGCGTTTTCGACGAGCTGGCGAAGCGGGGATTCGATGGCGCGGTAGACGATGCCTGCGCCCGTCTTTTCATCACCTTCGAGATCAAGGCCGCAGATGGCTTTCTGGGCGCGGATGAAGGCGATGCCGCCGCCGGGAACGATGCCTTCTTCCACCGCTGCGCGGGTGGCGTGCAGGGCGTCGTCGACGCGGTCCTTCTTTTCCTTCATTTCGGTTTCCGTGGCTGCACCGACTTTGATGACGGCGACGCCGCCGGCAAGCTTCGCAAGGCGTTCCTGGAGCTTTTCGCGGTCGTAGTCGGAGGTGGTGTCTTCGATCTGCTTGCGGATCTGGGCCACGCGGGCCTGAATCTTGTCGGATGCTCCGGCGCCTTCGACGATGACGGTGCTGTCCTTGGAGACGACGACGCGCTTGGCCTGGCCGAGCTGGTCGATTTCGACGTTTTCGAGGCGGAGACCGAGGTCTTCGGAGATGCACTGACCGCCCGTGAGGATGGCGATGTCTTCAAGCATGGCCTTGCGGCGGTCGCCGAAACCGGGTGCCTTGACGGCGCAGATGTTGAGCGTGCCGCGCAGGCGGTTCACCACGAGAGTGGCGAGGGCTTCGCCTTCGATGTCTTCGGAGATGACGAGGAAGGGACGGCCGGTTTTCGCCACCTTTTCGAGGAGGGGAAGGAAGTCCTTGAGGTTCGTGATCTTCTTTTCGAAGATGAGGATGTACGGGTTGTCAAGGACGGCTTCCATGGCTTCGGCGTTCGTGACGAAGTAGGGGGAGAGGTAGCCCTTGTCGAACTGCATGCCTTCGACGACGTCGAGGGAGGTTTCGATACCCTTGGCTTCTTCGACGGTGATGGTACCGTCTTTGCCGACTTTGTCCATGGCTTCGGCGATGATGTTGCCGATTTCAGCGTCCCAGTTGGCGGAGACGGTGGCGACCTGTGCGATTTCCTTGGTGGAATCGACTGTCTTGGAGATTTTCTTGAGTTCGGCAACTACTGCTTCGGAGGCCTTCAGGATGCCGCGCTGCAGGGAGATCGGGTTGGCTCCTGCGGTGACGTTGCGGAGGCCTTCGCGGTAGATGCTTTCGGCGAGGACGGTGGCGGTGGTGGTGCCGTCGCCTGCGATGTCGTTGGTCTTGGAGGAGACTTCGCGGACGAGCTGGGCGCCCATGTTTTCGTATGCGTCTTCAAGTTCCACTTCCTTGGCGACGGTGACGCCGTCCTTGGTGATGGTGGGGGAGCCGAATTTCTTGTCGATGACGACGTTGCGTCCTGCCGGGCCGAGAGTGCTCTTGACGGCACGGGCGATTTTTTCCACACCGCGCAGGAGGGACTGGCGGGCCGTTTCGTCGAATTGGAGTTGTTTAGCCATAATAATCAGTTTTTTAATTTTAAATAATTTTCAATAAATCTCAATAAGTCGCGGTGTTTTTGTTGATCCGCGACGCTGTGACGGGGTCGGAATCAGTCGATGATGCCGAGGATGTCCTGTTCGCTGACAATGACGTAGTCCTGGCCGTCGATTTTGACTTCCGTGCCGCCGTATTTGGAGATGAGAACGCGATCGTTTTCCTTCACGGTGAAGTCGATCAGTTTGCCGTTTTCATCACGTCCGCCGGTGCCTACCGCCACGACGATGGCTTCCTGCGGCTTTTCCTTGGCATTGTCCGGAAGGAAGAGGCCTCCGGCCGTTTTCTGTTCTGCTTCTGCGCGCTTGATGAGTACGCGCTGTCCGAGTGGTTTGATCATGGTATTGTGTATGTGTTGTTGTTCAGGTGATATCGGGCCGGAGTCGCCTCCGGCCCGGAGAATGGTTGCCCTTAGTTTTCGTCGACGACTTCGGCATCGACGACGCGGCCTTTGGCCTGGCGGGGGCCGTCGCCTTCGGGTTCGGTGGGCTGGCCCGTCGGTTCAGCCTGAGCGGCCTGTGCTGCCTTGTTCAGGTTTTCAAGCATGCCTTCGAGTTCGGTGCGGGCTTTCTTGATGCCTTCGATGTCCTTGGCTGCGACGGCATCCTTGAGGGCCTTGACCTTGTCTTCGATGGGCTGCTTGATTTCGGCCGGAGCCTTGTCCCCGAGTTCGGAGAGCTGGCGTTCGACGCTGTGGGCGAGGGATTCACCCTGGTTGACGGTTTCGATTTCCTCCGCTTTGCGGCGGTCTTCTTCGGCATGGGCTTCCGCATCCTTCTTGGCGCGTTCGATTTCGTCCTTGGAGAGGCCGGAAGATCCCTGAATGGAGATGTTCTGTTCCTTGCCGGTGCCTTTGTCCTTGGCCGTGACCTTGAGGATGCCGTTCGAGTCGATGTCGAAGGTGACTTCGATCTGCGGCACTCCGCGCGGAGCGGCGTTGATGCCGTCGAGCTTGAAGTTGCCGAGAAGCTTGTTGTCTTCGAACATTTTGCGTTCGCCCTGGCAGACTCGGATGTCTACTGCAGGCTGGTTGTCGGCGGCCGTCGAGAAGACCTGGCTCTTGCGTACCGGGATGGTGGTGTTGCGTTCGATCATCGGGGTGGCGATGCCGCCCATGGTTTCGATGGAGAGCGTCAGCGGAGTGACGTCGAGCAGGAGTACGTCGCTGACGTCGCCCTGAAGAACGCCGCCCTGAATGGCCGCGCCGATGGCGACGACTTCGTCGGGGTTCACGCCCTTGTGGGGTTCCTTGCCGGCGAGGCTCTTGGCCATGTCCTGCACGGCGGGCATGCGGGTCATGCCGCCCACGAGGACGAGCTCATTGATGTCGCTGGTGGAGATGCCTGCTTCGCGGATGCATTCCGTGACGGGGCGCTTGGTGCGTTCGAGCAGGTTTTCGGTGAGCTGTTCGAGCTTGCTGCGGGAGAGCGTGAGCTGGATGTGCTTCGGGCCGGAGGCGTCTGCGGTGATGAAGGGGAGGCTGATGTCGTAGCTCTGCGTGGAGGAGAGGGCGATTTTGGCTTTTTCCGCTTCTTCCTTGATGCGCTGGAGGGCGTCGGTCTGCTTGGAGATGTCCATGCCGGATTCCTTTTTGAATTCATCGAGAATCCAGTTGATGATGGCATTGTCCCAGTCGTCGCCGCCGAGGTGGGTGTCGCCGTCGGATGCAAGTACTTCGAAGACGCCGTCGCCGATTTCGAGGACGGAGATGTCGAACGTGCCGCCGCCGAGGTCGTACACGGCGATTTTTTCGTTGCTCTTCTTGTCGAGGCCGTAGGCGAGGGCTGCCGCCGTCGGTTCGTTGATGATGCGGCGCACCTTCAGGCCTGCGATTTCACCGGCGGCCTTGGTGGCGTTGCGCTGGGCATCGTTGAAGTAGGCCGGTACGGTGATGACGGCTTCCGTGATGGTTTCGCCAAGTTTGGCTTCGGCGTCCGTTTTCAGTTTGCCGAGGATCATGGCGGAGATTTCCTGCGGGGAGTATACCTTGGTTTCTCCACCGACTTCCACCTGAATGTGGGCGTCGCCGTTGGCTGCTTCGACGATGGTGTAGGGAACTTTCTTGTCGTCTTCGGTGAGTTCGCTGTATTTGCGGCCGATCAGACGCTTGGCCGAGAAAATGGTGTTTTTCGGGTTGGTGACGGCCTGGCGTTTGGCGGCCTGGCCGACGATGCGTTCGCCGCTCTTGGTGAAGGCGACGATGGAAGGTGTGGTACGCGCGCCTTCGCTGTTTTCAAGGACGGTACCTTGCCCGCCATCCATGACGGACATACAGGAGTTTGTGGTACCGAGGTCAATTCCGAGGATTTTGCTCATGGTATGAATTTCTTTCTATTCGTGATTGTTGGTGGATGTTATGTTGATGCTGTGTGTCGCATCATTGTTCACTATTTGGTAGAGCAATTTTTGTGCCAAAAACGAATTGTTTTGATTATAAATTGTTTTTATTTGTTGGGCGCTCGTGTGTGCTGCTTTTTATGAGACATTTTGTCTCGCGTTGTGTGTCGATATGTCGCATGGTGTGACAATATGTCTCTATGTGTGGCACGAATTGTCGCAGAGGAGGATAGGGTGCGGCCAAGGTTCAGTCGGGGAAGACGTTTCCGGGGGTATTGCCGATGGAGATGCAGACTTTCTGTCCGACCTTGAAGCTGTCTTCGGGTGAGGCGAGTTGGGTGATTTGCTTCAATGTGCCGGCTTCATCGTCCATGCGGACGCGGATTTGGACACCGGGCGCTTCTTCCAGTTTGTTGTCGAGCAGGGAACCGGCGGCTGCGGCGAGGTGCTGCGTGCCTTCGGCGATAATGGATGGAGCAATGGTGCCTGCCGCTTTGCCCGTCATGCTGGCAAAGGCTCCCGATTGGGTGTCGACGACGAGTTTGACGTGTTTGACGCGGACGATGGTTCCGGTCATGATGGTGGTGACGACACCCGTAGGCGTTTCCGATCCCTTCCGCGTCTGCTGGCAGGAAACAAGTCCCGAAAGCAGGAGCGATGTGGTGAGGAGAGAAAGGAAGCGCGAGCGAAACGTCATGATGCAGATAAACCATACTCATTACGTATGACACAAGCCGAATCTTTCAAATTTTTGAGAAAAATCCTGAGAAATGGCCGTATTAAGGCGCTATTCCACGTTTTTGCACGCAAGCGATGTTACTTAGCGCGGGCTGACCGTGATGCGTTTGTTCGGGCTGAGGCCGTATACCTGTGGTTCATACATGAGTTCGGCCTTGGCCGGAGGTGCGGTTGCCGTGCCGGCGCGGACGACGCGGGCAAGGTAGCTCATGTGGAGGGTGTTGCCTGCATTCCACCGGGTCGCGAAGACGCGGACGCGGTTTTTGAGGTATTCGCGGTGGTCGATGGCGGTTGACGTTGCCGTGGAACGGGCCGGTTCGTCCGGGGAAGCTATCGCCTGGGAGGAGAGGGCGGGGTTGACGGCTTCCATGCAGGAGGGGAGGCAGTCTTCCATTGCGAGATATCGGAGGGCGCGTTGCTGTTTGGAGCAGGTGAGGGTGACGCGTACGGTGTCGCCCACGCGGAAGGAGTCGGTCGGTTTCCATCGGCCTTCGCTATCGAGGGTTTCATAGACGCGGGTGACGGTGAGGCCCTTTTCCGTGACGCCGGGATATTCGGTGTTTTCCGGTTTGGCTTCGATTTCCAGGATGGCATAGACGGGGCTTCCGGAGAGGTGCTTGGCGGAGATGCCGAGGTTCCGGACGGCGGTGCGCTCCGGTTCCGTTTTCCATGAGCGGGCGATGGTGCCGGTACCGAGGTCAAGGCGAGAGGCGCCATCGAGGCTGCGGAGTTCGATGCGGCCGTTTTTCGGCTCGTTGCGGTGCATGCGGTCGTAGGCATGCAGGGCGATGAGGTTCCAGCCGGAGTTCCATGTGTTGCGGTGTAGGTTCTGCGTGGCGGTTTTGCGCCAGTCGAGGAAGGCGGCGTGCGCCTGTTCGGGGCGGAGTTTCATGGCGATCATGAAGAGGAGTGCCTCATCAGCTTCCGGGTAGTATTCTGCGTGTGTGGCGTTGTGTTGCATGCCGAGCAGGGTTTCTGCTTGGTTCCGGGTGCCGTCGTCCGGCGTTTGCAGCAGAGCCAGGGCAAGATACAGGCGGGCCGTTCGCGAGGTGTCCTTCAGGTGTTCCATCGCGTTGCGGAGGGGGATGTTGTCGCTTTTCCCGGCGAGCGCCAGTACGTAGGCGGCCATGGCCTGATGTTCGGAGCCGTGATCGTATGGGCTTTTCCTGAGGTAGTCATAGCCTCGCTCCAAGGTTTGTCCGGGGATGTCCGCTCCGGTTTCCTTCGCAAGGCGGAGGATGAGGAGGGCGTAGGGCGACCATTGGCTGGAAGCATCGCCTTTTTGCCAGTAGGCGAATCCTCCGTCCTTGTTCTGGCGGCTCAGGATGCGGCCGATGCCGGTTTGCATGGTTTTGCGGGCCTGCTCCCGGGAGATGTTCCGGGCGGTGCCGTTCAATGGTTGCAATAGGTCGAAGAGGATCCATGGCAGGGTGGCGGATGCCGTTTGTTCGACGCAGCCGTAGGGGTATTGCAGCAGGTAGTCCACATCCCCCAGAAGATGAAGGTAGGGCGATGCGCTGAGTTTGAGCGAGATTTTTCCTCGTTCTGAGGCTCCGAGTTCGTCGGAGACGAGCCGTCCGGGGTCGATCGTGGAATGGCTGCCATCCAGAACGAGGTAGTGTGTTTCCCGGAGGGAGGGCGCGGGGTGGATGATGTCGAAGCTGCCTTCGACGGCATCGCTGCGGGAGGCGGCCGAGGTACCCTGTTCATCAGCAGGTAGAGCCGTCCATTGGAGGGTTTTGGCGCCTTCGGCAGTTGCTTCGATGTCGAAGTTGACGGTGGTTTGGGAGTTGGCCTTGAGGGAGATTTGCTGTGTGGCTCCTCCTTGCAGGGAGATGTTCCATGTGCCGTTTTTGTCGGAGTTGTTGACGACAGTGACGGGAAGGGTGAGTTTGTCTCCCGTGCTCATGAAGAAGGGTGTGCCTGCCGTCAGCATCAGTTCCTGATTGGCGGTGTAGTTGGCTGTGGCCGAGCCGAAACGGTCTCCTTTTCCGACGGCTACGGCGATGACCCGGTAGCGTGTCAGTGTGTCCGGCGTGGTGAAGGTGGCGGAAAAGCGGCCCTGTTCATCGGTTCGGATGTCGGCTTTCCAGAAGGCGCAGGGGCGGAAGTCGGTGCGTGTGCGCAGGTATGCTCCGCCAGCCTGCTCTGATCCGAACCCCATGCCGCCGGAGCCGAAGCTGGTTCCCAAATCAATGCCTTCGCCGAAGTACATGTTGAAAAGAGGGAGGTCCCTGCTGCCAAGGTGGAGGCTGGGAAGAGGGTGCAATGCAAGCGGGTTGTTGTTGTTTGCTCCACGCGTGTAGCTGTTCCATGTCGCGAGACCGGGCATGATGTAACTGCTATGGGAAGGGTAGCCGAAGCTGGGGCGGAAGGCGGTATGGTGCGGCGTGAAGTGTGCCAGCGGGTCCGGATTGCGGTAGGGGCGGATGCTGAGCGCGCCTTCGTCTTCGACATAGAGGGTGATTTCCGCTTGGGACGGGGAGCCGTCCGGTTCGAGGGCTTGACCGCTGACGGTGGTTTCGCTGCCGGGGCGAACAGCGGTTTCGGGGGCGTTCAGTGAGATTTGAAGTTTTCTGGCCGTCTGTTCGATGTTAATGTTGCAGGAGCCTTTGCTGATGACCGGCAGGCCTGTGGCATCCGGCGGGGCGATTTTCAGAACCGTCACTTCCACATTGGGTTCGTTGGTGGCATCCATGGGGATTTCTATTTTCCGTGTGCCGGGAGGGACGGTGACGATTCGGGATGCGGTTTGCTTGAGGCTGTGAATGAAGACGATGAGTTCCCCTTCAACGGGATCGTCGAAGATCAGGGGGATCGGCTGCCCTTGAGCGACGGCGGCCGATGCGCAACGGAAGCTCAAATTGTTCTTGGGGCGGTAGATGGAGTTTTCCGTGAACAATCGGGTGGTTGTTTGACTGGATGCGGTGTTGCCGAAGCGGTCCGTCCATGTGGCGGTGATGGTGTATTCGCCCGGGTGAGGCGGTATGAAGCCGTAGTCGGTGCCTCCCTGTTGGCCGGGAGTATTGCGGGCGGCCCGGACGGTGACGGTGTCGTTCAGGACGTGTACTACTCTGGGTTCGCGCTTTTGTATGCCGGCGGCATCCGTCGTTTTGACGTATTCTGTCCGGGTGACGGTGAGGCGGATTTGTTCGTCGTGCGTCCATCCTTTGCCCTTCGTATCGGTACAGACGAGTTTCAGGGAGGCCTTGTTTCCGGGTCGGTAGAACCGGGGTTCCGCGTGGAGCCCCGCCATGAATTCCGTGGGATAAACGATTGTGCGTGCGGTGGCAGTGACTGTTTCTTCCCGGTTGTTGGTTATTTCGGCCCGCAGAGACAGGCTGGTGACTCCATTCGGGCGGATGGGCATGTCTATGCTGCCGGTGCCGTCTTTTCCAAGGACGACGGTCTCGGTTTCGTCGGTTGCTTTCCGTTCTTTGTCCGGGTGGCTGAAGGAGTAACGCCTGTATTCGCCGGCATCAAAGTATGACGAATACGTTTTCATGATGAGGCGTGTGTTCGCTCCGGCGACGGGTACGCCGGAGAAGTCGATCGCTTCGACACGGATGTGCGCCTTTTTCGGGTTGATGGGTTCGGCGGTGAGCTCCGCTTTCGGTTCGAAAGCATTGCGCCTGTATTCTTCGACGGAGATATTGTCTTCATAATCCGCCTCGTCGGAGAAGAGAGTGGAGTTTTGCCCGGCGGCGATGCCGGGTGTTTTGGGGAAGGTGAATGTGTAGCGGAAGGTGCCCGTTTCTTCTTCGGGGAGGTTGAAGCTGAGGTCGCAGGTGCCGAATTCGCTCCATGTAACGGTTTTCTCCCGGAGGATTTGCCGTTCGTTGCCGTAGAGGGTGAAGGTGGCCGGAGTCGGCGGCAGCGGCAGGCAGCGGTCCTGCTTCCATCCGCGCATGATGGCTTTGAGGTGTACCGTTTCTCCTGGGCGGTAGACGGGCCTGTCGGTGAATGTCATGAGGCTGCGTTTCAGCTCGGGTGCTTGAGGCTGTGCCGGTTTGGCCGTTGCCTCCGGTTCGGTGCTTTCGCTGGGGCGGTCGAAGGGTGGTTCCAAACAGGGAATGAGGGCGTAATCGTTGCCGTGTTCGACGAGGAGCCAGGCCGTTTGGTCCGGCTGGGACATGGCGAGTTTTGTGCTGCCTTGCCGGGTGATGCCGGTGCCCAGAACGGTGCCGTTCCGGTCGTACGCGGTGATGCGGGCTTCGTTCCGGACGGTACCGGATGCGACGGAGAAGGCGACGACGTGGAGGGTGTTTTCATCCGGCAGCCAGAATGCGCCGAGGTCCGTGATCTGGACGAGGGTGCGG
Source organism: Neoakkermansia glycaniphila (assembly GCF_900097105.1). Taxonomy (GTDB): domain Bacteria; phylum Verrucomicrobiota; class Verrucomicrobiia; order Verrucomicrobiales; family Akkermansiaceae; genus Akkermansia; species Akkermansia glycaniphila. The sequence continues at coordinate 835,142 of NZ_LT629973.1, read as the reverse complement.
TCGCGGTGGCGGCCGGAGTCGAGCAGGTAGCTCGCGAGGGTGGCATCCGTTGTGATGGGCAGGATGCTCTGCCACAGGAAGGAGGAGGGGGCTCCCTGTGCATCGATCAGGTACATGCCCGGTGCCGGGCGGCCGTTTTGCATCCGGTCGAGGGAGATGTTCCGGATTTCCGTTTTGAGGTCGAGCGGGGCCGTGATGGGAGAAGGCTGCCATCGGCGGGTGTGCTCTTGCGTGGCGGGCAGCGCCGCATTGAGGAAGGCTGTTTTTCTGTTCCATGTCTCCCGAAGGTCTTCCGTGCTTTTGTCGATGGTTTGTTCGACGGTGGTGTCGAGTATGTGCCTGAGCGGGGCGAAGGGGGTGGTGCGGTTGATGCTTTTCTGGATCAGCAGGCGCGCCAGACGGCAGGTTTTATACCACTGTCCGTTGTGTTCCGAGATGTCTTGATCTTGCAGGTAGAGGAGCATGGCCCGGATGGCGTCGCCCGGTTCGATTCGCCCGGCGCGGAGGGTGATTTCCTGCATGCCGTGTGAGGCGACGGAGATTTCATGAGGGAATCCGGATGCGAAGATGTGGGCCTGTTTCGGGCGGAGGATGACGTGGGGGGAGGCCGGAACGCATCGGAGGGTCATGGCTTGGCCGGTAGGCAGGGTTCTTCCGTACAGGGCTTTCAAGCCGGCCTGCAGGCGGATTTCGACCGGAAGCTCGTCCTCGCTGTGGATGCGGATGGCTATGGTGTCTGTGGTGCGGGAGATGCGGTCGGTTTGCGTGATGTCATGGTAGTTGTTGCCGTCGAGGTAGACGATTTCGGGCGTGATGAGGTCCGCGCCGGAGGGGAGAAGTTCTAAGTCGATGCGTTTCCCGTTGTGAACGAGGGTTTTGGTGTTCACCTTGTCTGCCTGTTGCGCTTCCTGTCCATCGACGAAGATGCGAAGGCTGTTGTTGAAGATGCCGGGGATGTCTTCTTTCCGGAAGTCGGCATTCATGCGAAGTTCCATCACGGGGTAGGCGGGGATGAGGCTGCTGCCTGTGTCCTCTTGGTTGTATGTGAGGGAAAGGGAATCGGCGGAAAGGTGGCATGGATATATGCTCATGCTGCTGCTTGGGTGGAAGTCGGCATAGATTCTCCGATGGCCCGGGAGGTGGCGGCAGGTGAATTCCCATTCCTGATCGAGGTCGAGAGGCTGTTCCGGCTGGACGCATACGACTCCCGGCAGGACGGCGCCCGGCGGCAGTTCGTTGTATCCGGGCATGTGGGACAGGCGTTCCCGATGCCGCTCGGGCCATTCTCCGCCTTTGCAGACGGGCCGGGCGATGCCTTTGATTTTTTTGCCGTCTTGGCTGCGGTAGGTGTATTGCAGCGGTGCATCCGGCGAGAGGGACAATGCTTCGCGAGGCCATTCTTTTTCGGGAGTGTCCGTGAGGTGTCCTCCGAAGACGAGGATGCGGCAGGAGGCGTCGTCGTTGGTGAACCTTTCCGCATCCAGCCGGACGGGCGGCGTATGAACCGTCCATTCGAGGGGCTGAACGGGTTTGCCGCTCAGGTAGGTTGTGCCTTCGGGCAATGAGACGGTCCATGGTTCGGCTGCCGGGAAGGAACCGTCGAATTGGACGGTGAGGGTGTCCTGATCGGTCCATTGAAGTTCCGGCTGGGGGGCGGTCGTTCTTTTGCCCCGGATGGTAGCCCTTGGTGCGGGCGTGGCATATATCTCACTGCGTTCGATCAGGGCTTCCGGGAAGGTGATGATGGCCTCCCGCCCGTTCCGGTTCCATTGGCCGGTGTCCGCGCAGACGGTGGGGACAGGTTCTTTTTCGCCGTAAGACGGGGGTGTGGTTGCTCCGGAGAGGAGATGCAACGGTAGCAGGAGGAGGGAGAACGCGTTCACTACTCCATCATACAACCGGAGCCGGGTTTCTCAAGCGGAAAAGCGGCCGGAAGAATCACAAGTGTGTAACAATGTTTACAGTCCCCGGTGGCGGCGGTAGAGGTGGTAGATGAAGGATTCCGAGAGGGCCTGCCAGCTGGCGTCGATGATGTCATAGGAGACGCCGACGGTGGTCCAGTTGGAATGGGAGTCCGAGGATTCGATGAGGACGCGGACGTTCGAGGCGGTGCCTCCGTCTGCATCGGCTTCTCCCTTGACGGTGAGGACGCGCACCTTGTAGTCGGTGAGTTTCATGTCTTCGATTTCGGGGTAGAAGGGGAGGAGGGCTTTGCGGAGGGCCTTGTCGAGGGCATGGACGGGGCCTTGGCCTCCGGCGGCGGTGTGGGCCTGCTGTCCGCGTACATCGAGTTTGACGGTGGCTTCGACGATCATGTCCGGGTCGGCCACGGTTTTGCTGTTGACGACGAAGAGGCGGAGCAGTCTGAAGAATTCCGGCAGCGGGTTCTGCGGGAGGTGGCGCAGCATGAGGAGTTCGACGCTGGCTTCGGCGGCGGCGTAGTCGTAGCCCCGGGAAGCTTTACCTTTGATGGCTTCCGAGAGGCTGGCAAGGATGGGGTCGTCTTTGGAGAGGGTGTAGCCGAGGTTTTGGGCGAGGGAGAGGATGTTGCTTTTTCCACCCTGTTCGGTCATGAGGATGCGCTGGCTGTTGCCGACGGTTTCGGGTTCGATGTGTTCGTAGAGCGACGATTCCTTGTTGATGGCGCTGACGTGGACTCCGCCTTTGTGCGCGAAGGCGGAGTCTCCGACGAAGGGTTGGCGGTGGAAGGGTACCATGTTGGCGACGTCGGTGACGAAGGCGGCGGTCTGTTTCAGGCGGCCGAGGTGGCCTTCCGGCAGGCAGGTGCATTGCCCTCCGGTTTTGAGTAGGATGTTGGGGATGACGGAGCAGAGGTTGGCGTTGCCGCAGCGTTCGCCGACGCCGTTGATGGTGCCCTGTACCTGCCGCGCTCCGGCATGGATGGCGGCGAGGGTGTTGCTGACGGCGAGTTCGCAGTCGTTGTGCGCATGGATGCCGAGGATGGCGTGAGGGAGTCGGGCGCGGACGTCACGGATGATGGCCGTGATTTCTTCGGGCATGCTGCCGCCGTTCGTGTCGCAGAGGACGAGGGTGTCCGCGCCGCCTTCATGGGCGGCAGCGAGGGCTGCGAGGGCGTATTCGGCATCGCGTTTGTAGCCGTCGAAGAAGTGTTCGGCATCGAAGAATGCCTGATGGAGGTTCTGCTTGAGGTAGGCGATGGAGTCGCGAATGATTTCCAGATTGCGTTCGCGGGTGATGCCGAGGGCGATTTTGACGTGCTGGGGGCAGGTTTTGCCGAAGATGGTGCCGACGGTGGCGCCGCAGGTGGCGATGGCCTGGAGGGTTTTGTCGTTTTCCGGGGTGGAGGAGGCATGGTGCGTGCTGCCGAAGGCGGCAAGGCGCGCATATTCGAAGGGGTGTTTCCGGATTTGTTCGAAGAAGGCGGTGTCGATGGGGTTGGCTCCGGGCCAGCCGCCCTCGATGTAGTCGATGCCGAGGTTGTCCAGGCGGACGGCGATGCGCAGTTTGTCCGCCGTGCTGAGGTTGATGTCTTCACTTTGCGCACCGTCGCGCAGCGTCGTGTCGTACAGATGGATCTTTTCAGGCATGGCATGTGTACTATACTGCACGGTGCGAGGCGCGAAAAGCCGGGAGTGTGTCTGTGGGCGTTCGGCGTTTGCCATGCCTCGCCGAGGATTAATTGGTGCCGGGCGATTTTTCTGCTTTTTCTGGAGTCCCGGCTACCGGGGTGCCGATGCGGAAGTGGATGTCGAGGAGGGTGGGCCGGTCAGGGCGTGTTCCGGTGTGCCGTTCGATTGCGGCGTCGAGGGGGATGGTGACGATGTCTCCATCCGGGGCGGTTTTGTTGCGCCGAACGAATGGGCGTGTTGTCTGATAGACGGTTTCAAGGTAGGCATCCTGTAGTTTCTGACGGTTTTTTCCATGGTTTCCGTGCAGGATGACGGCGTCTTCCTCCGTCCACCCCATGCCGCCCCGGTAGGGGGAATCGGGCTGGGCGAGAAGGCGGATGTGGCGTTGTTCCGCTTCCGCCTTGATGAGCATTCTGGCAAAGGCGTAGGTGTCTTGATCCACTTTGTTCTGGTGCTGGCGTCGGATTCGGTCGCGTGCAGATGTCGGCAGGTAATGGGTGTCTTCAAAGGCAGGGCTTACAGGCGGGAGTTCCTTGGCCAATGTTTCGAAGAGGGCGTCGGAGTGATAAAAGTCCTTGGAGGAGATGCGGATCGGCGTTTTCCTGTTGGATTCGATTTCGTGTAATGCAAGATAGGTTCGGTTGATGAATTGCCGTTCGATTCTCGGGAGTTGCTCGTAGGGGTATTCCTTATGAAAGCGGTTCAGCCGCATGCCCAGGGCTTTCAGTGCCGGTACGGCTGTGTCCGCGCTGGCCGTGTCGTGAATGGTGGCGAGGAGGGCGAAGTATTCTTCGATCAGGTGGCGGTAGGCTTTGATTTCTTCGCGTACGTTTTGCGGAGCGGTTGCGGTTGGCGGTGCGGAGTGGAGCGTGTTTCCGGCGTCCGGTGCGGCGGACAGGACGCCGGATATGGCGAGGAATGGCAGGAGTGCTTTTGTGTTCACAGGTGGCGGAGACGGTCAGTTTTCTTCCGGCTTTTCGTTTTTGGCTGCCGGTGTGTCTATGCGGAAGTAGACGGGGATGAGCGCGGGTTGTTCCGGACGTTTGCCCGTGCGTTTTTCAATGTCGTCACTGATGTTGACAATGATGATGTTGTAGAATCCGTTGTCCGGTGTCGCCTGTACGAGTCCGTAGAAGGGTTTGGCTGCCGGGTAGACGGTTTCCAGATAGGCGTATTGGAGTTCCTGCTGTTTTTCTTCGTTCTGTTCGTGCAGGATGACGGCGTCTTCCTCAGTCAATCCCATGCCGCCCTGATAGGGGGAGTCCGGTTGGGCAAGCAGGTTGGCATGGCGTTGTTCGGCATCTTTTGCCATGTCGTCTTTGGCGAATATATAGGGGTTGTTGGGCTGGTCGGCCGTTTCCTGTGCCTTGTAGGCAAGTTGCATGGCGTAGTGTTCCGTTTTTTGGTTGCGGAACAGGGCGTTGAACGGGCATTCTTCGTCCGTGAGGGAGACGAGGAGGGAGTCGGATTGATAGAAGGCGTTGTCGATGATGCGGTTTGCCTGTTTTTTCTCGCTGTTGATGCGCCGGATTTCCTGACCGGTGTTTTGAATGAATTGCCGTTCGTTTTCGGAGAGTCGGTTATAGGGGTGGGCGGCTTGGAATGCGTTCAGCCGGTTGTTCAGAGTTTGCAGGGCCGGTACGGCTTTGTTGGCGCTTGCCGTGTCTTGTATGGTGTCGAGCAGGGAGAAGAAGTCCATCCATATTTGCCTGTAGGTTTTGATGTCGGCGCTTATGGATTGCGGGGCGGTTTGGGGTGTCGGCGCTGGTTCCGTTTTCTGCGTGTTTGCCATGGCGGGTGCAAGGATGCCGAGGCAGGCGAGGGTGGGGATGAGGGTGTGTGTTTTCATGGAATGTTGATGGTTGGAGACTTAGTGTGTGTGAGCGGTTGCTTTGCGGGTGTTTGAGTGGACGCGTTCGAGGGATTGTTTCGCTTCGCGGGCGACGGGTCTGTCGCGATCCATGCGCATTTTTTCCAGATGGCGCAGGATATACGGTTTTGCGGTGTGGTTGGCCAACGATTTGCAGAAGATGATTTTCCGGTCATGGATGGGTTTGATGTTTTCCATGCGTGCCTGTAGTCCGGCGTAGCGCGGATCGCTTTCAGAAAGCCGGGAGGGAGAGTCGGGGGAGAGCCATTTGTCGAGTTCCTCGTATGCGCTGGTGTCCGTGTCCAGATCTCCGTGGACGAGGTCGACGAGGCGGTCGAATTCTTCGTCGGTGCGGGTGGAGTCATGGTTGAGCAACGCAGCCAATGCAGTGTCGGCTTCCTTGGAGATCATCGGATGGGATGAGGTGCGCAGTTCCACGAGATACGGTACGACGGAGTCGTTGCTCCACATGGCGAGAGCCTGTTTGACGTTGGTCCAGACGCCGTATTGGTTGCGGGGATCCGTGGCGGCGGCCATGCGTTTTTTGATCATTTCGAGTCCTTTGGGCGATCCGGCCTGAGCAAGGGCAAGCAGGAGCTGGCCTGCCATTTTTTTCTCGTTGACGTCGGAGACGAGCTTGTCGCCAAGAGCTGCGGCGGCTTCGGGGTTTTCCCTGTAGGTGCTTTCGATAATGGTGTAGAGGTTGTTGGCCAGCGCTCCTGTGAGTTTGCCGGATGTTTTTTCATCGTTGATGCGTTTGACCATGGCGTCGAAATCTCCCGCATCGACGAGTCCGGCGATGTTTTTGTAGATTGGGAAGATGTACATGTCCTGATTGCCGGAAGCCTTGGTGTTGATTTTGTCGGCTAGATTGAGCAACAGTTGCTTGGCATTGGGCATGTGCGTGGCCGCGATGTTCTGGGTGAGCCAGTCGAAGCGTTCTTTGTCGTAGGCTTCAGGTTTTTTGACGATTTCGTCGATGACGAGCTGGCGGATGGTTTCGTCCTTCGCCATCATGACGGCGAGGTAGATGATGGCCTGCCGGGAGTCGCCCATGTCGCGCTCCGGGTCTTTGATGAGGCGGAGGAGCCGTTGAGCCGCCGGTCGGTCGATGGTTCCCAGATCGACGTTTTTCCGGTGCAGGGTTTCGAGCCGGAGGTCGCCTTTGGGTGGTTCGTAGAGGGATTGGGTGATTGTTGCGGCGATGTCAAGCAATTCTCTGTCTTGTTTGTTTTCCCGGGGGGGCGGGTTGAATATGGCGTGCAGGATGCCGACCGGACGAGTTTTTGCCGGTTGTTCGTCGGAAGATACAAGGGTATGCCGGCTCAAAATGGCACAAAGGGGGATGACAAGGATAGGGAGCATCATGGCAGTCTAGGGGATCGGTGTTCGTTTTGTCAAGCCTGGTTTGCGGTGTGGTGGATATTGTGCGGAAGGCGGAGCAGGTTACATGTTGTTCCGGGGTTCTTCGCGGGAAAAGGGACGGTCATGCAGGGAGCGCGTGACTCTTCCTTGCTTGATAGCGATGTGGGATTGCATGCAAAACGCACGTTCCCGATCCGGAAACGTGCGTTGCAAAGGGGATGCGAGGCCGTTTTAGTATACGTCGCGCTGGTAGCGTTTGTCGGTTTTCATGGCTGCCAGATAGGCGGCGGCTTCGTCGGCGGTTTTGTGGCCGTAGCGGGAGATGATGTCGAGCAGGGCCTGTTCGACATCCTTGGCCATGCGGGAGGCATCGCCGCAGACGTAGAAGCATGCGCCTTTTTCGAGCCATGCCCAGAGTTCTGCGCCTTCGCGTTCCATGAGGTGCTGGACGTAGACTTTTTCAGCCTGGTCGCGGGACCATGCGACGGAGAGTTTGAGTTTGCCTTCGGAGACGAGTGTGTCGAGTTCGTCGGTGTAGCAGCCGTCCGTGGCTTGATGCGGGTTGCCGAAGAAGAGCCAGTTCGGGCCTGTGGCTCCGGTGGCGATGCGTTCTTCCCAGAAGGCGCGGAAGGGGGCGATGCCTGTGCCCGGGCCGACCATGATGATGGGGAGGGCGGAGTTTTCCGGGAGGCGGAAGTTTTTGTTGCTGTGGATGAAGACTCTGGCCGTGCTGCCCTGGGGCATGCGGTCCGCCATGAAGGTGGAGCAGACGCCGCCGCGCTGGCGGTCAAAGGCGGTGTAGCGGACGGCTCCGACGCACAGGTGTACCTGCCCGGGGTGGGCCGTGGGGCTGGAGGCGATGGAGTAGAGGCGGGGCATGAGTTTTTTGAGGATGCCGACGAAGGCTTCTTCACTGCCGAAGTTCGGCTTGTGGTTCATGCCGGCGAGGTCGAGGAGGTCGCGGCCCCAGCAGAAGTTGTTGAGTTTTTCCTTGTCTTCGATGATTTCGGCAAGGTAGGGGCAGTTGGCAAAGGTGTTCCATTTGGTGAGGATGCCTTTGTTGACGGTGGTGATGTCGTAGTTCGAGATGAGGGCTTCGCGCAGCGGTTTGGAGTCTCCTTCCGGGGTGGGTACGGCGGCATCGGGATTCAGGCCGAGGGCGGCGATGAGTGCATCGGCAAGTGCCGGGTCGTTGCAGGGGATGACGCCGAGGGCATCGCCCGTGACGTATTCGAGCCCGGAGCCTTCGAGGCTGAATTCGGCATGGATGGTTTCTTTGGCGCTGCCGGGTGCGGTGAGGGGCCTGACTCCCAGTACGGGGGCCGGGAAGGGGTTTTTCTTACCGTATGGTTCTGCTGTCATGTCGAACGTGGATGATGTGATGATGGGTCTGGGCGCGGGGAGGAATGGGTTTACCAGCGGATGGCGGCGGAGCTCCATGTGAGGCCGGCGCCGAAGGCGACGAGGAGGACGATGTCTCCCTTGCCGAAGCGGCCTTCGCGGCGCGCTTCGTCGAAGGCGATGGCGACGGCTGCGGCGGATGTGTTGCCGTATTTCTGCAGGTTGACGAAGACGCGGTCTGCCGGGATGGTGAGGCGTTGCGCGACGGCGTTGATGATGCGGAGGTTGGCCTGGTGCGGTACGACGAGTTTGATTTCTTCCGGCTGGATGCCGGCCCGTTCGATGAGCGAGGTGGCCGATTCCTTCATGTGGGAGACGGCGTGGCGGAATGTTTCGTTGCCTCGCATGGCGAGGGTGGCCAGGCGTTCGTGGACGTTTTCCGTGGTGGTGGGGCAGGCGGAGCCGCCGCCGGGGATGCGGAGGAGGTCGTGCAGGGAGCCGTCGCTGCCGATGTCGGAGGCGAGGACTGCGCCGTCTCCGGGCTGGTCGCCCGTGCGGAGGACGGCTGCGCCGGAGCCGTCGCCGAAGAGGACGCATGTAGAGCGGTCTTCCCAGTTGACGACGGTGGAGAGTTTTTCAGCCGCGATGATGAGGGCTGTTCTGGCTTGTCCGCAGCCGATGTACTGGACGGCTGTTTTGAGGGCGAAGAGGAAGCCGGAGCATGCAGCGGAGATGTCGAAGGCGACGGCGTTTTTGGCTCCGATGTTGTTCTGGACGTAGCAGGCGGTGGAGGGGGTGAAGGTGTCCGGCGTGATGGTGGCGACGATGATGAGATCCACTTCTTCGGGGGATACTCCGGCAGATTCAAGCGCACGCTCGGCGGCTCTTGTTGCCATGTGCGAGGTATGTTCGTTCTCGGCGGCGATGCGGCGTTCGAGGATGCCGGTGCGTTCCACGATCCATTCGTTGGAGGTTTCCACCATTTTTTCCAGGTCGGCGTTGGTGAGGCGGCGTTCAGGCACGTAGGAACCGGTGCCGATGACTGCAACGGGGAGTCTCTTGAAAGGCTGTGTGAGGTCGGACATAGTCAGCAATCAGATGTGGTCTTGACGCGGCCGTGGCCCGTTCGGGCCGTCGTGGCTGTCAAGGTGAGGGGATTCTACTCTATCGGGTGGGTTTTGGCGAGCATAAAATAAGTCTCGGCACGGAGGGCTTGGGCAGGTGTGAGGATGTTTGAAGGAGAGCGTGCTGCGGGTTCTTTTTTTGATAGCCGTTCGGGAGGTTCTTGGCGTAACCGCCGATATGCAAAGACACCGTTCCGGATGTCCGGAACGGTGTCTCAAGCGTGGCGGATAGCCGATAATCAATCTTTTTTGGCAGCTGCAGCAGCTTTTGCCGCTTCAGCCTTTTTGGTGTTTTCCTGTACGCGGGTCATGGCGGATTTGGCCTCGACGGCGACGAGGCGGTCGGAGTCTTTGCTCATTTTTTCCAGATAGCGCATGATGTGCGGTTTCGCTGTGTGTTTGGCCAACGATGTACAGAAGATGATTTTCTGGTTATGGATGGGTTTGATTTTTTCCATGCGTGCCTGCAGTCCGGCGTAGCTCGGGTCGCTGGATTTGACTTCCATGGCGGAACCGGGCGAGAGTTTGTTGTTGAGTTCGTCGTATTCGCTGGTGTCCGTGTTCAGGTCTCCGTAGACGAGGGCGACGAGGCGGTCGAATTCTTCGTCGGTGCGGGAGGAGTCATGGTTGATCAGAGCGGCCAGGGCGGTGTCGGCTTCCTTGGCGATCATCGGGTTTTCCGCTGTGCGAAGTTCCACGAGGTACGGTACGACGGAGTCGTTGCTCCACATGGAGAGCGCCTGTTTGACGTTGGTCCAGACGCCGTATGCCATGCGCGGGTCAGGAGCGTTGGCCATGCGGTTTTTGATCATTTCGAAGCCTTTGGGAGATCCGGCCTGAGCAAGGGCAAGCAGGAGCTGGCCTGCCATTTTTTTCTCGTTGATGTCGGAGACGAGCTTGTCACCAAGAGCTGCGGCGGCTTCGGGGTTTTCCCTGTAGGTGCTTTCGATGATGGTGTAGAGGTTGTTTGCCAGTGCTCCTGCGAGTTTGCCGGATGTTTTTTCATCGTTGACGAGTTTGACCATGGCGTCGAAATCTCCTGCATCGACGAGTCCAGCGATGTTTTTGTAGATTTCTCCTATGTACATGTCTTTATTGTCGGGTGCCTTGGTGTTGATTTTTTCGGCGAGGTCAAGCAGCAGTTGCTTGGCATTGGGCATGCGCGTGGCGGCGATGTTCTGGGTGAGCCAGTCGAAGCGGTCCTTGTCGTAGGCTTCTGGCTTTTTGACGATGTCGTCGATGACGAGCTGGCAGAGGGATGCATCCTGCGCCATCATGACGGCGAGGTAGATGATGGCCTGACGTGCAACGCCGATGTCGCGGTCCTTGTTTTTGATGACGCGGAGGAGGCGCTGGCACGAGTCTTTGTTGATGCTGCCAAGGCCCACGTTTTTCTGCTGCAAGGCTTCGAGCGAGAGGTCGCCTTTCGGTTCCTTGATGAGGGATTTGTTGATGCCTTCGGCAACTTTGAGCAGTGCCTGAATTTTCTTGTCTTCCTCTTGCTGGGCTTTGTCATCCTGCATTTTGAAGTAGAGGGCGATGCCGACGCCGATGAAGAGTGCAGCAAAGCCGCCCAGCATGAAGAGGACGCTTTTCTTTTTGTGCCATGGCGTTTGGGCTGCGGCGGATTGAAGCGCCTGGTAGTAGGCGTCCTGCCGGGCCTGTTCGGCGGCTTCTGTGGCAGCGGCGTCCGGATTTTCCGGGTCTTCAGCCGTTTGCGTACCGGGAGCGGCGGCCGCAGAGGCAGAGGATTGCAGGGCGAGGCCCGGGCGTGCCAGTTTCGGCGTAGCCAGCGAGGGCGCAGCGGCGGGGCTTGCATTCAAGGAGAGTTTGGGTGCGGCCTGAGCTGCGGGTTCGGACGGAGCCGTTTCCGGTGCGGCGGCGGCGTGGGGCGCAAGCATGGGTGCCGGAGCCGAGGCGAACGGCGATGCAGCCGGAGTGTGGGGCTGCGCCGCCAGAGAGGGGCGTGCCAGAGCTGGAGCCGGAGCTCCGGCAAAGGGTGAAGCGGGCGTGGCGGGTGCCGCCGGCTGGGCAGCAGGGTCGTGATGGGGTGCAGCTGTGCCTTTCAAGGCCGAGAGGGAGAGTTTCGGTGCACCCAGTTTGACCGGGGCTGCGGCTGGCGCCGGAGCTGGCGGAGCTGCGGGCAGGGGGGTGCCTCCCGCCAGAGGGGCGGGAGCAAAGGCCGGAGCCGCATAAGGGTGTGCTGCAGGGGCAGCGAGGCCGGCCTGCTGGGCGACCATGGCCATGGCCTGCGCTTGTGCGGCAAGTGCTTCCTGCATGGCGCGGATCTGGTCGAGCGTGGCCTGGAGATTGGCTGCAAGCGGTGCGCCGGCGGCATCGGCTACGGGCATGGGAGCCGGAGTGGGGGCGGCTGCCTGAGGTTGAGCTGCCGCTGCGGCCTGTTGTGCAGCCGTATGGGCTGCTGCCTGTTCTGCCGCGAGGCGTGCTGCCTCCGCCTGTTGGGCCGCAGCCTGTTCTGCTGCGAGGCGTGCCTCTTCCGCCTGCTGGCGTTCGTAGGCGGCAAGCTGTTCTTCGTATTCGCGCATTTGGCGTTCGTATTCTTCCTGAGCAAGGCGGGCTTCTTCTTCGGCCCTTGCCTGTTCTTCAGCCAGCCTGCGAGCTTCTTCCGCGGCTTCCGCTTCAGCCCGGGCGGCGGCTTCTGCCGCGAGCCTGGCTTCTTCTTCGGCCCTGCGGGCTTCCTCTTCGGCGGCGCGCGCCGCTTCTTCTTCGGCACGGGCGGCGGCTTCGGCGGCCTCTTTTTCCAGTTGTTCCTTCAGGATGGGGGTGACGAAGCGGGGTTTCTGGATTTCGACTTCGTCGGCCTGCGAGAAGAGTTTCGGGCGTTCTCCGATTTCGCCTCCTCCGGCGACGAGTACTCTGCGGGCGATCGGCCTGGCTTCGGCTTTTTTGGCTGCTGCACGTGCCGCCAGTTCGTTGGGATCTACTTTCTTGATCGGTGCGCCGGCGGGTATGGTCGTCTTTTTGTCTTCAGGAGAGGTGTCGTCTGTCATAGATCAGGAAGAAATTGTTTAATCGGGAATCTACTTTATTTGCTGCAGGAATGCAATCATGGAATGCGGGCCTGCCAATTATTTTGATGCGGGGTCGATCAGCTGGATGGATTGGATGTAGCAGCTGCTGTCCGTGGTGCCGGGGTAGGCTTCCTGCAGTGTGAGCTTGATGGAGTTGACGGGTTTGCCTTTGTCCAGAAGGGTGATGGTTTGCGGGTTCCAGTCGTCGCTGAGGGTGACGGTGTAGGTGTCTTCGCCGTTGTTGATGTCTACAAGGATGCTGCGCGGGCGCGTGTACATGGAGTAGGTGGTGGCCGGGTGGGTGCGGGCCGTGGGGTCGACGGTGCTCTGGACGGATGGCGTGACGCCCGTTTGGATGAGGATGCCCTGTGTGCGCCTGGGGTTTTTCGGTTTGATGAGGAGGTATTCCCCTTCGCCGTCTCCGGGTGTGTTTTCCGCCCAGAGGCCGCTGCCGGGCGTTTTGAGGTTTTCCGCGGAGCATTCGTTGCCCATGATGTCTTTGGGGAGTGTGGAGCTGGCCGTGATGTCGTAGTCGGTGCTGAGGCGGTATTTCGCTCCGTTTTTCCACGTGCAGGTGTCTCCGGTGACGATGCAGGGCTGGCCGACGGAGATGTCGAAGGTGTTTTGCCGGTCGGCGGGCAGGGGGTGTTTGACGAAGTCCCATGTGGCGGTGCCGTTTTCGGCGCGTTCGAGGTTGTCGAGTTTGATGTCGACGTCCTGCGGGTAGATTTCGGAATGGATGAAGGTGGCGGATCCGCTGCGGAGGGGTTCGCCAGCCCAAGCCGAGAGGTAGGGGAGGCGGAAGCTGAGGCCGGGGGCGGGGATTTCGACTGCGCCGGTTGCTGGTTCCTTGATGCGGCTGCCGCTGCTGTAGGGCAGGGTGAAGGTGAAGTTGACGACTTGCAGGCCGGGTTCCGTTTTCATGCTGGCCTGGATCCAGTGCCGTGTGTCGTCAAAGTCGCGGAAGGCAGGTGTGCCGTGCTGGGGGTGTTTGCCTTCGGCGAGGACGAATTTCTGTTTGAGGTCGTTTTTGGAGACGGAGATGCCGGTGACGGCCTGCGCAAAGGGAAGTTTGCGTTCGTTGGCGGCGGGGTTGTACCAGATGGGTACGGCGATGTCGATGGGGTGGGCTTTGCCTTTGGTGCGGATGTCTTCGAGCGTGCAGGCGATGGAGTACCTTGCTTCGTGCTGCAGGAAGGCGATCTGGACGCGGACGTCGCGGAGTTTGACGGTTTCGGCCTGCCGGATGTCGAAGAGGATGGGCAAGCCTGCCGAAGGGGCCTGTATGGCGGTCTGTTCCTGAGGGGGCGCGGGAGCCGGAGCGGGAGCGGCCGGGGTCGCCGGCGGTTGCGCTGCCGGGGCAGGGGGCTGGTCGGCATGAAGCGCCGGAAGCCATGCTCCTGCTGCCAGGGCGACGAGAACAGAGTGGGTGTTTTTCATTTCTTGCGCGATTTTGCCATATGAAACGGGGGGTGTGCAAGCCGGAATTCGGTATGCAGTCATAGTCGCGGGTTGACAGAACGGTGCAACTCGTCCAGTCTCTTCCGAGCAAATGATAAAGTTTACGAATTTGACAGGTGCCGAGGAGATAGGTTCCAATAGCTACCTGCTGGAGATTGACGGTACGAGGGTGGTTCTGGATGCCGGTATGCATCCGAAACGCGAAGGCCATGCAGCCAAGCCACAGTATTCCCTGATCGGAGAAAAGGCTCCAGATGCGATTTTTGTGACGCATTCCCATCTGGACCATATCGGTACCTTACCCGTGCTGCAGGAGCTTTACCCCTCCTCTCCCGTGTATATGACGAACGGTACGGCCGTGCTGGCGGAAGCGATGCTGCATAATTCCGTGAATGTGATGACGTCGAAGCGTACCAGCGAGGGGATCGTGGAGTATCCTTTCTTTACGCACGGCGATCTGGATCGCATTGTGGACGGGTGGACGGAGCGCTCCTATAATGAAGCTTTCCGGATCGGCAAGCATGGCGAGGTGATGTCCGTGCTGTACGATGCGGGGCATATTCTCGGTTCGTGCGGGGTGTATCTGGAGTCCCCTTCCGGCCATAGCGTTCTTTATACGGGCGATATTCAGCTTGAAGACCAGAGTATGATTCCGGGTGCGGATCTTCCCGCGGACGGGGTGGATACGCTGATTATCGAGTGTACGCGCGGGAGCGCCGAGCGAGCCGTGCATTATACGCGCGAGAAGGAGCTGGAGCGTCTGGCCAGTGCCATTTCGGAGACTCTGGCGGCCAACGGCGCTGTGCTGATTCCCGTGTTTGCTCTGGGCAAGAGTCAGGAGTTGTTGTACAATATCCAGAAGTTCAAGGAGGAGGGAAAGATTCCCGATGTTCCCGTGTATTTCGGAGGGCTGGGTTCCAAGGTGACGGGTATTTACGATAAGCTGTCGGATGTGACTCCGCGCATGAATCCGGGCTACCGGCTGAAGGAGGTGGTGGAGACGCTGCCTCTTCCCCGGCAGGGTAAAGCTCCTCTGCGTGTCTCGCCGGGGAATATCTATCTGGTTTCCAGCGGGATGATGAATGAGAAGACGCCGTCCAATTCTCTGGCTGAGCAGGTGTTGCCGAAGTCGAACAATGCCATTCTGTTCGTTGGGTATTGCGATCCTGATTCTCCGGCCGGCGCTTTGAAGGCGACGCCTCCCGGGGAGCTGGTGAAGCTGCGCGAGAAGGGCGGACAGGCGGTGCCTCGCAATTGCCGCGTGGAGAGCTTCGATTTTTCGGGGCATGCTCCGCGCGAAGCCCTTGTGGAATATATTCACCTGCTGCATCCGAAGAGGGTGGTGCTGGTGCACGGAGATCCTGAAGCGATCGAGTGGATGCGGGATGAAGTGCAGCGCATTCTTCCCGGAATGGAGATCGTGATCCCTGAACCGGGAGCGACATATGATCTGATGGACTGAAAAATGCAGGCATGCGCTGATTCCGGGTTGATTTCTGACAAGTTTTATGTCACCTTTTTATCGTCATGAAAAAGGTATGTTCCCAATGCCGGAAGGAGTTTGAAGCCGAGGATGATTCCTCGGTCGATACTTGCCCGGATTGTTTGAGAAAAGTTTTCCGGAAGGCCGAGTCCGCCCATTCCTCCGGTTTCGAGGAGTTGAAGCGGGAGCAGGAGATTCGCCGCCGGAAGCAGCTTTCCCGCGCGGGGCAGTTTTCTCGCGTGTCGCTTGATGGGAGCGAGGTGCAGCCTGCACAGTATATGCTTTTGATTCTTGGCGTAGTGCTTG
This sequence comes from Neoakkermansia glycaniphila, assembly GCF_900097105.1. Taxonomy (GTDB): domain Bacteria; phylum Verrucomicrobiota; class Verrucomicrobiia; order Verrucomicrobiales; family Akkermansiaceae; genus Akkermansia; species Akkermansia glycaniphila. The sequence goes on along the minus strand of NZ_LT629973.1, from coordinate 819,549 downwards.
TGGCCGGTATGGCCGGGTTGTTCATGATTTCGGAGTCGTCCCAGTTCGGTATCCTGACGAATATGTCGGAGACGAACCAGAGGATTCTGGTCTGTTTTCTCGGTGCGATTGCGGCGGGGCTGATCTGGTTGAGCAGCCGCCATCACAGATGGATCATGTTTTTTGCCGGACTTGCGGCTTTGGCTTTTTCATGGTTTATTCCCGATATCTGGCCTCCGGTGCAACATGCCAATGTGGCCGGGGCCGCCGAGGTGTATGCCGATGCGCAGGCTTCACCCGCTTCGGAAAAGGGTACATCGAGATTTTTGGACGACCGGATGCTGGAGGGGTTTTATGAGCGGAAGAAGAAGATGCCGAATGTGAAGCATACGGCCGTGTACGTGCATAAGGTCAGCCACATGGTGCGCGAACAGCTGCGCCCATTCTTGCAGCGCATGACGGGCAGCGATTCCGTATCGGCAGAAAGTTGCGCGGGGGGCGTGCTGTATACGATCGACGGTTCGCGGCTCAATGACGGAGCGCTGAAGGCTCTTCTGTCGCGCCTCGGTTCCCTGCGGTTTGCGGAGAACGATGTATATGAGGTCGCGTTCGATCCCGAATTGTCGCATTACCAGAACGAGTATGCCAGCAATATCGTGCAGGACAAGTTCAATTCTTCGTTCGCCCATGCCAATATCAATGAGCTTCGCTGTTTCGATCCGAGCCGGATTGCGGATGCCGCGAATCGGCTGATGCTGGCGAATACGGCTTCGTACCGTTCGGATATCCGGGCGGCTCTGGTGGCTCTGCTGAATGAGCCGTGGGAGATCGATAGTCCCGTGCTGGCTTCCGCAGGCAAGGCGCTGGCGGTTTATGGCGGTGATTCGATGATGCCGGCTCTGGAGCGCAAGACGGCGAAGGATACGGTGCAAAGCCTGTTCCTGCGGTATTTGGCTGCCGGAAAGCAGGTGCCTGATGAGATGGTGACGTTTCTGGTCGAGACGGCTCCCGATGAGATGGTGGATGTGGTCGTGAAGCAGTGGCTTGCGAATCCTCGAGATTGGGACGCCGCCGTGCAGAAGCTCGGCAGCCATGCGGAAGACCGTTTGCTGGAAGTGTTGCGCAAGGATGGAGATAACATCCAGCTTGTGAACGATACGGTGCGCATGCTGGGCAATGTTGGGACGATGAAGTCCACTGATGCCTTGGAGGAAGTGGCCCGCAGGCACGACGGGACGATCCGCAATATGGCGGAAAATGCGATCGGCAAGATCCGGGCCAGATAGGCGGACTTGCGGTTTCGAGCGCTCCGCCGTTCCGTGCGAACGGCGGAAAATCGGTTTTCCGGCAAAAAAAAGGTATCGCCAAAACGGCGCGGCTGTGGTAGAAGGATGCCGGCGCGGCGGGCCTTGCCTTGAGGTCGCGGCGTGATGTTCTACTGTTTATGGATACTATTTATTGGATTATTCTGCTCGCTATTCTGTGCCTCTCGATTTTTGACCTGATCAATGGCGTATCAAATGACGCGGTCAATTTCCTGACTTCGGCCATCGGTTCCAAGGCCGCTCCCGTACGGGTGATCCTGACGGTTGCTTCGATCGGGGTTCTGGTGGGCGCCATTTTTTCGGGAGGCATGATGGAGGTGGCCCGCAACGGGATTTTCCATCCCCAGTATTTTACGTTCCATGAGGTGATGCTCCTGTTTCTGGGGGTGATGCTGTGCGAGGTGATTCTGCTGGATACTTTCAATACGTTCGGCCTGCCGACTTCGACGACGGTGTCTCTCGTCTTCGGTATTCTGGGTTCGGCGACGGCGACGGCTTTTTACAAGAATCCGCAGGAGATTTCGACTTTCCTGAATACGGATCAGGCGCTGGGTATCGTTTCGGGGATTCTTCTTTCGGTGGTGATCGCGTTTTCGGTCGGTACGATCGTGATGTGGTTCTCCCGCCTGATGTTTTCGTTCCGCTACCAGAGGCCGTTCAAGATGTACGGTGCGGTCTGGTGCGGTCTGGCGATGACGGCGATTTGCTACTTCGCCATGTTCAAAGGGCTTCAGTCGATCAAGAATTTCGACGGGGAGTATGTGATCGACCCTATGCTGATGAAGTGGATCGATACGAATCTCGGCGTGTCGCTGCTTGTTGCATTTGCTTTCTGGACGGTGCTGATGGGGCTGATTCAGCATTTGTTCATGGCGAATGTGCTCAAGATTACCGTGCTGGCCGGTACGTTTTCGCTGGCTCTGGCTTTCGCCGGAAACGATCTCGTGAACTTTATCGGCGTGTTCATGGGTGCTCACGATGCCTTCTGGTTCGTGCATGACGGGTGGGACCCTGCTTCCATGGCTTGCCTCGGCAAGGGGCATCCGTGCGATCCGAACCGCATGTATCTGATGATTGCCGGTTTCGTGATGGTCGGCGCCCTGTGGTTCTCACGCAAGGCCAAGACGGTGATCGCGACGGGGGTTGAGCTCTCCCGGCAGGGAGACGGCGGTATTGAACGTTTCGGGTCGATTCCCCCCGCACGTGCCGTGGTGCGCGGCGCTCTGGCCATGGGCGATGTGTGCAAGAAGTTTTTCCCCGCCCGTATGCTGGTTCGGATGAATCGCCGCTGGGATCCGGTGCCCGTTGCTTCCAATCCGAAGGACAGGCCTTCGTTCGACCTGATTCGCGCAAGCGTGAATCTGACTGTGGCTTCTCTGCTGATTTCCTGTGCGACGTCGATGCAGTTGCCTTTGTCCACCACATATGTGACCTTTATGGTGGCGATGGGCAGTTCCCTGGCTGACAAGGCATGGGGGCGCGAGAGCGCGGTGTACCGCGTGACGGGGGTGTTGACGGTGATTTCCGGCTGGTTCATGACCGGGTTTGCTGCGTTCCTTCTGGCTGCTGTGATGGCGACAGTGCTTCATTACGGGCAGGAGTGGGCGATTTTCCCGCTGCTGGCACTCGTGGCCTTCATTCTGGTGCGTTCTTCGATTTACCATAGCCGCCGCGAGGCCAAGATTTCTCGCAAAACAGCGGTGGAACAGGTGACTGAGGAGAATATCGTGTCCGTTTGTTCCAAGCAGGTGTCGGACAGTGTCGCCGAGTTTGCCGAGATTTTCGATAAGGCGTTTCCGTCCTTTGCCGGAGGCGACCGCCGCGAGTTGAAGGATTTGTCCCTCCGTGCCGATAGTCTTTCCGCCCGCAATACGGAACAGCACAAGTACGATGTCTTGCCGATTCTGTACAAGATGCAGAGCCAGTCCCTTGATTCCGGCTATCATTATGTGCAGGCTCTGGATCATTTGAATGAAGCGACGACGAGTCTTAGTCAGTATACGCTTTCAATGTTCAATTATGTGGACAATAACCACACTCCTTTCTCCGTGGAGCAGAACGACGATATGAAGGAGGTGTACGGCAAGATGAAGCGTTATATCGACGAGATCAGCTGCATGCTTTCTTCCGGCAATTATGCCAATTACGATTATACGATCGTCGAGCAGGAAGAGCTGTTGCAGGTGCTGGCCAGGGCGACGAAGCGCCAGATCAAGCGGGCGCAGCGCAATCAGTCCCGTACGCGCTCGTCGATTCTGTATCTCGGCCTGCTGAACGAGATGCGTTTCATGGTGGTTCAGCTGCGCGCTCTCGTGAGTGACGAGAAGAATTTCCTGACGCTCTGAAAAAGCCGGAAGGAAACAGTTTTGCAAGCAAAAGCGCCGACTTTGAGGAGTCGGCGCTTTGATGTTGACTGTTGGTGCAAGGCTCTTATTCCGGCTGCTTGGCCTCCAGTTCCTGAGCCCGTTGTTCCCATGCGCGCGCCTTGTCTTCATCCACAGGGGTGCCGATGCCTTCCTTGTAGCACCGGATGAGCTGATGCACGGCCGGAAGGTAATCCTGCCCGGCGGCGAGCTGGATGTAGCTGAAGCCCTGTTTTTCGTCTTTGGCGGTTCCTGCGCCTTCCATGCACATGAGGCCGTAGATGAATTGACCTTGTTTGTTGCCGTATTCCGCCGCCTGCCTGTACCATTTGGTGGCTTCCTGTTTTTGCGGCTGGATGGGGCCGAGGCCGTTGGCATAGATTTTGCCGAGAGCAAGGGAAGCGTCCGCTACCGTGCCGTTGGCTGCCTGTTTGAGCCAGTAGATGCCCTGTTCGAATGTTTCCTTGCCTTGGATGTAGAAGAGGCCGAGCTGGTACTGTGCTTCGGCGATGCCTCCCTGAGCGGCGATGGACCATTGGCGGAGGGCTTCGTCCATGTCGCGTTTGACTCCGTCGCCCTCGGCGTACATGCGGCCGAGGTAGTATCGCGCCTCGATCCATCCCTGAGCGGCGGCTTTTTCAAACCATTCTTTTGCCTTTTCAGCCTGTCTGGGGAGTTCGTTCCTGCCGAAATAGTAGAGGCCTGAGAGTGCGATTTGTGCGTCCTTATGGCCTTTTTCTGCAGCCTTGCGCGTCCATTCGATCATGGGAGCCATGGCTTCTTCGGCTCCTTGTTTTACTTTTTCGGCCTCGATTTTGGCTTTGTTGAATTCTTCCTGTCCTTTGGCGAGGAGCGTTTGTTCTTCTTTGCCGGATGTTTTGTCTGCGTCGCCGCACGAGGCGAAGATGAGCGGCAGCAGGCAGATAGCGGGTATGGATTTCATCATGGGTACGACTATAGGCGGTTAGGGGAAGCATGCTCAAGTGCATATTCGGACATGCGTGTACGAATTGGGCCTTGCACGGTGCCGGAGTGATCGTGTAGAATCGGAAGTCATGAATTTGAAACACGGCCTCCTTCTTCCCCTCTTGATGATTTGCGTTTCCTGCTCGTCCAAGAAATCTTTGACAATTCTTTCCGATCCTTCCGGCGCCAATGTGCAGGTCAATGGACGGCTGGTCGGGAAAACTCCGGTGACGACGACGATCGACCAGAGCAAGGCCGTCGATATTTTCGTGGAAAAATCCGGCTACCAGTGCGCTTCACGAGCCCTGACTCCGGAGGTCAGTACGATGGGTGCGATTCTGTGGACGGAAGGTGACCCGAAGGCGAAGTTCATTCGCGAAGATTCCGTGAATTTCAGCCTGAAGAAGCTGGATGCTCCGGCCATGCCGTCACGCCCGGCTCAGCCCAAAGCGCCTGTGAAGCCGTCCAAACCGGCAGATCGTCCCGTTCCCGTACTGCGGGATATGCCCAGTTTTTCCTGAATGTTCCGCTGTGGCCTCAAGAAAAAAGGATTGCTCCCTGCAGGGAGCAATCCGGAAAGAGGGGAAGGAATGGCAAATGCCGTTCAACCGATGCGGAAGGTGATGCGGGCCTTCGTCGTGTCGTAGGGGGACATTTCAAGCTTGACCTTGTCGCCGACGACGAGCCGGATGAAGCGCTTGCGCATTTTACCCGAGATGTGGGCGAGAAGTTCGTGCCCGTTCGGCAGTTTGACTTTGAACATGGTTCCTGCCAGCACTGCGGAAACCACGCCTTCGAGTTCGATCTGGTCTTCTGCGCTTGCTTCCTCGGTGTTCTTTTTGGCGTTGCGGTTGTTGACGAATCCTCTGGAGCGATTCTTGCCGCCATTATTCTTCCGGCCGGGTCCTCCGCCTCGGTTACCGCCGGGAGCAGGTCCTCTGTTGCCGCCGGGAGCTGCGCTGCGGTTACCGGCAGGGGCTGCGGCGGAGGGTGTGGCAGCACTACGGTTGCCTGCAGGGGCCGCACTGCGGTTGGCTCCGGCAGATGCAGGACGATTGGCGGAATTGGAACCTCGATTGTTGGAAGGTGAGGGTTGTGGACTCATTATGTTGTGTATCGTTATCAGGCACGCATTCAACCGCACTCGCGACAAAGCGCCCGTGCAAGTTTACTTCCCGTGCATGATGAAGGCAAGCGCTTTTTCCTGAATTCGGCCCGTTTTCTGAAAAAAAGACGCATATTTCTTAAAATGCGATTGACAAAGACCACCTTTGAGGGTAGAACAGTCCCCCCGAAATAGAGGTTCGATAGCTTGTAGCCTTAACCGGAAACGCAATTATTAATTATGAAAACCTTCTCTGCTAAAGCTCAAGAAATTGAGCGCAAGTGGTATGTGATCGACGCCGCCGACAAGGTGCTCGGTCAGGTCGCAGTGGAAGCAGCAAACCTGCTTCGCGGAAAGAATAAGCCGATCTTTACACCCCATGTGGATTGCGGCGATTACGTCGTCGTGATCAATGCCGACAAAGTCGTGCTTTCCGGCAACAAGGAAACGAGCAAGATCTATACCCGTTACTCGGGATATGTCGGCGGTCAGAAAGTTGAAACGCCTGCCAAGATCCGCGCCCGCCGCCCGCAACTTCTTCTCGAACATGCCATCCTCGGCATGGTGCCCCATACGCGTCTCGGCCGTTCCCAGGCTACGCACCTCAAGGTGTATGCCGGTTCCGAGCATCCGCATGCCGCACAGCAACCCATCGTTCACAACATCGCCTAATCTCTGAGTCATCATGAGTCAATCCACTCCATACAATGCTACGGGTCGCCGCAAGACCGCCATTGCTCACGCATGGCTGACCCCCGCTGAAGAAGGCAAGACGGGCCGCATCACGATCAATCGCCGCGGTTTCGAAGAATACCTTCCGACGATCCAGCTTCAAAACACCGTGCTGCAACCGTTCCTGGTGACCAACACGATGAACAAGTACAACGTGACCATCGTTTCCCAAGGCGGCGGCATCCATGGTCAGGTCGGAGCTATCCGCATGGCTATTGCCCGCGCTTTGGTGATGGTTGATGAAGCCTACCGTTCCCAGCTTCGCGAACAGAGTCTGCTTACTCGCGATTCCCGCATGAAGGAACGCAAGAAGGCCGGTCGTCCGGGTGCCCGCAAGCGCTTCCAGTTCTCGAAGCGCTAAGGCTTGCAGGAACCACTATCCCTCCTCTTCACAGATACGCGCATGGTTTTTCCATGCGCGTATTTTTATATGCAGCTGCGAAGCGGAATCAAGATGGGGCGGAATGTGTTCGGCAAGCGGAATCGGATGGATGGTGCCAGCCCGATGTCCGTGTATGATTACAGGGCAGGAGGCGCCTGCAGGGAAAGGGTGAAGGAGCGCTCTTCGTATCGGATGCCTGCATCGCGGAATCCGAGTTTTTTCAGCAGGGCGATGGAAGCTGTATTGCCGGTATCGGTGTCCGCATGGAGGCAGGCGGCACCCTGCGCCCTCAAGGCGGCAATGACGGCGGAAACAGCCTCGTAGGCATAACCCTGCCGCGCGTGGGTGCGGTGGATCGTGTAGCCGATCCAATAGGAAGTTTCTTCCTGCCGAAGATAGATGTCTCCGATCAAGTCATTCGTGTGGCGGCACGCAATGGCGAACTGGGCTCCGTGGCGCAGGGCGCTCTCTCCGAGGACGGCATCGGCGTATTCCTGCCGTGTTCGTCCTTTGAAACCTTGATACTGCATCCAGTCCATGTCGTTCCGGCAGGCGGTGAAGGCATCAAGATCTTTTTCGTGGAAAGGACGAATGATGCAGCGTGTGGTTTGTATGTGCATGGAAGGGGGCGGCTGAATGGAGCAGGCTGGCTGTTTGATGGCAGGGTGCGTTTTTACTGCCGGGGCGGCTGCTGTTGGTCGATATGAACCGTGACAACAAAAAGGCTGTCCGCCGGGGGGACAGCCTTAAATTGCGAGCTGTTCGAGCGCGGTTATTTGATTTCGAACAGGGAGGAGACGGATTCCCCAGCATGAATGCATTTGATGGCCTGACCCATCAAGGCGGCGATGCTGACGGTGTCCACCTTCGGACCGTGGGCCAAAGGTACGGAATCGCTGGTCAGTACGCGTTCGATGACGGAGTTGCTGAGGCGTTCACGTGCCAGATCGCTCAGGACACCGTGGGAGACTCCGGCAAAGATGCGGTTGGCTCCGTGTTCTTTCAGGATCTTGGCGGCAGCGCAGAGGGTGCCGGCCGTTTCGGTCATGTCGTCCACGAGGAGTACGTCCTTGCCTTCGACTTCGCCGATGACGGCGGATGCTTCCACTTCCGTCGCACTGACGCGGTGCTTGGCCACGATGGCCATTTTGGTGCCGAGGGCATCGGAGTAGGCGCGAGCCATCTTGACGCCGCCGATGTCGGGAGAGACGACGACGAGGTTGTTCAGATCGTTGACGTAGTTGTCGCGCAGGTGCTTGATGAGGACGGGCGTGGCGTAGAGATGGTCAACGGGGATGTCGAAGAAGCCTTGGATCTGGGCGGCATGGAGATCCATTGTGAGGACTCGGTCGACGCCGGATGCCGTCAGGAGGTTGGCGACGAGTTTGGCGGTAATGGGTACGCGGGGCTGGTCCTTGCGGTCTTGGCGGGCGTAGCCGAAGAAGGGCATGACGGCGGTGATGCGGCGGGCGCTGGCACGGCGAGCGGCGTCAACCATGACGCAGAGTTCCATGAGGTTGTGGTTGGTCGGCGGGCAGGTGGGCTGAATCAGGAAGACGTCGCGGTCGCGGATGTTTTCGTTGATTTTGACGAAGCTTTCGCCGTCCGGGAAGGTGTTGACCGTGACATTGGTGAGGGGGATGCCGACATTGGCGGCGATTTTTTCTGCAAGTGCTTTGTGAGCTGTACCACTGATAATTTTCATAGTAAGACGCTACGAGTGCGCGACTATTCTTGACAAATCGGGCGAGAATATCAACACTAAAGCGCAGAAGCTGGGTATATTTTTTTGAAGATATGGAAAATACGAATACGGATTCTCCCATAAGGGACAGAAATTATGTGAGCTACGCAAGTGCGGCGATAGCCTTGGCGCTGCTGGCGTGGTTTTACTGCTTTCAGCCGGGCTTTGGCCGGGAGCACTGGAGCGCATTTGCCTGGCTGATTTCGAGTTGGAATGGCGAGACGGATTATGAACATGCATGGATGGTGCCTATTCTTTCCGCAGTGATGCTTGTCCATGCGTGGAAGAGTATTCGCGATGTGCCCGGAAAGCAGGATATGCGCGGGCTGGCCATGCTGGCGTTCGGTGCGTTGCTGTACGTGGTTTCCTTCCGTACGCTGCAAGGGCGCATTGCGATAGGCGCGCTGCCGTTTATTCTGACGGGCGGCGTCTGGTTCCTTTATGGGGGGAAGATTGCCCGCTTGTGCGCCTTTCCGTTTTTCTTCCTGTGGATGATGATTCCCCTGCCGGGGTTCCAGCAGGCGACGGTCGGGCTGCAGTTGCTTGCCACGCAGGCGGCTCACTGGGGAGCCGGATTGTTCGGTGTGCAGACCATCGTCGAGGGTACCAATATCTCGTCCGCTTCGGGCAACTGGGATACGTACAGTATTGCGGGCGGTTGCAGCGGCATTCGTTCGCTGATGGCGTTGATCATGATTTCGACGGCATGGGCCTATCTGGCACCGCTGGCGATGTGGAAGAAGATCGTGCTGGCCTGCAGCGCGGTGCCTTTGGCGATCGTGGGCAATGCCTTCCGCGTGACGAGCATTTTCGTGCTGGCCGAATATGTGAACCCGGCGTTTGCCTCGAAAACGTGGCATGACTGGTCGGGGCTGCTGTTTTTCTTCCCGATGACTCTTGTGCTGCTGACTCTGCTTCACGGAGTGCTTGCCGGAGAGTTCCCCCTTCTGAAACGCCGCCGCAGCCGCGTGATGCGTATCCGGCAGGCCTCTCCCGATCAATCTGCCGACCATTCTCCGAATCATGAATAAATACTCTTTTTTGAAGCCCGTTCTGCTGCCCGTCGTGCTGGGGCTTGTATTGTCGGCCATCTATCTGTTGCCTTCGCATGGGGAATTGGCGAAGGCGGCCATTGCCGAGCAGTTGCCGCTGGGGACGGAGCTTGACGGATGGATCGGCTCCAAGCGGCAGGAATCCGACAAGGAGCGCGAAGCTCTCGCCGTGGATACCGTGTTCAATAAGGCCGATTATATTAAGGATTCCGGTGCGGTGTTGACCAGGACGCTGCGCGAATTGCCGTGCAGCGTGTCCATCGTCTTTTCCGGCAGCGATATGAACAATTCCATCCACCGTCCCGAACGCTGTCTTCCAGCGCAGGGACATGAGAATCTTCATTCATCCAAAAAGACGGTCAAGCTGAATAATGGGCGCGAGATCGTTCTGACTCGCCTTGCTTCGATGACGAGGCATCAGGAGGGTAAGCTGTACTATATCCATTATTATGTTTTCATCGGTAACCACACGGTGACGGAAGACCATCTGGAGCGGACATGGATCGATATGCGGGACCGTGTGCTGGAAGGGCGCGTGCAGAGCTGGGCCTACATCCAGCTGGGTTCCTATTACGGCGATCTGGTCGGCACATCGGAGGAGGAAACGGACAGGCAGCTGGTGGCCTTGATTCAGGATCTGCTGCCGCAGATTATCAAGTGGGATCAGTTGAAGGACTGAGCTTGCCGCTTGACATGGGGCGGGTGAATCTCTATAGTCTGTGTTGAACGTATAAATATCCATATGAAAACAGTAGTCGAGAACGTCCGCCGCTATCTCCAGCTTATTTCCTCCCAGTTCGTGCGCAACCCCGAGTTGGCCGAACTCCGTATTGCCGAGGTGCCGGAAAGCTCCATGGTGCGCTTCCGCCTCATTCTGGACAAAGCCGATATCGCACGCGTGATCGGCCGTAACGGTATGACGGCTTCGGCCATTCGCTCGCTGGCGAAGGCTGTCGGTGAAAAGTATGGAGTCAAGGTGATTGTGCACATCCTTTCCCACGAGGAAGCGGAAATGGTTTGATCAGTCTCTTTTGCCTTTCCGGCGGCGCATGGATTCCATGTGCCGCTTTTTGTTTGACGATGTGGCTGCGATTACCTCGCCAGCATGTTGAAAGGGCGATTAGAAAAGAAAAAATCACATTTTATCTTTTTTTTTCTTGTCAAGACGAGGCAATGCATGTAGAATCCGCCCGTACCCGTTACGGGGCATTAGCTCAGTTGGTAGAGCGCTTCAATGGCATTGAAGAGGTCAGCGGTTCGAACCCGCTATGCTCCACCAAATTTTATTCAATAACCCCTTGATATCTCAAGGGGTTATTTGTTTTCCGGAAAGCAACTCCAAAATCAATCGGAAGAGAGATTCAGGAGAGCTTTCATTCTTACTTCTAGTTCTCTGTGATGCGGAAGAGACTGTTCATGCCAATTTTCTTCTCATGTGCGTGCGGCATGCACATGAGAAGAAGAGGATCAGCCGCTGTTCCTGTGTTGGAATGAAAGAAGGCGGCAGGTTGTGCCGCCTTCGAGGGTGGGAGCTAGATGTCAGGATGCCGTTCCCGGCTTTTTCCCGCTGATTTTCATGATGATGTAGAAGAACAGCGGGACGAGGAAGACGGCGAGGACGGTGGCGGTGATGATGCCGCCCAGTACGCCCGTGCCGACGGCCATTTGCGCTCCGGCTCCGGCTCCGCGTGCGAAGGCGAGCGGCAGGACGCCTACACCGAAGGCGAGGGAGGTCATGAGGATGGGGCGAAGGCGTAGGCGGGAGGCCTGCAAGGTGGCTTCGAGGAGGGGCATGCCGTCCCGATAGAGGTCTTTGGCGACTTCGACGATGAGAATGGCGTTTTTGGCGGAGAGGCCGATGGTGGTGATGAGGCCGACTTTGAAGTAGATGTCGTTCGGCATGTCCCTGAGGAAGATGGCGAGGAGGGCGCCCAGCAGGCCGAGGGGTACGACGAGGATGACGGAGAAGGGGATGGACCAGCTTTCGTACAAGGCGGAGAGGACGAGGAAGACGACGAGGATGGAGAGCCCGAAGAGGATCATGGCCTGCGAACCGGATTGTTTTTCTTCGTAGGATTGTCCTGTCCATTCGAAGCCGACGCCTTGGGGAAGTTGTGCTGCGAGCTGTTCCATGGCAGCCATGGCTTCACCGCTGCTTTTGCCGGGAGGCGCGGCGCCGTTGATGGAGTAGGAGGGGTAACCGTTGTAGCGGGCGAGCTGGGGCGGCCCAGATGTCCATTCTGCGGTGACGAAGGAGGAGAGGGGGAGGAGGTTTCCTGTGGAGCTGCGGACGTAGAGGCGGCCGATGTCGGTGTTTTCGATGCGGTTTTGCCCGTCGGACTGGATGATGATGCGGCGTACCTGGTTGCCGAGCATGAAGTCGCCTACGTAGCTGGATCCGAACATGACAGCGAGTGAGTTGCCTATTTCTTCCATGGGAACCTGCATGGCGAAGGCTTTTTCACGGTCGATGGAGACGCGGATTTGCGGTACGTCGGCTTGCCCGGCGAAGTAGACTCCCGCGAGGTCCGGGTGTTGGTTGGCCTTGCCGAGGAGGGTGTTGCGAGCCTGAAGGAAGGTATCGTCGTCTAGGTCGCCCCGGTTGAGGAGGCGGAAGTCGAAGCCTGCCGAGTTGTCCAGTTCGGGGAGGGCTGGCATGTTGAAGGCCCTGACTTCCATTTTTTTGTCGGCTGCATAGATGGCGTTGATGCGTGCGACGATGGAAGCAGCAGCCTGCGAGGATTCGGGGCGGTCTTTCCAGTCTTTGAGCCCGATGAAGAAGATGGCGGTGTTGGGGCCGGAGCCAAAGTAGCTGAAGCCACCGACAGTGTAGACGTAGTCGATGGGTTCGTTGTCGCGGATGTATTGTTCGAGTTCGCGCGTTTTGGCGCGGGTTTCGTCCTGCAGGGTGCCCGGAGGCATGGAGATGCAGACGATGACGTTGCCCTGGTCTTCTTCCGGGAGGAAGGAGGAGGGCTGGTTGGTGTAGAGGTAGGCAGCTCCGCCGATGCAGAGGGCATAGAGGAGGAAGGAGCGGACGGGGCGGCGCAGGATGCCGGAGACAATGCGGCCGTAACGGGTGGTGGAGCGGGCGACCGAGCGGTTGAACCATCCGAAGAAGCCTTTTTTCTCGTGGTGATGCCCGGCTTCGACCGGTTTCAGAAGTGTGGCGCAGAGTGCCGGGGTGAGGGAGAGGGCGAGGAAGGCGGAGAAGGCGATGGAGATGACGAGGGTGAGGGAGAATTGCCGGTAGATGTTGCCCACGGCTCCGCCGAAGAAGGCCATCGGGATGAAGACGGAGACGAGGACGGCGGTGATGCCGATGATGGCTCCGCTGATCTGGTTCATGGCTTTGCGCGCGGCTTCTTTGGGCGGCAATCCTTCTTCGGACATGATGCGTTCGGCATTTTCGACGACGACGATGGCGTCGTCCACGAGGATGCCGATGCTGAGGACCATGCCGAACATGGTGAGCATGTTGATGGAGTAGCCCATGCCCCACATGACGGCGAAGGTGCCGAGCAGGGCGACGGGGACGACGAGGGTGGGGATGAGGGTGGCCCGGAAGTTCTGCAGGAAGAGGTACATCACGATGAAGACGAGGACGATGGCTTCGAGCAGGGTGGTGACGACTTTTTCGATGGAGATTTCGACGAATTTCGATGTTTCGTAGGGGATGCGGTAGAACATGCCCGGCGGGAAGTCTTTGGAGAGTTCGTCCATTTTTTCCCGGATGAGGGCGGTGGTTTCCACGGCGTTGGAGCCGGGCGCCATTTTGATGCCGAGGCCGGTGGAGGGTTTCCCGTTCATGCGGGAGAACATGCTGTAGTTGCTGGCTCCGAGTTCGACGCTGGCGATGTCTTTGATGCGGACGGTGGCGCCGTCCTGCAGGGTGCGGAGGGAGATGTTTTCGAATTCTTCGACGGTGCAGAGGGGATCTTCAGCAATAATGCTGGCGTTGATGGAGGCGTCCGGGGTGACGGCGGCACCGCCGATGTCGCCGATGATGATGCGGGAGCTTTGGCTGGCGACGGCCTGGACGATGTCCGAGGCGGTGATGCGCAGGGCTTCCATTTTGGCGGGGTTCGGCCAGATGCGCATGGCGCGTTCGGAACCGAAGGCCTGGACTTTGCCGACGCCCTTGACGCGTTTGAGTTCGGGCATGATGCGGGCGGTGGCCCATTCGCCGAGCGTGGTTTCATCGAATGTGCCGTCCGAGGAGAGGGCGACCATCAGCTGGATGTTGTTGGCGGCTTTTTCGATGAGGACGCCTTCTTTGCGTACCGTTTCCGGGAGGCGGGGGTCGACGATTTTGAGGCGGTTCTGCACTTCGACGGCGGCAAGGTCGGGGTTGGTGCCCTGCTTGAAGGTGAGGGCCATTTCCGTGGTGCCGTTCGAGTTGCTGGTGGCGGACATGTAGAGGAGGCCGGGAGCGCCGTTCATTTCGCGTTCGATGACGGCGGTGACGGCTTCCTCGATGTCTTTGGCCGATGCGCCCGGGTAGGTGGTCGTCAAGTTGATGACGGGCGGTGCGATGTCCGGGTACTGGGCAATGGGCAGCATGCGCAGCGAGAGGATGCCCGCCAGCATGATGAGGAAGGAGACGACCCATGCGAAGATGGGCCTGTTGATGAAGAATTGGGCCATGAGATGAGGGGTGGCAGGTGGTTTCAGTGTCCGGCTGTGTTTTGGCCGGCTTCGGGAGCGGCCGGGGCGGCGATGCTGACGGGTATGCCGGGCATCAGGTAGCTGGTTTTGCTGACGACGATTTTATCGCCGGGCTTCAGACCTTTGGTGACGATCCAGTTTTTGCCATCGAGCCGCTCGGTTTCGACGGGTCTTGCTTCGAGTTTGTTGCCGGGGCCGACAATGTAGACCATGGCGGACTGGGCGGTGCGCATGACGGCATCGCGGGGGATGCGGTAGATGTTGCGCTGGACGGCGGTGTCAAAAGCGATGCGGACGTAGGCGCCGGGCAGGAGTTCTAGGTCCTTGTTGGGGAATTCGGCTCGCATTTCGACGGTGTCGGTGAGGGGGTCGACAGCCATGTCGGAGAAGAAGAGTTTGCCTTCATGGGGGTATTCCCGACCGTCAGGCAGGATGAGTTTGACGCAGATTTTGTCGAAGGGGATCCCTTCGGCTTCGCCGGAGGTGATGGAGCGGCGCGATTTGCTCAGTTCCGCCGAGGGGGCGGAGAAGCGCACGTAGATGGGGTCGATCTGTTCGACGGTGGTGAGGTGGGTGAGTTCGTTTTTGTTGCACAGGGCGCCTTTGGTGACGAGGGCGCGGCGCACGCGGCCGCCGATGGGGGAGGTGACGGTGGCGTAGCCGAGTTCCTGCATGGCCTGTTCGAGCTTGGCTTCGGCTGCGGCGTATTCGGCTTCCGCCTGTTCTTTGCCCGCCAGTGCGAGGTTGTATTCGCGCTTGCTGACGCCTCCTCCTTCGACGAGGACGCTGTATTTCGCCAGTTTGTCGCGGGCATCCTTGAGGACGGCTTCGCTGCGGGAGACATCGGCCTTGCAGGCATCGACGGCGGCTTGCAGGGGGGCGCTGTCTATTTTGAAGAGGATGTCGCCTTCTTTGACGAGTTGTCCTTCCTGATAGCAGCGGTCGAGGACGATGCCCGTGACGCGGGCGCGGACTTCGGCCTGCAAGTAGGGTTCCATGCGTCCCGGGATGCGGACGCTTGTGACGGCTTTTCCTGGGCTGGCTTCCAGCACTTCGACTTCGGGTGTGGCGAATGCGCCTGCGTCCTGAGCGGCAGGTTTGTCGTTGCACGATGTGGCCAGCAGGGCGGACAGAAGTGCGATGGAGGGAAGAAAGCTTTTCATGACGAGGGAAGAACGGTAGGTATGTGCAAGAGTGCCGATCGTTGTGCAGTGCGGCGAATGAGGGAAGAATATCAAATTGAAATAATTAATCAATCGTGATTGATTAATTCATTGTGTCATGATAGTATCATGCCGTCATGGCAAGGAAGACTCCGGAAGAATCGCAGAAAACACGGGATGCCATTTTGGATGCCGCAGAAGTCGTTTTTTTGAAGAAAGGCGTTACCCACGCGTCGATGGCGGATATTGCCGAGCAGGCAGGGGTGTCGCGCGGCGCCGTTTACGGGCATTACAAAAACAAGATGGAGCTTGGCCTCGCCATGTGCCAGAGGGCTTTTGAGGCCGATGATTACTGGAAGGAGGGGAAGGCCGTGAATGTATCGCCTCTGGAGAGGCTGCGCAGGCAGCATTTGTTCCACATGAAGCAGTATTGCGAGTCGGATACGCAGCGGAGGGTGCTTGAGATTTTGTATACGAGGTGCGAGAGGACGCCCGAGAACGATGAGATGCTGCGGTTGAAGGAGCAGTTCGAGAAGGAGTGCGAGGATGATCACATGCTGTTGCTGAACGAAGCCGTCAGCAGTGGGGAGTTGCCTCGGGATCTGGATGTGGGGCTTGCCTTCGCGTTTCTGAATACGATGGTGTGCGGGCAGTGTTCGTTGCTGATGTGCAAGGAGATGACTCCCGAAGAGTTCATGCTTGCTCTGGAACCTTTTCTGGATGCTTCCCTTGATGCCATGCGGCATTCTCCGGCATTGAGGAAGAGGTGAGGCTGAGGTGCGAGCCTGTCAGCGCAGAGGTTGTTGTTTCATCACCTCGGGATCGAGTATCTGGATGCTGGAGACGCGGTTCTGAATGCGTGGCGTGAGGCTCCAGACGAGTTTTTTATCGGGAGTGATTTCCAGTACGGCAGGGCCGGATGTGTGGCCGTGGCCGCCCCAGTTGCACAGGATGGTGTTGCCGTTGGGCAGCCGCTGGATGCCGGCGACGAATCCGAGCGTGACGCCCGGGATGTCGGTTTGCCCTACTTCCCAGACGATGTTGCCGTCCGGCGAGAGTTCGAGGAGGCGGTGCATGTCGCCGCAGGCGGTGAGGGTGTTGCCGTTCGGGAGGCGCACGGCGGTGTATCGGCCATCGGGGAATGCGCGGACGAGTTTTCCGTTTTCATCGAATTCCATGGCCTTGCCGCCATTTTTCTGCTGGGTGATGAGGTAGGTGCCCTGCGGCGTTTTGCGGATCTGGCGAAAGGTGCCGTGAGCGTTGCCGAGGTCGCGCAATTCGACGGTTTTGAGGATGTCGCCCGTTGCCCGGTCGATTTCACGGATCACGGATAGGTTATCGAAGGATTCCCCCGTAAGAATGCGGTTGCCGGGCAGGGGCTGGCAACTGTGCGTTTCGCCGCGTTTGCCGTCTTTCAGGGGCGGCGACCATTGCCAGACCGTTTCGGCTCCCTTGCCGGCGGCGTAGTCCGGTTTGATTTCGCGGATGCCTTCTTTTTTGACGGAGTGAAGGATGTTGCCGTTCGGCAGGAGGACGGCATCGGATACTTCATCCTGAAAGGGGATGCTCCATTCCGTTTCCTGATTGGGGCCGATAATGGCGATTTGCCCGAGCCCGCAGCCTGAGACGAGGATGCGATGCGTTGTTTCTTCCCCGGCTATCACAGATGCCGAGAAGATAAGGGCGAGGAGGCCGATGCGGAGGAAGGAGAACATGTTGCCCTCTACGGTGCCTGTTTTTCCTGTTGATTGCAAGGAGAATCCGCGTGGGCAAGCAGATAGTCCTTCAGGACGGCCGCTTCATTGTGTTCCGTATCGCGGGCGGCATAGAGCAGTGTCAGCGGGCCTTGTGCAGCCAGTGACTGCAGGTGCCGGACGGCTTCGGGAGATTGGGCGAGTTCTTCAATGTACCGTTTTCGGAATTCTTCCCATTTGGCCGGGTCGTGGTTGAACCACTGGCGCAGTTCTGTTGAAGGGGCCGTTTGTTTGTCCCATTCGTCCCATGGGGCGTTGGCTTTGGCTATGCCGCGAGGCCAGAGGCGGTCGACGAGTACGCGGCAACCATCCTCAGGGGCAGGCGGATCGTAGATGCGTTTGATGTGAATATGGGCGGAAGGTTTCATTTCTTCCGTTGGGATGCTCCTGAGGCGGGTTTCGTTGAATCCGCACGTGGCGGTTTCGTGACGAGAAGGTCGAGGCGCATCCAGCCGGCGGGGCGTTTGGGGCTTCTCATGAAGCTGGCGCCATCTGCCGTTTCAAACAGGACGGCGATTCTCCCGTCCGGCAGGGGAGCCATGCAGCTGTATCCTGCGGCGCCGGATGCCAGAACGACGGGGGATGACCATGTTTTCCCCGAATCGCCTGAGGCGTAGAGCATGAGTTTGCCGCGGTTATCGGTGTTTCCTGTCGGTTCCGTTCCGGCTGGGCCGCAGAACAGGAGCGTGCCGTTGCGGCCGAGAACGGAGGCGTGGCAGCCTTTGTCCGGAGCGGCAAGCTGGGGTTCGTCGCGAAGGGGACTCCAGGTGGTGCCGCCGTCGCTGCTGACGGTCGAACGCCGTTTGCCGGACGCGCGGAGGTTCAAGTAGATTTCTCCGGACGGGCCTTCGGCGATCTGTCCTTCACCTCCGGCCGGAGCGGGTTTTCCTATTTTCCAGTTTTTTCCTCCGTCATCGCTGTAAATCATGAAATCTTTCGTTTTGCCGTCGGGCAATTGCTGGCGGGATGGGACGAGGAGGCGTCCTTTGTGTGCTCCTTGCGCGATCCGGATACCAGAGCCGGGGCCGAATCCTCCCAGTCGGCGGTCTTCCGGCAGGAGGGCGGCTGTCATGTCCTTTTCCTGCCATGTGCGGCCGTGGTCGCGGGAAGAAAGCAGAATGAGCCTGTTTTTTTCGGCGGTGGGGGCGTATTGCGGCCACCGGACGGTGAAGAGGTAGATGTTGCCGTTTTTGGCATCGACGACGGGGCAGGGATCCATATAGGCATCGGTGCCGTGTTGGGCGATGATTTGAGCCGGCAGCCATGTTTTTCCGCCGTCATTGCTTCTGCGGAGGATGATGTGGGTGCGGGATTTGTCTTTCCACGTGTCGATACGTCCTTCTGCGAAGGCGAGCATGTCGCCATTGCGGGCGATGGCGAGAGCGGGTATGCGATAGCTGTGATAACCATTGTCCCCTGCCGAAAACGGAGTGGACAAGATTTTGGCATTGTCGGTCGCCGGGAGAACAGCGGAAAAGCAGAGAGCGGCGGCGGGCAGGATGAACGCGTTCATGGTCTGTTCCTGTATACGATGCATGCAGGGGAGTTTATCACCGGAGAAGGGTGTATTCGCGTCATGGTTGCCACAGGGAGCCGCTCCGGAACGTCTTATCATCAGCAGGAATGTTTTTATCATGAGTGTACTCCAACATATTGAAAAGGGTGTCGTCGTCAGATACGGTGATCTGGTCGGCTATCAGGCGAACCAGGTCGTGAGCATGACGCTGGCGCGGACTCCACATGTCAACGTTTCGTTATTCGCTTTCGATGCGGGCGAAGAGTTGTCCGAGCATACGTCGACGGGCGATGCGATGGTAGATGTTCTGGAAGGGAAGGCGACAGTGTTTATTCAGGGCAAACCCCATGTTGTGCATGCGGGGGAAAGCATCGTGCTGCCTGCCCATGTCCCTCATGCCGTGCAGGCGGTCGAACGGTTCAAGATGCGGTTGACAGTACTGTTCGGCTGATGGAAGTATGCTCTGGGTGCGGATCGTATCCGGCCGGATGAGGGGAGCTACGTGTTTTTATGCTTTGATGAAACCGATTGTGCCGTTATAATCGCTGCATACGGATTTTTCGATGAATATGGGAGGCAGCGACAGTACGGTTATCGCCATTTGCATGGCCTCGATGCATATGGCCGGTCTATTGCTGGCTTTGCATGCGATGCGGGCGTCCCGTACGCCGCAGGGTTCGCTTGCCTGGATGTTCGCGCTGGTGGCTGTTCCCTATGTGAGTATTCCTTTGTATTTGGCTCTCGGTTCCCGCCGTTTCAAGGGGTACGTGGATGCCCGCAAGAGGTATGCGGAGCGCAATACGCGGTTGTCCAACATCACGAGGGATGTGCAGCAGAAACTGTCCACCATGGCCGTGAAGATGGAAGGCGAGAGGCTGGGGCGGCTGAATGTGCTGCCCGATGTGGCGAATCTTCCGATCTGCCGGGGGAATTCCGCTTCCCTGCTCGTGGACGGCGACGAGACGTACAGCGCCATGGCCGAAGCTCTGAAGCGGGCGAAATCGTATATTCTGCTTGAGTTTTACATTATCAAGAACGATAAGGCAGGCGCGATTCTGCA
Source organism: Neoakkermansia glycaniphila (assembly GCF_900097105.1). Lineage (GTDB taxonomy): Bacteria > Verrucomicrobiota > Verrucomicrobiia > Verrucomicrobiales > Akkermansiaceae > Akkermansia > Akkermansia glycaniphila. Next base: position 799,740 of record NZ_LT629973.1, on the reverse strand, counting down.
GAAAGCCGTGATCGAGCGCGTGAAGGCCGGAGTGCAGGTGTACATGCTGTACGATGAGATCGGATCGCACAAGCTGCCCGTGGGTTATATCCGCAAACTGCGGAAGGCGGGGGTGCGCATCGAGTCTTTCAACGGCAAGAGGTTTTTCCTGACGAATATCGTGCGAGCCAATTTCAGGAATCACAGAAAGCTGGTCATTGTGGATGGGCGCGAGGCATTCGTAGGCGGGTTGAATGTAGGGGTGGAGTATGTGGGCCTTGGGAGGATGGGCTACTGGCGCGATACGTTCCTGAAGCTGGAAGGTCCCGCCGTGCTGGAAGCGCAGCTTTGTTTCCTCGAGGACTGGCATTGGGCGACCTATGGCGATGTGCCCTCGTTCGACTGGACGCTTCCCGCGCCGAAAAAAGATGACGTTCGGATGATGATTCTGCCTTCGGGGCCCGTCGATACCGTCAATGCCTGGAATATGGCGGTCATTTCCCTGGCGCAGACGGCGCAGCGGAGGCTTTGGCTGACGACACCGTATTTCGTGCCGAACGAGACGGTGCTGTACGAGTTGCAATTGGCGGCTCTGCGCGGCGTGCAGGTGCGTATTCTCGTGCCGCATGACTGTGACCACAAGATGGTGCAGATGTCTTCCTCGACGTTCATTCCCGATCTTCTTCCGAGCGGCGTGGAGATCTACGCCTATACGAAGGGTTTCCTTCATGAGAAGGTGGCTCTGGTGGATGACGATGTTTGCTGTGTGGGGACTGCGAATCTCGACAACCGTTCGTTGAGCCTGAATTTCGAGTTGACGGCGCTGATGTGCGACCGGACGCAGGCGGCTGCCATTGCCGCCATGCTGGAAAAGGATTTCGGGAATGCCCGCCTGATGCAGGCTTCCGACTGGGAGCGGCACAGCCTGCTGTACAAGCTGGCATCGAGTTTCGCTCGCTTGATGGCTCCGGTGCAATAGAGGGGATTGCCCGCAGAGGGACGGCCATTTCGGGATTCCCGGGTGCATGGTTCCGTGGTTGTCCCATGCGGTTCTCTGAAAGGTTGAGACCGGACAATTTCTATTCGATATGGATGGGTGATTTGTGATCGGTTGCGGGCGTATCAGTCGAGTACGCGAGAGGGGGAGTGAACGGTGTGTGCGGAAAATGAAACATCCCGCATGCCGGAACATGCGGGATGAAGAGTTGATGGCAGAGGATGTTCTTTAGAACATGGGGCCTGTGAAGAGGGGCAGAACGCCGCACACGATCAGGAAGGCCACGCTCGCTGCAAGAACGATGCCTGTGACGGGGGGGATGCTGAGGGGCTTGTCTTCTTCAAGCGGGGTTTCCCAGTACATCATGCGGATGACCTTGAAGTAGTAGTAGAAACCGGCCGCTGCGCATACGATCATGATCGGGAAGAGCCAGCACATCAGGCAGGCATGGCTGAAGCCGGAGGCTTCCGCGACGGTGATGAACGAGGAGAGCTTGGCAAAGAAGCCGCCCGTGAGCGGAACGCCCGCCAGAGAGGCGAAGAGTACCGTGATGGCGAAGGCCAGGCGCGGGTTGGTTTTGCCGAGTGCGCGGAAGGCGGAGATTTCTTCGCTGCCGCGCTGGATGCGTACCTGAGCGAGGGCGAAGAATGCGCCCATGGTCGCGATCATGTACACGGCAAGGTAGAACGGCACGTACGGTGCATCGAAGTCGGCATGGCCGCATTGGAGGTAGAGCGGGAGGATGAAGCCTGCCTGTGCGATGGAGGAGTATCCGAGGAGGCGCTTCATGTTCGTCTGGGCGATGGCGCCCAGATTGCCGATTACAAGGGTGAGGGCTGCAATGACCGCAAGGACGGTGTAGATGCGGTGGGCATAGCCGAAGGTGGCGCCGATGTAGCTGAGGAAAGGCGTGAGCAGGATGGTGAGCAGGGCAAAACCGGCTATCTTGGAGGCGACGGAGAGGAATGCCGTGGTCGGGGTGGGTGCGCCCTGATAGACGTCGGGCACCCATACGTGCATCGGCACTGCACCGATCTTGAAGGCCGCTCCGAGCAGCAGGAAGGTGATCGCCATCATGAGTCCTGCCGCGATGCCGTCGTTGACGAGGAAGGTGGCAGCTACAACGGTGGGGCTGAGTGTGAAGGTACCCGTCATGCCGAAGTACCATGCCGCGCCGAAGACGAGGATGCCGGTGCTGACGGCTCCGAGGACGAGGTATTTGACGCCCGCTTCGACGGATCCGTAGTTGCGGCGGTAGTAGCCGACGAGGATGTAGGAGGAGAGCGTGAGGACTTCCAGTCCGACGAAGAGCATGACGAGGTCCGTCGCCTTGGTCATGGCGCTGATGCCGGCGCAGGCCAGAATGGGCAGGATGTAGAATTCGCCCGTGCCGTCCTGCGTGCCGCTTTCGTTGGAAGAGGCATTCGTGATTTTGGCGTAGTCGAATGAGAGGAGCAGCGTCAGCCCGGTCGCGACGACGGCGAGCAGGGCGTAGATTTCATCCTGCAGGGCGAAGGCCGTCAACAGGGTGCAAACGGCTCCGGCGAGGCCGAGGAAGCGTTTGGGAAGCTTCTTGAGGAAGGTGTCGGCCATCAGCAGCACGAGCGCAAGGCCGACGAGGAAGAGTTCGGGAGTAAAGAGCTCCAGACTGTAGCCATCGAATAGTGAGTCAATCATAGCAGATTTGGATGTGGGATGGATGATGGATTACGCGAAAAAGCCGAGGATGGATGCAGGATACATGCCGAAGAGGACAAGCATGGCCGCAAGGAAGATGGCTGCGGCGCGATCGGAGGCTGTGAGCCCTGCCGCACGGTCGGAGGCGCGGGAGAGGTCGCCCTGGAAGATGTTGCGGTAGGCGCGGAGCATGTAGATGGCGCTGATGACGAGGCCCCACAGGGCAACGATCGTCGCGATTTGCACGGGGCCGAGTCCGAGGCAGCACTTCGTGATGTCCGAGGCGGACCAGTCGGCGAAGCCGGAGAAGAAGATGCAGAGTTCGCCGGGGAAGTTGGCGAGGCCGGGGAGGCCGATGGAGGCCATGCCCGCAAGGCCGAAGAGGAAGGCCATGACGGGGAGTTTGCCGCCGAGGCCGCCGAGCGCGCCGATTTCCAGCGTGCGGGTCTGGCTTTCGATCTGTCCGCAGAAGAGGAAGAGCAGGGCGATGGAGATGCCGTGCGCCAGCATCAGGAGGGCGGCTCCCTTGACGGCCCATTCGTTGTGGCCGTTGGCGGCGACGAGTGCGGCGAAGGCAAGGAAGATGTAGCCCATGTGCATCACGGAGGAGTTGCCGAGGAGGTAGTCCAGCCGTTTCTGGTTGACGGTGACGTAGCCGACCCAGATGATGTTGCCGAGGAGGCAGATGAGGAGCAGGTTGTTCCATCCGGCGAAGATGTCGATCTTGTTGCCGAGGACGGAGGCGAACATGAAGAGGCCGTAGAGGCCGAATTTCTTCAGTACGCCAGCATGCATCATGGCGACGGGTGTCGGAGCCGAGGCGTAGGCCGGGGCTGCCCATGAGTGGAACGGGAAGAGGGAGACGAGCGTGCCGAAGCCGACGAGGAGCAGTCCTGCGATGGCATGGCCGTATTCGAGCGGGGCTCCTGCGGCTACCGAGGCGGCGATGCCGGAGAAGGTGTAGCCGAGCTGGGAGCCGAGCAGGATGAGGCCGACGAGCAGGACCATGGAGGCGGCTCCGAGGTACAGGGTGGCTTTCCATGCGATGGTGCGGCGGTCTCCGCGGCCGAAGAAGCCGATCATGACGAAGGTCGGGATCAGCGCCAGTTCATGGAAGGAGAAGAAGGCGATGATGTTGTCCGAGAGGAATGCGCCTGTGGCTCCAGCCGAGATGAGCAGGGCGGAGTTGTACCACGAGGCCTTGGAGCCTTCGGGAGCCTTCGTGCCGAGTACGGTGGCGAAGGTGACGAGTAAGGTGAGGATCAACATGATTTTGGCAAGTGCGGGCGCCAGCGTCAGTTGAAGGGATACTCCGCCGATTTGCGTCCAGAAGGAAGTATCGGCAGCATCGAATCCGGAAACGGCCCAGATGCCGAGGCCCAGGGTCAGGACGGCGCTGAGGATCGCCGTCGGACGTGCGGGAGCTTTTGCCAGCCCGATCAGGGCTGCGGCCAACATGGGGATGAGTATAAGCCAGATAAGCATGGTGTGAGTTCGTTTGTGAGGTTAGATGCGGGAGAAGACCATGAGATAGACGATGAAGAGAATGCCGAGTCCGAAGATGAAGGCATAGCCTCGCAGGTAGCCCGCCTGCATGCGGCGGACGAGGTTGCCGATGCCCGCGACGATGCGGGCTGCTCCCTGGACGATGAGGCCACCGATGATGAATTGGTCGAAGAAGTCGATGATGGTGGCGAGGGTTCCCTGAATGCCGCGGATGAGGACTTTGTCGTAGAATTTGTCGATGTACAGGCGGTTGGCCAGCGCGCGGGAGATGGCGTTGTTCGCGAGCGGGTCGGTGTCGCGGCTGCGTCCGTAAACGGCGACGGCAAGGATGATGCCGAGGGCGAGTGCGCCGAGGGAGACGTAGAAGGCGAAGCCGGGTTCGAAGGCGTGCGCGTGGAAGCCGTTGAAGGGTACGAGCCGGTCGGCGACGACGCTGTAACCCGAGATGACGGCCATGACGGCAAGCAGGATGAGCGGAAGTGTCATGCACGGTGCGACTTCGTGGGCATGCCCTGCCTGTTCGCTGCGGGCGCGGCCCTTGAAGACGACGAGGACGAGGCGGAGCATGTAGAAGGTGGTGAGGCATGCGACGCCTGCACCTACCCAGAAGTAGAAGGGATTGTGCTCAAGGGCGGCATCGAGGGTGGCTTCCTTCGAGAAGAATCCGGAGGTGCCGGGGATGGCGATGAGGGCGGCGGTGCCGAGGATGAAGCAGAGGGCGGTGATTTTCATTTTGCCGCCGAGGCCGCCCATTTTCCAGATGTCCTGTTCGTGGTGGCAGGCGAGGATGATGGCGCCGGCTCCGAGGAAGAGCAGGGCCTTGAACCAGGCATGCGTGAAGAGGTGGAACATGGCGGCTTCGCCGGAGCATACGCCGACGGCCATGACCATGTAGCCGAGCTGGGAGAGGGTGGAGTAGGCGAGGATGCGCTTGATGTCGTTCTGCTGGGTGGCCATGAGCGCCGCGATGACGGCAGTGATGGCGCCGACGGCGGTGATGACTTCCGAGGGAAGTCCGGCAAAGGCTTCGACTCCGATGGAGGTCTGTACGCGGACGAGCATGTAGACACCGGCGGCGACCATGGTAGCAGCATGGATGAGGGCCGAGACGGGGGTCGGGCCTTCCATGGCATCCGGAAGCCAGACGTGCAGCGGGAACTGGGCGGATTTGCCGACCGCGCCGCAGAAGAGGCAGAGGATCATGGCGGCGAGGGCGAAGGCGGGTACGCCTGCGGGGACGGCCATGTTGTCGAAGGAGAGTGTGCCCATCATGCCCCATGCGATGAGGATGCCGATGAGGAATCCGTAGTCGCCGACGCGGTTGGTGATGAAGGCTTTTTTGGCTGCATCGGCGGCGGCGTTTTTCTTGTACCAGTGGCCGATGAGCAGGTAGGAGGAGAAGCCGACGAGTTCCCAGTAGATGAAGGTCATCGCCAGGTTCGTGGAGAGGACGATGCCGGTCATCGAGAACATGAAGATGCTGAGGGCGGCGAAGTAGCGGCCCTTGGCGGAATCATCCTTCATGTAGCCCCACGAGAAGATGTGGACGAGGAGGCCGATGCCGGTGACGAGGACCATCATGCGGATGGCGAGGTCGTCCAGCATGCAGCCGATGTCGATGGAGGCCGTTTTGGAGATCGGTATCCAGGTGAAAGAGAGCGTTTCCGCAGCACGGGCAGCCGCATCTTCCTGCAGCAGGAGGATGGAGAGCGCGAAGGTGATGAGGGCCGAGAGTGTGGCCGTGAGGGCTGCGATGTTCCCCTTTTTGGCGAGCAGGAGCCAGTTGATGGCGGCAACGGCAAGCGGCAGGAGGAGCAGGATCCAGGTGATGTTCAGGTCCATGTTGTGTGGCGGGGGTTAGTCTTTCAGGACGGTCATGGCTGTGCTGTCCACCGTGCGGCGGGCGCGGTACATGGCGACGATGAGCGCGAGGCCGATGGCGACTTCTGCGGCGGCGATGGCGAAGACGAAGAGGGCCATGATCTGGCCGTCATAGACGGGGAGTCCGTCCGTGCCCTGTGCGCGGGAGAATGCGATGAGGGAGATGTTCGCGGCGCTCAGCATCATTTCCAGACACATGAATACGACGATGATATCGCGACGGATGATGACGCCCGCGAGGCCGACGGCAAAGAGCAGTCCCGAGAATATCAGATAATGAGCTAACATAGTCTTGAAGGTGTATTGGCGGTTAGTCTTTCCTGTCCGGACGGCGGCAGAGGACGACTGCGCCGATGGTGCCTACGAGGAGGATGAGGCCGAGGAGTACGAATTGGTAGTTGTATTTTCCGAAGAGGGTCTGGCCGAGCATGGTGGTGTCTGGGAAGTCTCCTTCCTTGAGTTCCTTGAGGACGGCAGAGTCCTTGCGGAATTGTTCGGCGTGTTTGGCTGCATAGGCCTCGGGATCGATCTTGGGCAGTTTGCCGGCGTAGGCGTTTTGTTCGGATTTGTCCTGAATCTTGGCGGGGCAGCAGGCGGCGGGGCAGTCGCGGCCGCCCGGCAGGTTGAGCGTGACGCTGGTGACCATGCCGGCGAATGCCGCGGCGACGCAGGAGGCGACGCAGCAGATGAGCCATCCGCGGCGGCCCTTTTCTTCTTTCTTCACGTTGAGCAACATGATGATGAAGAGGAAGAGCACCATGATCGCGCCTGCATAGACGAGGATTTGGATGATGCCGAGGAAGTGTGCTCCGAGGCCGAAGAGGACGGCAGCCGTCATGGCGAACGAGACGGCCATGCACATGGCGGAGGAGACGGGGTTGCGGAGGGCGACGACGAGGACGGATGTCAGCAGCGCCAGCCCGGCGAAGAGGTAGAACAGAATGTCGCAGAGTTCCATGGCTGTGTTTTTATTTGTATTGGTTCCACTTGTTGACGAGACCGCGTTTGGTGCCTCCCATTTCGTAGAGGCGGGCTTTGTCGTTTTTGCCGTCTTCGCGGGTTTCCGGCGTGATGAGGTATTCCTTGGTCAGGAAGATGGCCTGTTCGGGGCAGACTTCCTGGCACATGCCGCAGTAGATGCAACGGAGCATGTCGATTTCGAATTCGACCGGTCCTTTTTCGGGTTTCTGGTTGGATGCGTCCGCCGGAAGCGTGCCGGGTTTGATGGTGATGGCGCGGGGCGGACAGATGAATTCGCAGAGCTGGCAGGAGACGCAGCGTTCGCGGCCGTCTTCGCCACGGACGAGGGCGGGCGCGCCTCGGTAGTATTCGGGGAGGTGTTTGTCCCAGCGGTGTTCGGGGAACTGCATGGTGACGCCTATGCCGGAGCCGCCGAGTTCCTTTTTATTGCGGGATTTGCCGAGCAGGGCGAGTACAAGGTGCCTGAGCGTGATGCAGAGACCTTGCCCCAGTGCCTTCAGGTAGATCCTGTCCAAGAGGGAGAACTTGGGGCGTTTGATCGGAGTGTAGGACATGTGTTGTTGCGGTTGGAAGCTTATTGGACGAAGTAGAGGATGGCGGCCGTCAGGAAGATGTTGACGACGGCGAGTTCGAAGAAGACGAGCCAGCCGAGCTTCATGACCTGGTCATAGCGGAAGCGGGGCAGCGTCCAGCGCACCCAGACGAAGAAGTAGCAGAAGAAGAGGAGTTTCAGCAGGAAGGCTATGAACTGGAAGAGGACTGCCCACCACTGGCCGAGGTTGTCGGCGCACCATGCATCGAGGCCGAAGCCCATGGACCAGCCTCCGAGGAAGAGGGTGATGACGAGGGCGGAGCCGACGACCATGGCGGCATATTCACCCATGAAGAAGAGGGCGAATTTCATGGAGGAGTATTCCGTGTGGTAGCCGCCGACGAGGTCGGTTTCGCATTCGGCCATGTCGAACGGGGTTCGGTTGGCTTCCGCGAAGATGGAGGTGAGGAAGATGATGAAGCTGATGGCGATGGGGATGAGGAGGATCCAGCGCTGTTCGGAGAGGCCTTCACCCCAGAGCGGGAGGAGCATCCAGCCGTTGTCGGCCTGGTACTGGACGATGTTCTGGAGGTTGAGGTGGCCGTAGATCATCAACAGGGGGATGATGGAGAGGCCCATGGAGATTTCGTACGAGATCATCTGGGCGGAGGCGCGGACGCCGCCAAGGAAGGGGTACTTCGAGTTGGAGGCCCATCCGGCGAGGGTGAGGCCGTATACGGAGATGGAGGCGAGGGCGAATATCCAGAGGAGGCCGATGTCGAGGTTGGCCACGCACATGGAGATGTTGCCGTATTTGGTTTCGACTTCTCCGGCAAGGGGGAGGACGGCGGCGGTGACGAGCGGCGGAGCCAGGACGAGTGCCGGAGCGAGCCAGAAGTAGAATTTGCGGACGAAGGGCGGCGTGAAGTCCTGCTTGAGGAAGAGTTTGGCGCCGTCTACCGCGGGCTGGACAAGGCCGAAGATGGGGATGTCCTTGTCGAGGCGGAAGTATTTGAAGATGCCGGCGAGGCGCCCGTCATGCGGGAATCCGAAGAAGTCCAGCACTTTGACAAAGGGTATTTCCTTTTTCGATCCGAGTGAGCGGATGATGGTGAGCGGGATGCCCGCGCGGTTGGGTCCCGGGCGGTCCTGAATGAGGCCCGCGACGCGGCGTTCGATGAACACGCAGATCGGGATGAAGATGATGACGACGGCAAAGCATACGACGAGCTTGATGAGGGTCGTGATGCTGTAGAACCAGACGGGGTTGCTCAGCAGATCGTCGAAGAATTGGCAAATGGCTTCAATCATGGTCGTTTTCGTTCAGTCTTGTTCCTGTGTACTTATTTCTTCGCACGTTCGCGTTCGATGAGGGGGATGGTGACACCCGTTTCGATGAGCTGTTTGCCTTCGTTGTCGATGGCTCCCCATGTGAGGCCCGCAAAGGCTTCGTTGTTACGGGCGAGGAGGAGGAGGACGTCCTGTGCGGAGGCGCAGGCGGCAAGTTCGGGGTTGTCGCAACCGAGCATGAGGGTGAGGTCGCGCAGGATCTGCCAGTCGTCACGGGCTTCGCCGTGGGGCATGATGGCGCGGTTGAGTCGCTGGATGCGGCCCGTGACGTTGATCATGGTGCCATATTTTTCGACGAAGGTGACGCCGGGCAGGACGATGTCTGCCTGCCGCGCGGTGTCGTCGGCGGTGTGGCCGACGGTGAGGAGGTAGTCGAGTTTGCCGAGGTCTTCGGCAGTGAATCCGGCTTCCTGCGTGAGGTCTTCGCCGAGGGCGATGATGGAGGTGATGCTGCCGTTGCGGACTCCTTCGCGGATGGATTTGAGGGAGTAGCCCGGGCGTTTGATGCCGAGGACGAGTTTGGCTCCGTTGGTGTTCGGGTTGCGGTCGTCGCTGATGAGCATGTCGTCGTTTTCTCCCTTGCGCGGGACGATTTCGACGGCATCGGTGCCGAGCTGGTGAGCCAGCTGGGAGACCATGTAGAGTTCTTCGTCGGTCATGCGCGCAGAGGCGATGATGGCGAGGTTTTTCGGCGAGATTTTCTTCAACTGTTCGGCGGCCAGCGAGAGGGCTGCATCCCATGTGGAGCCGCGGTGCGGTGCGCCGATGTCCGTGCGGACGCAGGGTTGCGTGAGCCGCTGGTCGGAGTTGATGTATTTGTAGTTCAGGCGGTGGGAGTCGGGCATCCAGCAGGAGTTGACTTCGTCGTTCTGCCTCGGGGTGATGCGGTAGACGGTTTCTTCACGCGTCCAGACGTTGATGTTGATGCCGGTGCCGCAGTTGACGTCGATGGTCGGGGTGCTCTTGAGGAACCATACGCGCATTTGGAAGCGGAAGTCCTTGGAGGTGAGCGCGCCGACGGGGCAAAGATCGACGGTGTTCATGGAGTAGTTGTGGTCGAGCTGGCGGCCCGGGAAGATGGTGATGCGGTTTTCGGTGCCGCGTTGGGACATGCTGAGGACGGGGTCTTTGGCGATGTCGCGCATGAAGCGGACGCAGCGGCCGCAGAGGACGCAGCGTTCCTGGTCGAGGTTGATGCGCGGGCCGATGTCCATGTTTTTGCCCTTTTTGGTTTTGGACTCGGTGAAGCGGTGGTATCCCTGGCCGTAGTCGTTGGAGAATTCCTGCAGTTTGCATTCGCCAGCCTGGTCGCAGATGGGGCAGTCCAGCGGGTGGCTGGTGAGGAAGAATTCAAGGACGCCGCGGCGGGCTTCCGAGGTGACTTTGCCGGTGGTGCGGATGCCCATGTTTTCGCATACGGTGTTGGCGCAAGCGATGATGGGGCGGGGCATCCACTGGATGGGAAGGTAGCCGTCTTCGTTGTAGCAGGGGGCGTGGCCCGGAGCGAGGCGGGGCGGCATGCCCTGCTCGACGAGGCACATGCGGCAGGAGCCGGAGATGGCGAGTTTCGGATGGTAACAGAAGCAGGGGACGGCGACGCCTACGGATTTGCAGGCATCGGCGATGCGCATGCCTTTGGGGAATTGATGCCATGTGCCGTTGATCTGGACATTGACCTTACCTTGTGCGGCAGCGATGTCCTTCGGCAATGATGTGGGAGTGGTACTCATGTTGTGGCAGGAAGGTGGCGGGTTATTCGCGGACGAGGTATTGGGCGGCGGCCTTGGCTTCCGGTGTGTGGGGAAGGAGGGCGTTGATGGGTTTGGTCAGGGCGAGGAATTCTTCGCGGAATTTGGCGACCATGGCTTCGGTGGGCCATGATGCTGCTTCACCGAAGGCGCAGACGGTTTTGCCTTCGATCTGGTAGGCGACCTGTTCGAGAAGGTCGACGTCTTCCGGGGAGGCTTCACCTTTGAGCATGCGGTCGGTGAGTTTGAGCATCCACGGGCAGCCTTCGCGGCAGGGAGTGCACTGGCCGCAGGATTCGTGGGCGTAGAATTTGTTGAGGTTGTTGAGCATGGCGGGCATGCTGCGGGAGTCGTCCATGACGATGACGCCGCCGGAACCGGCCATGGAGCCGTATTGGGCGATGGAGTCGAGGTCGAGCGGTACGTCGAAGATGGTGAGTTCGCGGATGGTGCCGTCTGCATTGCGTCCTTTCAGGACTTCATCGCAGCGCATGACTTTGGAGGAGGAGCCGCCGGGGATGATGGCCTTGAAGGTGCGGCCTTCTCTGGGGCCTCCGCAAAGGTCGTACAGGAGTTCGCCGAAGGTGATGGAGCCGGAGACGATTTCGTAGTAGCCGGGTTTTTTCACGTCGCCCGATACGCCGATGATGCGGGTGCCGGGGGAGCGTTGTGCGCCGATCCGGCTGTAGGCCTCGCCGCCCATGTCGATGATGTGTTTGACTTGGCAGAGGGATTCGACGTTGTTGACGATGGTGGGGCAGCCGTAGAGGCCGATGGCTGCGGGGAAGTAGGGGGGCTTGATGCGCGGGTAGGGGCGCACGCCTTCGATGGAGTTGATGAGGGAGGTTTCTTCACCGCAGATGTAGGCGCCTGCGCCGCGCTGGACGATGATTTCGAGGTCGAAGCCGGAGCCGCAGATGTTGCTGCCGAGGAAGCCTTTCTGTTTGGCGTCTTCGAGGGATTTGACCATGAGTTTGGCCGCTTCCGGGAATTCTTCGCGCATGTAGATGATGCCGAAGTGGGCACCGACGGCGTAGCACGAGATGATCATGCCTTCGATTAGCTGGTGCGGGTCCTGATGGACGACGTAGCGGTCCTTGAAGGTGCCGGGTTCGGATTCGTCGCAGTTGCAGACGAGGTAAACGGGCTTGGTGTTGCCTTTCGGGATGAACGTCCACTTGACGCCGGTGGGGAAGCCTGCGCCGCCACGGCCGCGGAGGCCGCTTTTCTTGACTTCGTCGATGACTTGCGCGGGTTCCATCTTGAGGGCCTTTTTCAAGGTTTCGTAGGCTCCGTCCTTGATGGCGGTTTCGATGGAGGGGTCCCAGTCGGCACGGTCCACATTTTTGAAGATGCGGCGCGTTTCCTTGGGGTGAGGTTCCTTTCCGGGCTTGTAGGTGATGCTCATGGTCGGTGGAAAGTGAAGGGGTTACTTGCCCGCGTAGGTGCTGATGAGGTCGTCGGCCTTGTCGGGGGTGACGAGGGAGTGGGTGTGGTCGTTGACCATGACGGAGGGGGCGAAGCCGCACTGGGCGAGGCATTCGACGAATTCGATGCTCCAGAGGCCGTCCGGGCTCACACCGATAGGGTTGTCGTGGTTGATGGCTTTTTTGTCGATGCCGACTTTTTCGCAGAGCGTGTCGAAGAGGTCTTCGCTGCCGGCCATGGCGCAGGAGAGGGTGCGGCAGACTCGGATGTGGAATTTGCCGGGGCAGCTCTGGCGAAGGCCGGGATAGAAGGTGACGATGCCGATGACGTGGGCAGGGGTGCATCCGATCTGTTCCGCAACCCAGATGACTGAGTCTCCGCAGATGTAGCCGAACCTTTTCTGGATTTCATGCAGGATCGGGACGGCGGCGGACTGGGCCTTGCCTTCGGGGTACAGCGAGATGATGCGTTTGGCTTCGGCCGTGAGTTCGGGCGTGACGCGGAATTTCTCGTAATGTTGTTCGCCCGGGCTGGGTTTGTGCTCGACGATGGCGTCGAAGTTGTTGGCGGGAGATTCGGACATGATGCAGTGAGATTGGTGGAGGAGTTCGGTTGTTTAGCGGTCGCATTCGCCTTGCACGAAGTCGAAGGAGCCCAGAATGGCGGGAATGTCGGATACGAGGTGGCCGGGGATCAGTTCGGGCAGCACGGAGAGGGAGCAGAAGGAGGGAGAGCGCACTTTCATGCGGTTCGGGATGCCGCCGCCCTTGGAGTCGATGAAGAAGCCGAGTTCACCTTTGGGATTTTCGGCGGCGAAGTAGACCTGGCCCGCAGGGGCATCCACGCACATGGTGGAGACCATGAATTGGCGGATGAGTTCCTCCATGCCGGTCATGACGGCCTGTTTTTCCGGGAGAATTCCTTTGTCCGTCTGGACGTTGATGGGGCCGGAGGGCATTTTTTCGCAGACCTGGCGGACGATGCGGACGGATTGGCGCATTTCTTCGGCGCGTACCATGAAGCGGTCGTAGCAGTCGCCGTGTTCGCCGATGGGGATGTCGAAGTCGTAGTTTTCGTAGCCGAGGTAGGGGTTGGTCTTGCGGAGGTCGCGTTTGACGCCGGATGCTCGGAGGTTCGGGCCGGTCATGCCGTACTGGAGTACCTGTTCCTTCGTGAGGGTGCCGACGCCGACGAGGCGGTCGACGAAGATTTTGTTTTTGAGCAGCAGGGCCTGGATTTCGTCGATGGTTTTTTCGCAGCTGTCGCAGAAGGCGAAGATTTCCTTTTCAAGTCCGGCAGGGAGGTCGCGGGTCTGGCCGCCGATGCGGGTGTAGGAGGATGTGAAGCGTGCGCCGCAGATCTGTTCGTAGAAGTTGTGCACTTTTTCGCGTTCTTCGTAGCAGTAGAGGAAGACGGTCATGGCGCCTACGTCCATGGCATACACGCCGACGCCGAGGAAGCAGGAGGAGAGGCGGGAGAGTTCGCAGCACAAGACGCGGAGGGCTTTGCCCCGTTCGGGAAGTTCCCAGCCCATGAGTTTTTCGACGGCGCAGGCATAGGCGATGTTGTTGCTCATCGGCGCGAGGTAGTCGAAGCGGTCGGTGTAGGTGACGAACTGGTTGTAGTGGATGCTTTCACCGATTTTTTCCATGCCGCGGTGCAGGTGGCCGACGACGGGGTCGCACTTGGTGACGACTTCGCCGTCGAGCTCCAGAGCCAGACGAAGCACGCCGTGTGTTGCCGGGTGGGACGGACCCATGTTGAGCATCATCGTTTCGCTCAGATTATCAACCTTGTTCGACATGTAGTCCAGTGCCGCTGTAGCATCGGGGACGGAAAGAATGGTGCTCGTCTTCATATTTCCAGGCGCGCTCTTTGTGAGCAAATTTGTGCGGAGACATTTAACAGGAGAAGGAGGGGGACTGCAAGTCTAAAGTCGCCTTGGAAGGTTCTTTTCTCGGGTGCCACGAAAGGTTTTCTGCGGCTTCCACGTATTTTTTTCGTCCTTTTTTCAACTTTATGGTTGAAGTATGTGTCCAAATTCCTACAATTCGCTTATCTCTCCTCTATGGGTTCCACGACATCCATTACTCATTCGCTTACGACTGCGCTGACGGAAGAAGATTCCGTGAAGGCGCGGTGTATGCTGCTGACGAAGCAGGCGGAGCGGCTTGAGGCGGCGGTTATGGCTTTCCGGAATGAGGTGGAGGAGCTGCGGCGCAGTCTCGGCAGCCGGAATACGACAGGCCCGGAGGCTCAGACGCGGTTGAAGGTTCCGGTCGGGAAGCGTGCGGAGACGACCAATTCCGCATCCAATGATCCAATTTATCTGCGGCCGCTGGCCAAGCGCGATTATTTGCGTACGAAGTGGAAGCTCGGCAAGGGGTTGCCTTCCGCCATGACGGCGACGCAGGAGATTCCGATGCTGCCGCCGCGCGCTGACGATTTGCGTTCGGTGACGGGGCATTTGAAGCTTTCCGGCATGTTGCTGGACGGGCAGAACTGGGAGTCGGTGACGGCTTTGTCGCAGATTGCCGTGTCTCAGGGAGCGATTATCGGGCGCGATTCGGCCGTGTGCCTGATCCGTGTGCCGGATTCCGGCGTTTCGCGTCAGCATGCGAAGTTGTTTTATTCGGCTCAGGGGCTGACGATCCAGGATCTCGGTTCCAAGAACGGTTTGTCCGTCAACGGTGTAGCCCTGACTCCGGAAGATGCTCCCCGCCATTTGTCGCGTGGGGATATTATTGATCTCGGCGATGTGTCGCTGTTGGTGGATATGACGGCCTGACGGGGCTTTGTTTGCGCGTTGCGTTTTTCAGGGTTCGGAAGAGCGGATGTCCTGAATGGAGATGGAGAGGGAGGATCGTCCGCGCCAGACGTTGCGCGTGATGGTGAAGGCGATGTCCCAGGGGGGATCGGGGAGGCGCATTTCGCCGCCGTTGAAGTAGATGGCGTCGTGTTCGGAGACTCCCTGTTTGAGGAAGAGTCGCAGGTGGTTGCCTTGAAGCCGTTTCGGCACGTCCGTGAGCGCGATGTTGCGGGACATGAAGACGGGCTGTGGGTTGGTGTTGCCGAAGGGTTCGAGGAGTTCGTAGCTGTCGAGCAGGTCGAGAGTCAGTTCCGGGAAGGTGACTTCGGCATCGATGTGGAGGATGGGTTTGCGCTGTTTTTCCGAGGTGGTTTCCCGGACGAAGGCGTTGAAGGCTTTGCGGAAGGCGTCGAGTTTTTCTTCGCGGATGACGAGGCCTGCCGCCATGTCGTGTCCGCCGCCGGATTCGAGGTGTTCGGCGCAGTGGTGGATTGCCTGTACGAGGGAGACGCCGGGGATGGAGCGGCCCGAGCCTTTGCCGAGGCCGTTTTCATCGATGGAGATGATGAAGGTGGGTTTGTGATAGCGGCGCATGAGCAGGGAGGCGACGATGCCGACGACGCCCGGGTGCCATGTAGGGGAGCCGAGGACGATGACGTGGTCGTTGGCCGGGTCGAAATGCCGGTGGAGCATGTCGATGGCTTCCATGCGAATTTTTTCTTCTTCCGCCTGGCGCGCCTTGTTGTGGGAGTCGAGGCGCTGGGCGAGAGCGCGGGCGCGAATCGAATCCTGCGTGATGAGGAGTTCGACGGCGTCGAGCGGAGAGTCCATGCGTCCGGCGGCATTGATGCGCGGGCCGATGCGGAAGCTGACGTGGGAGGCGCTGGGCGAGCGGTTCATGCCTGCGACTTCGTTCAGGGCGAGGAGGCCGATGTTTCTTCCTTCGCCGAGGACTTTGAGTCCGTAGCGGGTGAGGAGGCGGTTTTCCGCGACGAGGGGAACGATGTCCGCCACGGTGGCGATGGCGACGATGTCCAGATAGTGTTTGAGGTCGAAGCCGGGCACTTTGCGTTCCTTGAGGAGTGCGTGTGCCAGTTTGAAGACGACTCCGGCGCTGCACAGGTAGGTGAGCGGGCTTTCGGTTTCGAGTTTGGCGTTGATGACGGCGACGGCGTCCGGCCTGCCGAGAGGGCCTGCTTCGTGGTGGTCGAGTATGATGACGTCGATTCCCATGGCCTGAAGTGCGGCAACTTCTTCGACGGAGGATGTGCCGCAGTCTACGGTGATGAGGAGGTTCGGCAGGGGGCCTTCGCGCATGCAGCGGGCAATGCCCGCTTCGCTGAGTCCGTAGCCTTCCTGCGTGCGGATGGGGATGAAGAAGCGGGGCGCTGCGCCATACGCGCGGAGGATGGCGCGGAGGAGGGTGACGGAGCCTACGCCGTCGACGTCGTAGTCGCCGTAGATGCAGATTTCCTGCCGGTTGTCGATGGCGTCGAAGATGCGCGCGACGGCCTTGTCCATTTCCGCGAGGGAGAATGGGTCGCCCAGGTCCGCAAGGCGCGGATAGAGGAATTTTTCGGCCTGTTCCTTTCCGGTGATGCCCCGTTGTGCCAGCAGTTTGCGAACGAGTGGGGGCAGTAGAGTGTTCAGTTCGGGACCAAAGTCGATTCCACCAACAGTCGGGCGCATTTCCCAACTGAAATTCGTACTCATAGGATGTTTATACCTTTTTTGCCCGGGGGAGTCAAGAATTCATGTGGCTGCTGCCTGAATGAACCGTGCATGACGGCCGGCGGTTCGGAGGATGGGATGAGATGCGGAGAGGCATGTATCGCCTTCCGGCGATGACCGGGTTTCTTCTTGCTGTGAAGGAGGGCTCCTGTTTTAATGAATGGCGATGAATGCGATTTCCGATACTCTTGTAGAAGAGATGAAGACAGCCATGCGTGCGAAGGATACGGTGGCTTTGAATGCCTTGCGCGCTTTGAAGACGGCTCTCACGAATGCCAGTATTGCGAAGGGTAATCTGCATGCCGAGCTGGATGAGAATGAGACGGTTGCCGTGGTTCGCAAGCAGATCAAGCAGCGTGTGGATGCGGCGGAGCAGTATCGCGCTGCCAATCGTGAAGATTTGAGTTCCAAGGAGGAAGCCGAGATCAAGGTGCTTTCCGCCTTTCTGCCTGCCGAGATGTCGGAGGAGGAGGTGAAGGCCGTGTTGGAGCAGGTGGTCGCCGAGACGGGGGCTTCCGGCAAGAAGGATATGGGGCGCGTGATGAAGGCCATGCAGGAGCGTACCGATGGCCGTGCTCCCGGTAAACTGCTGGCGCAGCTCGTGGGTGCGCGCCTGGCCTGATTGGGTTTTATTCATGCCTCACGTTGCTGCTCTGATTGTGGCCGCCGGTTCATCGCGGCGCGCCGGTTTCGATAAGCTCGCCGCTTCGCTCGGCGGCGAGCCTGTGCTCAAGCGGAGTATCGATGCTTTGCTTGGGGCGTCCTGTATCGGAGAGATGGTGGTGGTGTGCCCGCTCGACCGGTGGGAGCTGCTCGGTTTGCACCGGGAGAGTTTCCGCGTGCCGGTCTGCAGGGTGGATGGAGGGGTCGAGCGGCAGGATTCCGTGGCGGCCGGGTTGGCTGCCTTGTCCGGTGATGCGACGTGGGTGGCGGTGCATGATGCGGCTCGCCCGCTGGTGCGCCCTGAGGATGTGATGCGCTGTTTCCGGGCCGCGCAGGAGTCCGGAGCCGCTGCATGCGCCCATCCGGTGGCGGATACGCTCAAGCGGGCGACTGCGGACGGTTTCAGTATGCCGGAAGCTGTGGACAGGAATGGGCTTTGGGCGATGGAGACGCCGCAGATTTTTGATGTGCGTCTTTTGTCCGAGGCTTACCGGAGGGTGGGCGAGCAGGGGTTGACGGTGACGGATGAGGTTTCCGCGATGGAGACTCTGGGGGTGGCGACGAAGCTTGTGGCCGGGGGTATCAATTTCAAGATTACGCTTCCCGGGGATTTGGAACTTGCGGAACTGGTCTGGCAACATGGTCGCTGAGCATCATCCCCGGTCCGTCTGGATTTTGGGCGGAGGCTACCTTGGTGCCGCGTTGCACGAGTATTGGCTGCGCGAGGGAGTGGAGTCGCGGAGGTTCGATATGGTGGCGGATCGTGCCGATGTGGTGGCCGATGTGACGCGCGGCGATGTGATGGCAGCGAAGGCTGCCGAACTGGGAGAACCCGATACGGTTTTTCTGTGCATGAGTACGTCCGGCGGAGATTGTGACGATTACCGCCGTTTGTATGTGCGTGCGGTGGAGGTTGTGAACGAGCTGTTTCCGGGTGCGCGCCGCATTTTGTGTTCCAGTACGTCTCTGTATGGGATTCTGGATGGCAGTTGGGCGACGGAGGCGCATGCCTGCGAACCGTTGCATGGCCAAGGGCGCGTTTTGCTGGAGGCGGAACGCCTGCTGAGGCAGTCCGGCGGTATTGTGGCCCGGCTGGCGCCTTTGTATGGTCCGGGCCGCTCCGTGCTGCTGAGGAGGTTTTTGGATGGATCGGGCTGTGTACACGGCGCGGGCGATCGCTGGCTGAATTATGTGCACCGGGACGATGCTGTGGCGGCTTTGGCCCTGCTGGCTGTGTCGGATTGCCGGCACCAATGCTATAATGTGGCGGATGCTGTGCCGATGGTGAAGGCCGATGTGTACGGTTACCTGTCGGAATTGACGGGGCTGGATATTCCTGCGGACGATGGTTGTTTTTCCCGCCGCGGCGGTACGAACCAGCGGGTGTCGAGTGCGTTGCTGATGGCTTTGGGCTGGCAGCCTTTGTATCCGTCGTTTGCGGACGGCGTGCCGGGTGTGTTGGAGTCGTTCGGTTTTGAGGTGTAGAAGTTGGGGCGAGGCCGTCGCATTGCGGAGCGGCAGGGGTACGGAAAAAACGCGGCTGCCTTGTCGGAAGCCGCGTTTCTTATGGAAAGAATGTACCGCCTATTGCCTTAGCAGGACCTGTAGTACTGGTAGTGAACCTGTTCGTCGATGGCGAGGCGTTCGCGTGCTGCGCGGATGACGGAGGGTTCGGCATTGAAGGTGTAGAGAACGTATTGGCCAGCCTTGATGTGGTTGGATTCGTAAGCGAATTCGCGACGTCCGATGTTCTTGATTTCGGTGATCTGGGCGCCTTCTTCCTTCAGCTGGTCGGCAACGGATTGGATAAGGTCGTCCATGGAGGTAACGCCCTTCATGTTGAGGACGATCAGTGCTTCGTACTTTCTCATAGTGTTAAATTTGTAAGTCTGCTTGGGACTATCTTGCAAATGCGGTCGCCGAGGATGCACTTTTTTCCGATGGAATGCAAGACTAAATTTGAGGATAGATTAGAAAATTGCAAATCAGCCGATTGATTTCAGGGCTCGTGCAACGGCTGCGACCGTGTGATCGATGTCGCTTTCCGTGTGGGCGGCGGAGATGAACCCCGTTTCGTACGGCGAGGGGGCAAAGTAAACTCCTTGTTCCAGCAGGGAGCGGAAGAAGGGGCGGTATTGCTCCAGTGAGGCGGTCATGGCATCCTGCAGGTTGTTGACTTCTTTTGCGGTGAAGAAGAGGCAGAACATGGATCCGGTGCGGTGGAAGGTGAAGGGGTTGCCCGTGTCCGCAAGAGCTTTGCGGATGCCTTCTTCGAGGCGTGCGCCGAGGTTTTCCAGCCGGGAGTAGGCATCGGTGTTTTCCAGTTCGCGCAGTTGAGTGAGGCCCGCTGTCATGGCGATGGGGTTGCCGGAGAGGGTGCCTGCCTGGTAGACGGGACCGAGGGGGGAGACGCAGTCCATGATGTCCGCCCGGCCGCCGAAGGCTCCGACGGGGAGGCCTCCGCCGATGACTTTGCCGAGGCAGGTGATGTCCGGCGTGATGCCGTGGATGCCCTGTACGCCGTCTTTGCCGAGGCGGAAGCCGGTCATGACTTCGTCGAAGATGAGGAGGGCGCCGTGGCGTGCGGTGATGTCGCGCAGGTATTCGAGGAAGTTGTCCTTCGGGAAGTATAGGCCGGCATTGGCCGGGTAGGGTTCGAGGATGATGGCGGCTATGTCGCTGCCGTGCGCGGCGAATGCCTGCCGGACGGCTTCCTTGTCGTTGTAGGGCAGGGCGATGGTGAGGGCGGCGAAGGCATCGGGTACGCCTGCGCTGTCCGGCTTGCCGCAGGTGAGGGCTCCGGATCCGGCGGAGACGAGGAGGGAGTCGACATGGCCGTGGTAACAGCCTTCGAATTTGATGATGTATTTCCGGCCCGTGTAGCCGCGAGCCAGCCGGATGGCGGACATGGTGGCTTCCGTGCCGCTGCTGGTCATGCGGACTTTGTCGATGGAGGGTATCCAGCGGACGATGGTTTCCGCCATGTCCACTTCAACGGCGGTGGGTGTGCCGTATCCCAGTCCCCGCGTGATGGCGTCTCCTACGGCGGCGATGATTTTGTCCGGCGCATGGCCGAGGATGGCGGGGCCCCATGTGCCGATGTAGTCGATGTAGTCGTTGCCGTCTTCATCGCGCAGGTGGGCTCCCTTGGCGGAGCGGACGAAGAAGGGGGTGCCATCGACGAGTTTGAAGGCGCGGACGGGGGAGTTGACCCCTCCGGGGATGACGGCCTTGCCGCGGGTGAAGAGTTGCTGAGACAGGGAGGTGTTCATGGGTGGAAATGAAAGGGGGCAAACTCGCATGGAGCTTGCCCCTTTTTTCAAGATTTTCGATTTCCCGAACCAGGAGGTTTAGGCTTCAGGGGCGGGAGTGATCGCTTCGGCGGGAATTTCTTCCTTGTTCGTGAAGCGCCACTTGACTTTGTTGCGCTTGGAAGCGGAGCGAGCCTTGCGGCGGCGTTCGTCCATGGGTGTTTCAAAAGCACGGCGACGGCGCATTTCGTCAAGAATGCCTTCCGTGTCGAGTTTTGTCTTGAGGCGCTTGAGTGCGCGGTCGATAGGTTCTCCTTTTCTTACAGTAACTGAACGCATGATGATAAAGTTTGATAATTCGTTCGGGAATCGGGCGAAGAAACTACCGTTTTTTTGTTGCGGAGTCAAGTATAATGTCTTTCGAGAGAGAAAAAAATGCGCGAAGCGGATTTTTTTCGTGCGGCGGATCAGGAACGGAGGGTTCCCTGCCGGGTGAATCGGCGGCGGCGTATCCATTCGAGGCAGAGGAAGGAGCCGAGCGCGGTGGCCGTGGAGATCATGAGCAGGACGACGATCTGGTAGCGGATGGCCTGCACGGGGTCGGCTCCCGCGAGGATTTGCCCCGTCATCATGCCGGGAAGGGCGACGATGCCGACGCTCATCATGGTGTTGATGGAGGGGCGCATGCCCAGTACGAGGGCTTCGCGGACGATGGGCTGGCTGGCTTCGGCGGGCGAGGCTCCGAGGAGGAGGCGCATTTCGACTTCTCCCCGCCGCGCTTCCATTTGCTTGAAGTAGTAGCCGAGCGAGATGCCGAGGGCGTTCATGGTGTTGCTGATGATCATGCCCCCGATGGGGATGAAGAAGCGGGCATCCCACCAGGGGTTGACTTCGATGATGCCTCCGGTGACGACGGTGAGGATGAAGAAGCTGGTGAGCAGGATGGAGGCGAATGAGGGGAGGAGGTAGGAGGTGGATTGCTTGCCGACATTGCCCCTGACGATCTGGGTGGCGGTGAGGATGGAGGCGATGAAGAAGGCGGCGACCCAGTACCATTGCCCTGATTGGAAGAGGAACTGCAGGATGTAGCCGACGGCGAAGAGCTGGATGAAGGTGCGTGCGGTGGCGAGCAGCAGGCTCTTCTCGAGGCCGAGGCCGCGGATGAAGGAGAGGGTGCAGGAGAGCAGGACGAAACCGACACTGAGGAAGAGGGGGACGAGGCCGATTTCCATGTAGGAGGTGTTGTTCATGACGCGGAGGGGGAAGCCCAGGTGGCGCGGCCGTTGTCCAGATACAGCGTGCGGTAGGGGCGTGACGGGCGGTAGGCCTGATGCGTGATGCAGATGATGCCCGTGCCGGCATCGGCCAGGGCTTCGAGGTATTTCTCGACTTCTCCAGTGTTGGCGGGGTCAAGGGCGCTGGTGGGTTCGTCGAGCAGGAGGAGGTCGGGCTGGAGCAGGACGGCGCGTATGAGGGTCAGGCGTTGCTTTTGTCCTGTGCTGAGGCGGGAGGCGGTTTCATCCAGAGGGATGTCTTGCAGGCCGAGGCGCTGCATGGCGGCGGCAAGAGTGGAGTCGTCCGGCCGGGAGAGTGTTTTGTTGGCGCGGAAGGTGAAGGGGAGAAGGAGATTGTTCCGGATGGAGAGGTTGTCGTCCAGTATCGGGGTTTGCATGACGAAGCCGAGGCGGTGCCTGAGTGTGGCTGGCGGGGTGTCGGACAGTTCCGTGCCGAGCAGGCGGATGCTGCCGGATTGCGGGGCATCGAGTCCGGAGAGGAGGCGGAGCAGCGTGGATTTGCCGCTGCCGGACGGTCCGGTGACGAGAACGAAGTCTCCCCGGGCGATGTCGAATGTCAAATCATCCAGCTTGCCACGGCCCGAAGGATGGATGAAGCGGAGATGTTCGACTGAGAGGAGAGGCGTGTTGGTGTCGTTCATGCGTCAATGGATGCCCATGACTTCCCTTTGCCAGTTCAGGAGATGGGTGAATCCCGTTTCTTCATTGGTTGCGATGGATTCCATGATGGCCCGCGGTGCGACGAAGGATGGGTCGAGATCGAGCTTTTCAGCCGCCTCGTTGCGGCGTTGAATCCAGTTTTCCAGCCGGGTTTCGAATTGGTCGTCGTAGGCGGGCCGGGGCCGGCTGATGCGGCAGGGATAATCGTTTTCATCCATGCCGTGGAAGGTCTCGACAGCTTTCAGGAAGCGGGCGGCGCGATGGGTGTGGAAGCGGCTGTGCGGTGTGATGCTGTTGCCTTCCTGCAGGGCGGTGCTCCAGCGCAGGAGGTCGTCGTTCGAGCAGACCATGAACGAGGGTTTGTCCCATGACTGGGCTTCCCTGTCGCGCCATGTCCAGAGGGTTTTGAGCGCGGCCAGTCCTCGCCGTTGCAGGCGGCCGCAGCCGCGGATGCGCCATGAGTCTGGCGATTCTTCCGCCATGCGTTCGCGGGCGCGTTCCATGTTGTGGCGGCAGGTTTCTAGGAACCATTCGTAGCGGCCTTTGCTGCGCAATTCGGCGCAGAGTTTGTCCGCCATGTCGAGCATGTACTGGACGTCCGATTGCGCGTATTCGAGCATGGCCTGCGAGATGGGCCGTTTGCCCCAGTCCGCCTTCTGGTTTGTTTTGCTGAGCTGGATGCCGTAGAAGTGTTCGACGAGAGCGGCAAGGCCGAATTGGCGAAAGCCGAGCAGGCGGGCGGCGATCTGCGTGTCCAGAATGAGGTGGGGCAGGGTGTTGAATCCGTTCAACATGAGGCTCATGTCGTAATCGGCGCCGTGCATCCAAATGTCAGATTCCGACAGCCAGGTCGTAAAGGCCCGCATGTCTTCCATGGCGAGGGGGTCGAGTAGGCATACGCCTTCTTCATCCGCATACTGGATGAGGCAAATTTTTTCCTGATACCTGTGCAGGCTGTCTGCTTCCAAGTCCAGAACAACTCGAGCAGGGGCTTGGCGACCGGCACGGAGCTTCCATTGGAGCAGATCTTCCCGTGTGGCAATCATAAGTGAACGGCGGTTATTGCATCACATTCATCTGCTGCCTGCAATAAAAAAATGCCGGGTCATGAAAAGAGGGGGTAGGTATAAAGCTGGCCTGCATAATTGCGCAGCGTGACGTGGTCGTCCGTTTGTTCGACGATGTAATCCGGGTTGACGGGGATTTTGCCGCCGCCGCCCGGTGCGTCCACGACGTACTGCGGGATGGCGTAGCCGGAAGTGTGGCCGCGGAGTGCTGAAATGATGTCGATTCCCGTCTGCAGGGTGGTGCGGAAATGGCGGGAGCCTTCGATCAGATCGCACTGGTAAAGGTAGTAGGGCCGGACGCGGCATTGCAGCAGCCGGTGGTACAGGGGACGCTGGATGGCGATGTCGTCGTTGATGCCCTTGAGGAGGACAGTCTGGCTGCCGAGCGGGATGCCATGGTCTGCCAGCCGGACGAGCGCTTCTTCGGCTTCGCCTGTGAGTTCGCTGGGATGGTTGACGTGGACGGAGAGGAACAGGGGTGCGTGTTTGCGCAGAGTGGCGCAGAGGGAGTCCGTGATGCGCTGCGGGAGGAAGATCGGAATGCGCGAGCCAATGCGCAGGAATTCGATATGAGGAATGCTGCGGAGTTCGGAGAGGATGGAATCCAGCCGGGAGTCGGGGAGGAGAAGGGGGTCTCCGCCGGAAAGGAGCACATCGCGGATTTCTGTATGGCGGCGGATATAGTCGAAGGCGGCATCCCAGTTGGTGCGCAGTTTATGATCCGTGACGCCGGAGACGACACGAGAGCGTGTGCAGTGGCGGCAATAGGAGGCGCAGCGGTCTGTGGCCAGCAGGAGAACGCGGTCCGGGTAACGGTGGACGAGGCCGGGGGCTACCATGCGATCGTCTTCGCCGCAAGGATCGGCCATTTCTTCTTCCCCGACAATGGTTTCATCCATGTGCGGGATGACTTGCCTCCGCAACGGGTCGCATGGATTGTCGGGATCGATCAGGCTCAGGAAATAGGGGGTGATGCTGACGGCCAGCCTCTCGGCGGCATGGAGCAGGGCGTTTCGTTCTTCGGTGCTGAGGCGGAGGGCCGCTTCCAGCTTGGGGATCGAGTTGAAGCTGTGCCTGAGCTGCCATGTATAGTCTTCCCATTCTTCTTGTGTGGCACCTTGTCGTATGGAGTCGGGAATATCGGTCAGGAGAGTCTTTTGGTTCATGGCGATGATGGAAAACGGCTCGTTCAGGTTCTTTGTGGCTCGGAGCAGGTTTTACGTTCAAAAACTGTCTGGAATGGGTGTATGGCGAAGGAAGTCGTGGGGCGATGGAAGCCGGGTGATGTTTTTGGCTGCGGCTCGGACCAGCCTTGATGAAGTGTGCTGCCTTGTTGGGTTATTTTATGATCAAAATCCTTGAAAATGAATCGATTGTTTTTTGTTGCTTGTTTTTAGCATGGCACGATGCGTGAAACGACACAATCTCAGAGTTTGCCATGTTGTGAAAGACAAGTGAGGCGAAGGGTACAAGTTTGTTGAAAAATCCCTGTCCGACAATGGGAAATGAATGTGTGTGCTGTTGTCGGCAAGGTGCAAACAGTTACTGCCGCGCTGCAGAAAATTGGTACGGGTGATGGGAATCGAACCCACGTCTCAAGCTTGGGAAGCTCGCGTCCTACCATTGAACGACACCCGCGTGTGGAGATGGAAGAACCCTACTCCACGGCTGGGAGGCGGTCAAGCAAAAAGAAAAAAATCATGCTGCTAGAAAAAATGCTTGCCAAGGTGCGGAGGTCTGCTAAAATGCAAACGTCAAGCGGGTATAGCTTAATGGTAAAGCTCCAGCCTTCCAAGCTGATCACACGGGTTCGATTCCCGTTACCCGCTCCACTCTTTCTATTTTGAATTTTACCCAAGTGCGCTAATGATGAAAACGTGCGTTTTTAAGAAGTTGGGAGTTATGGCTGCGGCTTTGTCCTGTGTGTGTGTTGCCGGCGCCATTACTGCTGAACAAAAGCAACAGGTTGCTTCCGGTGTTGCTGCCCAGATCAAGAATGAGAAGGCCGATTCCGGGAAAATGGTTGTCATTGTACGTGATGCTGTGCAGAAGTCGCCGGAAGCGGTGACTGACATTGTTCGCGCTGCTCTGACGAGTTTCGACGCCAAGAAGAATTTGCCGACTGTGAAGGAAGTTGCGATTGCTGCCGTTATGGCGCATGAGACGCCATATCGTGTCTTGGAACCTGTATCCAAGGAGGTGCAATCGGTTTTGGGTAATACGGATGAAGCGAAGCTTCTGGTGAAGGATATTGCGACGTACGTCGTGACCAAGGCTGCTGACAGTCCGCTGGCGACTTCGGGTGAGACGCAGGAAGCTTCGGCTGTTCCGTTTCGTTCTTTACTTTCCAAGGATAATGTGAAGGCTGGCAATGGCCCTAACGGCGGCGGTTGCGATGGGCCGGTTGTGGTGCCCCCTCCCTCGCCGGATGTGAGTGTTCAATAAGCCCATGTTGACCTTGATTCGTTTGTACGGCTAGGCCTTTATGAAAAATACGTTTTTTTTGATGATGCTTGGAATTGGTGCGGTTAGTGCTAATGTCCAAGCATCTTCCTTGTACGATGTGACTCCGTCTGTCGGATTGCTGGAATCGTCTCCCCTGAAATGGTCGTTTACCTTATCGGCTGGTTATGACGATAATGTCAATGCTGTGGCGAAGAGCAATCCGGTTCATGAAAGTTCTTCCTATGTAGGATTCTCGCTGGGTTCTTCCTACTCGAATCAGGATGCGCGGACACAGTTGAGTTACAATGCCCTGTTGGGGGGTGACGTGTATACGCGCAATATGCACGGGCGTACGGATCAGGTTATCGGCAATTCCAGCTTGTCGATGCAATTGACGCATGCGTTCGATTCGACATTGCGGTACACGATGCACAATTCTGTGGCCTATACGCCTGACCCCAACTATGCGGATGGCATTTCCGCTTCCAGGCGCCAGGGAAATACGTTTACTTTCAATACATCCCATACGGTAGGCAAGAGTTTGGATCCCCGTTGGGCCTTGAATACGAATGTCAGCTATAGCGGTATTCTGTATTCCGAAAGCGAGTATCAGGATGACAATCGCGAATATGTGAATATTGGGGAAAGTTTGTCTTTCAAGGCTTCAGAACGCACTTCCTATTTGGCCAATGCCAGCGGACAATTCGTGTTGCGACAGGAGGGCTATAACAGCCAGAATATTTATACGACAGTGGGTATACAGCACGCGCTGTCTCCTAGGTCCAATGTGTCGATGAATGTCGGTACTCAGATAAAGATTCAGCAAGGAGCCGGTACCAAGGTATATCCTACGCTGTCCGGTGGATATAACCGGGTAGTGACGGACAGTATGTCCATCAGTTGTTATGTTTCCTACAATAATGAAAGCGTAGGCACATATTATGATGGCCGCAATTACGGTTCCAATAGCACATGGCGTTTGGGTGTTAACTGCACTCAAAAATTGACTCATGTCCTTTCGTTGAATTACGGAGCTTCTGCAATGTTCAGTGATTATTCGGATGGTGAGGCCGGCTTGGGTGATCACAAGGAAACGACTTACAATTTCAATGTGGGGCTGTCGTGGAGGTTGGACAGATCTTGGTCCGTAGCTGTTGGCTACGCTTACACGAATGCCGATCTTGGCGGTTTTTCCACCCCTTATACTCGTAACGTATATTCCATCAACACAACTTATACGTTCTAAATTTTATCATTGTAGCTGCCGGACCTTGGGGAAGGTTTCCGGCGGCATCCCTTTTTACTGAATATTCTCTTTATATATGTCCTCTCCCGCAATAAACCAAAAGTCAGAAGCTTCCTTACATGCAGGCGATTACCTTCAGATTCTTCGCAATAGATGGAAAGAAGCGGTGCTTGTTTTTGTACTTGTGTTTGTTGCCGCTGCCGTAGCGACCTATTTGATGCCTCCCAGTTATACGAGCGTCATCAATTTTGAAATCAAAAAACCGGGAGCCATTGTTTCCCTGAGCAGAGGCGCGGAAAGGGTGCTTCAGAATAATGCGTCGGAAAATTATATTCCTACGCAATTCGAAATTCTGGTGTCGGATATGAATCTGATGGCTGTTTCCAAAAAGCTGAATCTGGCCCAGCAATGGCAGACTGATGATGCGACGGCCGCCTCTATTCTGCGAGGGATGATTCAAGTGATGCCAGTGCGTGGCAAGGACTTGGTGGATGTCAAGGTGGTCGGATCCGATCCGGCATTGGTTAAGCTTATTTGCGATGCCGTCACCGAATGCTACAAGGAAGGACGCGAGGCGCAGGAAAACGAGGTGCTGGATAAGGCGATTGCCACAATTCAAGAGGAATTGACTCGCCGTGAAAATGAACTTCTTGCCAAGACTGATACGTTGCGCAAGTATATGACGACTAGCGATTATATCGGTCTTTTGAGTGATACTGGCAATACGATTCCTACCACTGTCAATAATGAAGAGGCTGTACTGACCGAGCGCCGTAACAAACTTTCCGCGTTGGATGATGAGATCACGCAGCTGAAAACGCACATCAACAAGTTGAAGTCGTTGAAAGATTCGGAGTTGATGGATTATGTGAGGCAAACGGATCTTTTGGCGGAGACGACTCCGGGCAGTTTATCTGTGCGTGAGTTGTATACGCGCTCCCAGACGGAAGAATCTACTCTGAGTAAAATGCACATGGACGGCTATGGCGAAAAGCATCCGGCTTTGCTGTCCATGGTACAGGAACACGAGAACACAAAGCAAAAACTGACGGAAGGACTTGTCGGACTGAAGGATGCTTTGGAACAGACGTTGTCGTTGAAGGAAGAAGGCCGCAAGAGTATCAAAAGGGCTTTTGATGAGGTCACGGAAATCGTCAGAAACAAGACGCAGTCCGATATTCTGGTGATGTCGGCTATTCGCGATTACCGAACGGAGAAAAGCCGTTATGAAGATCTGGAGAACGAGTATATCAATCAGACGATGAATCGCCGTGCAAGCCGTCCGATTATCCAGATTCATACACAGGCGCGCGAGGCGAAAGTGCCAAGCTCACCGAACGTCAAGATGAACCTGATCCTCGGTGCTGTGGTCGGCGTCGTATTCGGTATCGGCGTAGCGTTCCTTCTCAATTATATGGATACGTCTGTCAAGACGCTGGAAGATGTGGAGCGCAATCTCAATCTGCCCGTGCTTGGTGTGATTCCGCAGGATATCGGTTTGCTGCATTTGATGAACGGAAGCAGCCCCGATGCGGAAGCTTACCGTATTCTCCGTACGAATATCGAACTGAAGCGCAAGGATACTAATGTGGTGACTCTTGCTTTGGTGTCCGGCAATGCAGGTGAAGGCAAGACGACGACCTTGTGCAATTTGGCTTATGTATTTGCGCAGGGTGGTTTCAGTACGTTGATGATCGATGCCGACCTTCGCCGCTCGAAGCTGGCCGAATACAACGATGTGGAATGCGAATACGGTTTGTCCAATTTCCTGACGAGTGACCTGGCTCTGCAGGATGTGATCTTGCAGACGCATGTGGACAATTTGTATATTCTGCCTGCAGGCCCGACTCCTTCCGATGCTTCCGGCGTTTTGAATTCGTATCGCATGCGCGAATTGCTGGATGAAGTGCGCCGCCGCTTCGATATTGTTCTGATTGACAGTCCTCCCGTGCTTGGCGTCAGCGATGCATCCCTGATTGTCAGCAAAGCCGATGCGACAATCATGGTGGTACAGCCTCGCAAGTTGCCGATGAAGGCTTTGGTGCGTGAGAAGATGGTGATCGAGAATGCCGGTGGCCACTTGATGGGGGTTGTGATGAATAATGTCGATATTTCCGGTGATACGCAGTATCAATATTACACGACATATTATTCGTACTATTCACCCACGGAGGGCGTCGAACCTTCGGCTGCTCTCAATCCTTTACCCGTTACTTCCCGTTCTTCGAAGCGTTCCGAGGTTGCGAAAAAAACGGAATCGACGGATCAGCCCGGGGACGATCTCTATTAATCTGAAAACAATCCATATACCATCATGAAACATTTGTTGCAAATTATCTGTTGTGTTGTGTTCTGTTCGTTGTCGTTTTCCGCCAAGGCTCAGGATGTGGAACCTCGTGCCGTACCTAACGGTTTCGTCACGATCGAAGCGAAAAATCTTCCGGGAAGCGATACGACCATTGTCAGCGGCAAGTACCAGCTGGACAGCAAAGGCACTGTACAGATGCCCTATTTGTCCGGTACGATCAGTCTTTCCGGCAAGACGGGCCGGCAGATCCAAAATGCGCTGACGGAAGCTTACAAGAAGGAAAAGATTTATACTTCTCCCGTTTTTTCGGTTGTAGTCGATAGTATTGAGCACCAAGGTGTCGGTGTCCGTTATGTCCACGTGACAGGGGCAGTGGGCAGTAAGAGGAATTTGCCCTACCGTCCGGAGTTGACTTTGATTGAGGCCTTGATCGAATGTGGTGACATTACCGATTTCGGATCGCGGTATATTTTAGTAACCCGCAATGGCGTGACCAAGCAGTACGACTATTTCAGTACGCGCGACAGAGGTGTGAAACTTTTTCCTGGTGATGTGATTTTTGTGAAAGAGCGCGGATTTACGGAAGGACGTGAGAAAACATTGCTTCCGTAGTCTGTGTGCCATATGCGGAATCGAGAAGCCTGCAATCTTTGCCATCTTGTCAGTATGAAACAGTTCCTTGCAGTTATTTGTTGCGTTCTGTTCTGCGTTCTGCCATTTTCCGTCAGGGCACAGGATGTGGAGCCTCGCGCCATTCCCGGCGGTTTTATTCATATCGAGGCTAAAAATTTGCCAGGTAGCGATGTCTCCGTTGTGAGCGGCAAGTACCAGCTTGATAACAAAGGCACGGTGAGGATGCCCTATTTATCCGCTCCGATCGCTTTTGCGGGCAAGACTGGAAGGCAGATTCAGGATGCTTTGACGGCGGCGTATCAGAAGGAAAAGGTGTATACAACACCTGTTTTTTCCGTCGTTGTGGATTCCAAGGAAGTTCCAGGCGAACGGTTCGTTCATGTGACGGGCGCGGTCGGCAGTAAAAAGAATTTGCCGTATCGTGCCGAGTTGACTCTGATTGAGGCCTTGATCGAGTGCGGCGATATTACGGATTTCGGTTCTCGACATATTCTGGTAACCCGGAACGGAGTGACTAAAGAGTATGATTATTTCAGTACCCGCGACAGAGATATCAAGCTTTTTCCGGGAGATACGATTTTTGTGCGGGAGAGGAAAGTGACGGAGCAGCGATCAAAGACCCTGCTGCCGTAATATGGTTTCCCAAACCGCTTTTCATGAGAAGGGGCGGTTTTTTCGTTTGTGCGCCCTGATTGTTTCATGAAGAGAGTTCTCATATTGACGGCCGGTTACGGTGACGGGCACAATAGCGCGGCTCGGGCCGTAGGCGAGGTTTTGCAAGAGAGCGCTGAGGTGAGGGTTTGCGATGTATGCGCCGAAGCGCTGCCGGAAGTGTTCAAGTGGACGAAGCGTTTGTATTTGTGGATGACGGCCCGTGTGCCGTGGCTTTGGAGGTGCCTGTACGATTTGTCGGATACTTCCGACTGGTCGGGCGGTGTGCCTCCCGGTCTGGGGCCTGTGGCTGTGAGGCTCCGGGTTATGCTTGACGAGTGGAAGCCTGATGCTGTGGTGTGTACATTTCCGTTGTATCCTTACCTGTTGGATGTCTTGTTCCGCCAGGGTGTTCACAGGGTGCCCTATATGACGGTGGTGACGGATTCTTTGGCGATCAGCCGCACATGGCTGGAGTCGGATGCCCGGTTGTTTGCGGTTTCCGATGAGGGCACAAGGAGTTTGCTGGTGGAGGAGAAGGGGATTGCACCCGATAGAGTCGTTGTGACGCATTTTCCCGTGTCTCCCAAGGTGCATGCGGGGGACGAGGCGAAGTCCTGGTGTGCCGGGCAAGCGTTCAAGGTGTTGTATGTGCCGCAGGGAAGGCCTTCTCTGGTGGAAGAGGAGCTTGTCGCCATGCTGGATGCTGCTCCTGAGGTGCGTGTGACGGTTGTGCTGGGGCACAAGGTGCGGCGGTTGTACCGGGCCGTGCATGGTGCGGCTTTGCGTGCGGGCAGGGATCGCGTGCGTATTTTGGGGTGGACGCATCGTATGCCGCAGTTGCTGGCATCACACCATGTTCTGGTCGGTAAGGCTGGAGGTGCCAGTGTGCACGAGGCGTTGGCTGCAGAGGTGCCTGTGCTGGTGAATCATTTTGTTCCGGGCCAGGAGGAAGGGAATACGGAGTTGTTGCACCGTTTGGGTGGCGGCCGGTTTGTTTCTACTCCTGCCGAGCTGCGTCGTGCATTGCAATTCCTGCTGGATCAGGACGGAAGTGCCTGGAGCGTGATGAAGCAGCGCTTGCATCAGGCGCGGATGAAGGGCGGTGCTGCGCACATTGCGGAACTGGTTCAACAATTGGATGATTTTCACGTATGATTTATCTGTTGATCGATAATTCCAATACGAGGACGAAGTTCGTCCTTTCTTCGCCGGAAGGTTTGCTGGATAAGCGCTGCATGATTCCGACGAGGGAGTTGTGCGGGGAGCGGCTTGCCTTGGCTTTGGAGGGGTGGAAGTACGATTTTGCGCTGATTTGTTCAGTCGTGCCTCGAGTGGCGGAGGTTTTATGCGATTGGTTGTCGTGTCCGTTCCATGTGCTGAGCTGCGAATCCAATCTGGGGATCGGAATCCGGTATCCGTTGCCGAAACAGATTGGGGCGGACCGTTTGGCGAATGCAGTGGGTGTAGTGGCGTATTACGGTGCACCGAGCGTGGTTGTCGATTTCGGAACAGCGGTGACGTTCGATGTGGTCAGCGACGACGGATTTTACCTTGGAGGTGTGATTGCTCCCGGTCTCGCATCAATGGGGGATTATCTGGTGAGGAATACGGCGCTTCTGCCTGCGGTGGATCCTCGAGAACCCGATTGCGCCATTGGGAAGAGTACGGAGCAGGCTATTCATGCCGGATCGATTTACGGGTACCGGGGCTTGGTGAAGGAGATTCTCGTGCGTATCGAAGAGGAGATGCCGGGGCGCCCGTATGTGGTGGCGACGGGAGGTGATGCCGAGCTGATTGCAAAGGGCGTTTCCCGTATCGATGCTGTGGACGGCAATATTACGCTAAACGGTATGCGACTTGTAGCTAATTTGAATGTTCAAGGCTGACATTCAGCGTGTAGCGAGATAACCGGAGGCGGCGAGGAGGTAACCGCCTAGGACGGAGGCCAGTGCAAGGAGCAGCCCTGTTTTGCTTTCGCCCATCAGCGACAGTTTGGCAAGCTGCAGGGCGAAGGTGGAGAAGGTGGTGAAGCCTCCGAGGATGCCGGTAACGAGTAGGGGAGAGAGCCATGGCGCCGCCTGCTGATGCCTGCCGAGCCAACCGGCCAGCAATCCGAGGAGCAGGCAGCCGAAGAGGTTGATCATGAGTATGCTCCATGGGCGCCCGTCATCCCATGGAAAGATGCGGACGATGCCGAATTCCATCAGGTAGCGCATGCTTGCTCCGATGCCTCCGCCGATGAAAACGAGTAGTAGGGATGTTCCTGCAGCCATGACCCAAAAAATGTTCAGGTGATTGAAATATGTGTTGCCTTTGCTAGGGGCGTAAGGTAGTATGAAGCCACTTCAAATACAAATACTATGTCTGACAGCATTGAATCCCAAGTGAAAGACATCATCGTCGAACAGCTCGGCGTTGAACCCGAAAAAGTGACCACAGATGCCAAGTTTATTGATGATCTGGGCGCCGATTCTCTGGACACCGTCGAACTCGTTATGACTTTCGAAGAGAAATTCGGCATCGAAGTGCCGGACGAAGAAGCCGAAGGCCTCAAGTCCGTTGCTGATGTTGTCGCATACATTGAGAAAGCCAAAGCGTAATAGCTGAACACTAGATCAAGTCTTCGGGCGGTTCCTCTCTGAATTCATGAGGGAACCGCCCTTTTACCCTCTGGCGATACTATGCCGTCGATACCCGACGAAGAGATGGAGTATGCTCTTGAGAACACTCATGTTCTCTACGAGCCTGCCCGGCGTATCGATACTTTCGGGGATACCCGGTTCGATTTTATCCTTTTGTCCGAACCCATGGATGCCGTGGGGATGTGTCGCGTGCGTTCGGGTCATGTAGAAGCACAGAGGCCGAAGATTATCAGGCCGGAGGCTTATCGCGATCTGGAAGTGGAGGGATTCGGCGCTCATGGCAGGCAGTTTTTCGACTGGTTGAAGGCCCGGGGCGCCAAGTTGCAGATGCTGCTTCAATACGGTTTCCGGTTCAGCCGGTCGGATGTGCAGGAGGTGCTGCTGCACGAGAATATGGCAGATGTGCGGGGCCGGGTGGTGGATGAAGCCTTGCATTCCGGGAATGCTCTGCGTGTGGTGTTGGAAGGAGTGGATGACGATTGGGAGATATGCCTGTTGAAGTTTACCCTTGAAATGGTTCAAAAGTCTCATGAAATCAATATTTTCGATTTTCGCCGCAAAGGCCTGCTTTAGTTTGTGTGGTCTGGGCGGTTTGTTGTCCGCTGCTGAAGTCAATTATTCGCTTTGGCCGAAGAGGCCGGAGCAGCTGGTGCATGCCCGCGAGCTGGTGAAGCAGAATCGGCTGCAGGAAGCAACGGCCCTGCTGCAGGAGTATTTGCACGATAAGCGTATTGCGGGCAAGGAGGCGCGGTATATTGTATCCCAGATCAATATCCGTGAGTATTTGTCGCGTGATAATCCCGCGGTCGTTCCCTATACGGTCAGAGGCGGAGATTCGTATTTCAAGATTGCCCAAAAGACGAAGACGAGCATTGATATGCTGCTGTACCTGAACGGGACGATAGATTTGAACAAGTTGCAGGCCGGGCAGAAGCTTTTGCTGCGACCGATGCAGTTGACGATGGAAATCAATCTTCCGATGAAGGAGATTCTGGTATGGGATGGCGGTAAGCTGGTGTCGAGCTATCCTCTGCTGGCTGTGCGCGACGGCGGGACGGGGAATGTGGAGACATCCGTTCTGAGCAAATCTGCCAGTCTGGACGGGGCTTCGGTAAGCCATCAGTCCCAGACGTATGCAGCGGCCAACAAGACGTTGAATTTGAAGGCAGGCACGTTGATAGTCGGCAATACGCGCGATAGCCGTCCTGATGAGAAAGGATATTTTCTTTCCGTGGAGGATTGCAATGAGCTCGGGCTGCTGATGGCTCCGGGAAATACGGTGTCTATCATACGTTCTGTGGAACGGTAACGGTGCCTGTACGGCGAATCGCATGGTAGCTTCTTCATTTATCCTCGGTTCGTGGTCGCATGTTTTCGCCCTGGCGAGCATTGCTTTGCTGGGATATGCCTATATGGTTCGGGTGCGCCCCTGGGTCGGGGGCAGGAAGGTGTTTGCGGAGCGGTGCCTTGGCATTCTGTGCCTGTGTACTTATGTGCTGAGTATTGTTGCCAAGGCGATTTCAGGAGATTGTTCATCATGGCAGGAATGCCTTCCGTTGCACTTTTGCGCATGGATGGAGCTGGCCTGTTTTTTTGCGCTGTGGTTTCGCCGTCCTTTGATGTGTGCTCTGGCCTATTTCGGAGTGTTGGCGGCGAGCGTTCAAGGGTTGGTGACTCCGACTCTGGGGAGCGATTTTCCTTCGATCAGTTATTTCGCCTTCTTTTTGTCGCATGGCGTGATTCTTGTTGCGGCGCTTTCTTTGCCGATCGTGTTCGGATGGAGGGCCGGATGTGGCGATCCGTGGCGTGTTCAGTTGATCGGGATTGCGTATTTGGCATGTATGGTTCCGGTGAATTGGTGGCTGGGAACCAATTACGGTTTTACGCGAGTAGCCCCCGTTGCCGGTAGTATTCTGGATTATATGGGAGCGCCTCCTTGGTATTTGTTGTCTATTCAGGTGCCTTTGGCACTACTGTTGTATCTGCTGTATTTGCCGGTAAAAAACAGATAGGAAATCTGCTTGCCTCCAGCAGTCGATTGGGGGATAAAAGCAGGTATGGACGATGAACAGAATTCCGATGTTTCTTCCGAAGGAGATGTGCCGAAGGCTTCTGCCGGGCAGGCAGAGCTAAAGCCATGCGGCGTTTTAGCGGGGCTTTCCATCGGCATCGGAGCAATTGTGGGAGGCGGTGTGTTTGCGACGATGGGGCCTGCCGTTGTCAGTTCTCAGGGAGGCGCGCCGTTGGCGTATGCCTTGGGCGTGGTGCTGGCTGTGCTGACGGCATTCGGGTATATCCGTATGACGCTTCTGTACCCGATGCGGGGCGGTACGGTGGGATTTTTTACAATTGCTTTCGGTACTGGCTATGTGTCTTCCTGTTTGAATTTGCTGCTGGTGGTTTGTTATGCTTGTATAGCATCCTTGTTTGCCGGGGTATTTGGCGCGTATTTGGCTTCCTTGCTCCATTTCCGGGGGAATGAGTTGAATTTGGCGACGCAGGTGTTTGCTTGCCTGGGTATTGTGGCGGTGGCTTATTTGAATTTGAGCAAGGCGTCGGCGATTCCCCGTTTGTCTCTTCGTTTGAATGCTATCAAGCTGACGGTGATGGGTGTGTTCATGGTAGCCGCTTTTCTGGCTCCGACATGGGATAGCCACAATTTCGCTCTGGAAAACTGGGGGACGCCATGGAGTGTGGTGTCTGGCGGCTTGATGATTTTTATCAGCTATGAAGGCTTCGAGTTGATTGCTTCGTCGAAGAGACCGTTTGCCAATCCGAAACGGACGGTTCCGATTGCATATATGGGGACGCTGGCCGTCGCTTTTCTTTTTTATGTGTTGATGGCGGTGGCGACGGTGGGTAATGCGGATCTGTCTCTTGCTTCCGAGCAAAGCGCATATTTGATTTCTGCGGTAGCGGAGCGGTTCATGGGTACGGGCGGGGCTATTCTTTTGTGCGTGGGTGCCATTGTTTCCGCTTTGTCGGCTTTGAGTACGGATGTTTTTTCCGTGTCCGAGATGCCTGGACTGATGGCTGAGCAGAAGGAGATGCCAAACCGTTTTGCACCGACTTCCCCAAGAGCGCGGATGTGGGGGATCGTGTTTGTGTGTACCATGTTGCTGGTGTTTGTGAATGTGTTGACGGTGGCGGAGCTGACGGCTGCTTCCAGTATGGGGTTTCTTTTCGTGTATCTGATCGTCAATCTGGTGTCCCTGAAGATTACACCGCGGTCGAAGCAGGCCTGGATTTTGTCAGGCTCGGCAGCCGGAGGGTGCCTGTTGGCTATTGTGCTGCTGTTCGTGCATTTGGCGACTTCTTCCCGTGCTCATATCGTGATTACGGTGGCTTTGTGCATGCTGGCACTGCCGTTTGTCTGGCAATCTTTGTATTTTGCCTTTCGCTGGTTGAGGCACAGAGGATGATAAAGACCTATCTCGGCGCAACGCCGAGGTAATTGCGTACGCTTTTGACGGAAGGGTAGTAGATGTCCGGAGTTTTCACCCAGTAGGATGATGAAGAGCCTCCGTCGAGATTGAGCGCCATGTGGACGTTGAAGTTGCCCAGAGTGCCGTTTTCATGCAGCCATTCCGCCAGTTCCTTCAAGGTGAGGGCGGAGGTGGTGGCGATGCACCATTTGCCTTTGCCGTCCGTGGCGATGAAGGTGCGGTAGGCGCGGCGCGTGTTGTTGAGCCCCGATACGATGTGGCCTTTTTCGATGAGGAAGGGGCCTCCTTGCAGAGCGTTGGCGATAATGGGTTTTTCTTTTTGGGCAAGGTAGTCTTTGCTGCGGACGAGCTGGATTTTTTTCCCGGTGTCGTACACCAGCCCTGAGACGGAGAAGGCTCCCGATTGGATGGGATGGATTTGTTTGCCGTTTTGCACGACCATGCCGAGAGGCGTGCCTTCCTTGTCCGCGCCGAAGTAGCCGCCGTTGACACCTGCCTGGCACTTATGCCGGGTCATGGCTTTGGAGAGGGAGCCGTATTGCGGAGATGAGCAGTCGGTTTCGTCGATGACCTGGAGGCGATGCGTTTTTTCCTGGAAGAAATAGGCGTGGATTTTGTCCGTCGGAGAGAGGATTCCTGTTTTTCGGGTATGGGTCTGATGCTGTGCGAAAAGGGGGGGTAAAGACAGAAGAGCGAGAATGAGACCCGTGAAAAAATGCTTCATAAGGTCTCTATGGTAATGCCGATGGCCGTTTGTGTGGAGAAGGGAGTGTGTCAGTGTATTGCCGACCGGAAATAGCAGGGGTGTTTTCTGACGCTAGAACGTAGAAAAGCCTTTTCAAAACTCTTTCTCTTTGTTACCCTGCCACCGCATACTCGACTCTGTGGTCGGGGTGTAATTTCGTAACTTCATCAAGATACATACTATGACAGCGAATGATTCGAATAAGGACACATTGACTCAGCACTCCATGACCGGGGCGGAAGCCCTTGTCGAAAGTCTTGTACGTCAGGGTGTCGACGTCGTCTTTGCGTATCCTGGTGGAGCCAGCATGCCCATCCATCAGGCGTTGAGCAAGGAGTCCCGGATACGGACGATTCTGCCCCGTCACGAGCAGGGCGGCGGTTTCGCCGCGGAGGGTTACGGCAGGGCGACGGGCAAGGTGGGGGTGTGCATTTCGACTTCCGGTCCGGGAGCGACGAATATGATTACGCCGATTGCCGATGCCTATCTGGATTCCACTCCGATGGTTGCCATTACGGCACAGGTGGTCAGCTCGCTGATCGGCCGAGGAGCATTTCAGGAGACGGATGTGTTCGGAATGACGGCTCCCATCGTGAAGCACAGCTATCTGGTGACGAAGCTGGAGGATATTCCCCGTGTGATCAACGAAGCTTTTTATCTGGCGCAGTCGGGGCGTCCCGGTCCTGTCGTGATCGATATTCCCAAGGATTTTCAGGAAGGTTCTTTTGTGCCGGATTTCGATGACGAAAAGGATCTTCCGGGATACGATCCGAATGTGGAATGTCCATCCGACCGCCTGAAGGCTCTTGTCCCGCTGATTCTTTCGGCCAAACGCCCGGCCATTTATGCAGGTGGCGGCGTGATTTCCGCCGAAGCCTCCGATGAGCTTGTCGAGTTCGCCGAGCTGGCCCAGATTCCCGTGGCGACATCCCTGATGGGGATCGGAGCCATGCCGGAGACTCATCCTCTTTCGGTTCGCTGGCTGGGTATGCATGGCGCCGTGTATGCGAACAATACCGTGAATGAAGCCGATCTCGTGATTGCGCTCGGAGCTCGTTTCGACGACAGAGTGACGGGGGCCGTCAGCAAATTCTGTCCGGATGCGACGATCGTGCATGTCGATATCGACGCTTCGGAAATCAACAAGAACAAGAAGGTCAAGTACCCGGTTCGTGCCAATGTCAAGGACGCCTTGCAGGTGCTCAATGCCGAATTGAAAGCACTGGGATGCAAGCGCGAACGCTATGATGTTTCCCGTCGCGCCGAATGGTTCCGCCAGATCGAGGATTGGAAGGAGCAGTATCCCCTGAGTTATGAAGAGCGCGACGGTTATATTGCCCCCCAGACCGTGATTGAAGAGCTGTATCGCCAGACGGCGGAGCTTGATCCGATTATTACGACGGGCGTGGGGCAGCATCAGATGTTTGCCGCGCAGTTCTACAAGTTCGACAAACCGAGGAGGCTGGCTACATCCGGCGGCCTTGGTTCCATGGGGTACGGTTTGCCTGCCGCCATGGGGGTGCAGATGGCATATCCCGATCGGCTGGTGGTCAATATCGACGGCGACGGTTCTTTCCTGATGAATGTGCAGGAACTGGCAACGATCAAGGTGGAGCGCATGCCGATCAAGTGCCTTGTGTTGAATAATCAGCATCTTGGCATGGTGGTGCAGTGGGAGGATTTGAAGTACGATTCCAATCGTGCCCAGACGTTCCTTGCCGATGCTCATGACGATTATGACCCGACCCATCAGACGCCCGAAGTTATTTACCCCGATTTCCCCACGTTGTGTGCGGGATTCGGCATCAAGTGCGAACGGGTCACCAGGCAGGAAGATCTGGCCGCAGCCATAGCCCGCATGATTGCTTCTCCTGAAGCGTATGTGCTGGATGTCATGGTGCCGTATGATGTGCACGTGCTGCCGCTGATTCCCGGTGGCATGAGCTACAAGGATGTTTTGCTGGAACGCATCGCCGGAGACGGCAAGGGTCGCAAGGCATCGGATTTGGGCAAGACACTGCCGTCTGCTCTGTAATTCATCATCAACGAGGCAGAATCCGCGATGCGGGTTCTGCCGGCTTGCTTTTTTAGATTCGCCATGTTTGCCCAAACCGCCAAAATTGTCATGGGTGCCTTGTGCATCCTTGTTTTGGCTCTGCTTTTGGGTTCCTCGGCGTCCGAGGGCAAGGAAACGCCTTTGATGCTGCTTGGCGGTATTGCCGTGCTGGCATCGATTGTCGCGTTGGGGAAGAAGGTGTGGTGGCTGTTGCTGCTGTTTCCCGTGATTGCCATTCCTATTCCGGGATTGGGGTTTCTTCCGAAATACGCGATCGCCACGATGATTGTCCTTCCGTCCATGCTGGCCTTGGGTGCGATGGGCAAATTCAAATTCACATGGCATTGGCTGCCATTGATGGATTTGCTGATGGTTGTTCTTCTAGCCTTGCTGGTGCAGGCTTATATCAGAAATCCGGCCGATATTGCCATGTTCAGCGGTCTGGATACGGAATACATCGGCGGGAAGGAGTATGTGCTTTTTATTTTCAGTTTCCTTTCCTATATTACATACTCGATGATTCCGACGAGTATGGAAGAGCTTCGCAAGCTGCTGCGGTACGCCTTTGTTGTGATTATCTTCTTCACGCTGCTCGGGTTGATGTTGGGGCAGTTGGAAGCTAGCGATTCAGGCGGTGCAGCAAATGGCGAGGATATGCAGACTGAGCGGTATGGGCGTTTCGTGGGGGTCGGTTCTTTCGTAACAATGTGGCTTTTGTGCCGATACAATCTCACCCAGATTATGCTTTCTGTTTGGCGATTACCGCTATTTCTTTGCGGTGTTGCCGGGATTTTGTTATCGGGTTTCCGTGAAAAATTGCTTGGCTTGGCTGTTGTCTGCTGTTTTATCTCTTTGATCCGCCGCCGCTTCATTGAAGTATGCCTTGCTGCCGGAGCTGGCTGTTTTGTGTTGTTCTTCATGAGTACGGCGGGCGTTTTGAAAGAGATGCCTTTTGGTATTCAACGATCTTTGGCTATTGTGCCTTTTGTGGAGGTGACTCGCGATGCCAAGGAGTCGGCGGAAGAATCGGCCGATTGGCGCAAGGAAATGTGGGCTTGGGCGTGGGATGACCGCGAGGGGTATATTATAAATCGCATGTGGGGGGACGGTTTCCGTTTGAAGGTTTCTGATGTTAAGAATGAATCCGAAATGATTTACCGCGGTAAAATTTCATTCGGTGATTTGGAATTGTTTGCCCGTGCCGGACAATGGCATAGCGGGCCGATTGAATGTATCAACCGTATCGGTTATGTGGGGCTTGTTCTCTGTTCTCTGTTGATGCTCGCCATGCTGGTCGTCAGTTTTCGAGCCTGTCGTGCCCTGCTGGGACTGAAGGAGGATTATATCGTGATGTTTATTCTGGTGCCTCTTGTGTCGCAGATCGCCCTGTGGTATATGTCTGCCGGTACATTGCAGAAATTTTCGACGTTCATTCCTACGGTGGCATTTGCCAAGTTATTGTATTGTACGGCTTTGAAGGAAGGTTATTTGACGCCGATGTGGAGGCGTGAACGGTATGTACCGCTGATGATCAGGCAGGAAGCTGCCGCTTCTCTTCCGGCTTAAAGGAAAAAAGCCGACCATCATGATGGCCGGCTTGCGTTTTATGGGAATGTCAGAAGCAGATTATGCTTTCATGGATTGCTCCATGGCTTGGGCTACACTCAGGAGGCCAGTTTCGTCGAAGTGGCGGCCGAGAAGCTGGATGCCGACGGGCAGAACGCCGTCTACCGGGCAGGGGATGGAGATGCCGGGCAGGCCTGCGAGGTTGGCCGGAATGGTGTAAATGTCTGCCAGATAGGTTTGGAGAGGCGTCATGGCACTGTCGTGCAGCTTGGGTGCAGGTGCCGGAGTGGTTGGGCCGAGGATGTAGTCGACTTCGGTATATGCCTTGCGGAAGTCTTCGGCAACGAGTGCCCTGACTTTTTGAGCGCGCGAGTAATAGGCATCGTAATAGCCGGAGCTCAAAACGTAGGTGCCGAGAATAATGCGTTTTTTGACTTCGGCACCGAATCCGGCTTCGCGGGTGCGGCGGTACAGGTCTTCCAGTCCGTTGGGAGTGTCTGCCCTCACTCCGTAACGTATGCCGTCGAATCGGGAGAGGTTGGAGGATGCTTCCGCGCAGGCGATGATGTAATAGGTTGCGACAACGGCTTCGGAATGGGGCAGGGATATTTCCACAATTTCCGCTCCCAGGGATTCGAGTGTCGCAATGGCCTTGTCGAGAGCAGCCGTGATTCGCGGATGGTTGCCGGAAGTACGGTATTCCTTGGGTACGCCGATGCGAATGCCTTTGATGTCGTGGCCGAGCCTGGCCGTGAAGTCTTCGCTTTCCCGGTTGCTGGAGGTGGAGTCGTGCGGGTCGTGGCCGCAAATGGCTTGGAGAAGGATGCCCGAGTCTTCAACCGTCTGGGTCAGAGTGCCGATTTGGTCGAGAGAGGAGGCGAAGGCTACGAGGCCGTAGCGCGAGACGCGTCCGTAAGTCGGTTTGAGGCCGACAATGCCGCAGTGCGCGGCAGGCTGGCGAATGGAGCCACCCGTATCGGAGCCGAGTGCGGCGATGGCCGTTCCGTCCGCTACGGCTGCCGCCGAACCGCTGGAGGAACCACCGGGGGCATGTTCCTGATTATGCGGGTTGCCGGTGGCACCGAATGCGGAGTTGGCTCCGGTCGATCCCATGGCGAATTCGTCCATGTTGGTGCGTCCGAAGGGTATGCCTCCGGCTGCCTTGAGTTTGGCGATGGAGGTAGCATCGTAGGGGGCAATGAAGTTTTCCAGCAGTTTGGAAGCGCAACGCGTCGGTTCGCCGTAGATGCAGATGTTGTCCTTGATGGCGATGGGTATGCCGGCCAGCTCACTGCGAACATCGGCCTGTTCGGCCTGCTTGACTGCTTTCTGCGTGTCGAACGAGATGTAGGCGTGCGTTGTCGCGTCGCGTTCTTCAATGGCTTTTGCGACGAGCCGGACGAGTTCGGCGGGAGTGGTGCTGCCGGCACGCAATTGCGCGCGCCATGATGCGAGTGTTCCAAGTTGCCTGGGCATGATTTCGTGGAGATGTGATTTAAGCCGATTCGACGACCTTCGGGACGCGTATTTGTTGAGCGGATGCCTGAGGTGCGTTCATGAGAGCGTCTTCCGGCGTCAGGCCTGGTTGCGGTTCATCGGAACGCAGTGCATCGAATGTCGGTACGGGATGATACATCGGTTCGATTCCGTCCGTATCCCACTGTTGGAGCTGGGTGACGTAGTCGAGGACCTGCGAGAGGTCTTCGGTAAAACGGGCGGTTTCTTCGTCTGTCAGTTCGATACGTGCCAGTTTGGCAATGTAGGCGACATCTATGAGGGGTTTGTTCATCGGAGGTATCAGGCCTGGTTCAGAAGGTTGAGCAGCCAGCAAAGGGATGCGATGATGGAGGCAACCAGGAGGAGGAGGAGGAGTGTGTTTTCCTTGAGCTCGCGGCGGGTGTTGTACACGTGACCTTTGTCGACGGCACATTTGATGCGGCGTGTTTGGCGCTTGGTCAGGATGTCTTCGGGTGCGCTCAGCGTGTTTTCCATTTCCTGAATACGGGTAGGAGCTCCTTGCACGAAGGCGCGGAGGTCGGCCAGTTCCTTGTCGATTTGTTGCTGGCGGAGATCCAGTTCGTCAAGCGGTGCGTATTTCGATTTGCGGGAAGCCATGAGTTAGCGGAAGATGAGGTATATAAGCCAGGCGATCAGGAGGAAGAGGGCGAGAGGAAGGTGGAAGGCGATGCCGTCCATGAAATGCTGCCCAAGTTGTTCACGGGAGAAGGGTGATTCGTTGCTGCGTTTGATTTTGCGGAGGATGTCCGTATGGTGGAAACGGCGGCCATGGGCCAAGGCTTCGCGGTAATCGTTTTCGGCGCGCTCAAGCTTGGGGATGGCGTCGCGCAGCCTTTCCTGCAGCGTATCCTTGGCCCAGTGCTGGGGATTAAGAGCCGAGAGTATCTGGATGTGTTTGCGGAAGCATTCGCAGGCTTCCTGTATTTCGTTCTGCTCCTTTTGCATGGATTCCAGTTCCTTGTCCATGCGGCGAATGGTATTGTGAAGCTTGAGTCCGGTTTCATTGAGATCGGACAGGAAGGAGTCCTTTTGCTGGTTGACTTCTTCCAGCGCCCTTTTTTGTGCCTCGAGCAGCTCGATCTGCCGCGCGGCAGCCGCAACCTGTCGGTTGACGTTTGCGGGGGAGTGAATGTCCCCGTCAGCCGCTTGCGGGTTGAGTTCCATTTGCCGATATTGCGGCTCGGGTTGCCGGGAGGGAGAAGGCGCCATGGTACGTAAAAATTACTTCACCTTTCTTAAGCAAATAGGTGCCTTGTGTCAAGACTTAATCACGACAGGCCGGATAAAGGCGGGATGTGCAGTCACGCTACGGCCGATTCACGGTTCGGACGAGTCGCGGGACGTCTGGTCTTCTTTTGTGAGTTCGGCCAGAAAGCCGCTTTCATCGATGTAGATGTGGGGCGGAACGGGGTAGGGGATGGCGAGAGTCGGCCCTTTGATGGCGCTGCCCTGTGCGCTGATGCGGTAACCCGGCAGGAGTAGGCCGCGCGTGCGGGCCCGCATACCGAGCTGGACAGTGCCGTCTCCGAGTTTGAAGACGCTTTTCATCATCGACATGGAGATGACGATGCCGGCTGGCGTGGCGTGGCAAGGTCTCCAGCGCATATTGGGCGTGCTGATGTCGGAACCTTCGCTGAAGTCGTAGAAGGGTACCTGCTTGGGAGGGATGACGGAGAGCAGGAGGCGGCGCATGTGCTGGGAACCTGCCATTTGCCCAATGGAGGAGGAGATGGGCGTGGTGGCCTGTTCGATCAGATGTACGGGCGTGAGGGTGAGGATGGGCCAAAGGACGGCGACGGTTTCTTCATGCGGTTCGTCGTGCCCGATGGTGGTCAGAAGGGCGGATTGCGGCATGAGCGCATTGACGCGCGTCAATTGCTGTGCGTTCATCCAGTATCTCTGGAAATCGACGGTGTCCTGAACTGATCTGAGGAGGATGGAGAGCCATCGGGCGGCCAGAGCCGGGTATTCCTTGGGTATTTGGTTGTCGATGACGG
Source organism: Neoakkermansia glycaniphila (assembly GCF_900097105.1). Classification (GTDB taxonomy): domain Bacteria; phylum Verrucomicrobiota; class Verrucomicrobiia; order Verrucomicrobiales; family Akkermansiaceae; genus Akkermansia; species Akkermansia glycaniphila. The sequence goes on along the minus strand of NZ_LT629973.1, from coordinate 754,929 downwards.
CGGCGGCGATTTGCAGTCCTGTCAGGAATCCTCCGTTCCAGTGGACGAGCGGCTTGTTGCCCCGTTTTTCCAATCGCTGAAGAAGGCTGTCCTTGCCGGTAGAGCAGCTGGCTTCAAGACAGATGCAGGATAATCGACGGAATTGCTTGAGGACGGACTGGCTGTCAGTTGTTTCCGCATCCATTCGGGTGCCGATGGCGGCTGTGAACGGGTAGGGGATGTGCTGCGGTTTTTTGGTAAAGACGCGGTTGCCGAAGAAGGAGAAGATGCTGCCCCAGAGGCCGTCCATGTACACGGGGATAATCGGAGCCTGTGCCCGGCGGGCGATGATCTCAAGTCCCCGGCGGATGGGGCTCAGGCAGCCTGTGCGGGTGAGTTGTCCTTCGGGGAAGATGCAGATGAGGTCTCCTGCCTTGAGGCCTTCTGCCGCCTTGGCGATGGCTTCGCGCGGATTTTTGGTGGAGATGGGGAGGGAGTTGAATATTTCCAGTATCCAGCCGACGCAGCGTACGGCCGCGAATTCCTCCGCGACGATGAAGCGGATGGGACGTTTGCTGAGGAGGGTGACGAAGAGGGCGTCGGCATAGGTGACGTGGTTGACGACAATCAGGGCTCCGCCCGTTTCCGGGATGCGGTCGCCGTTGATGATGCGCGGGCGGTAGACGCATCGCATCAGCCAGATGCCGACCATACGGATGAATTCCTGGGGTATCAGTCGCAGCGTGACGATGGTGATGCCGAGGCTCAGGAGGAACAGGAGGAAGAACTGCCCCTGGGCCGGGATGCCGAGTTCATTGAGGACGAGCATGGCTCCGACGGCAACGAGTCCCATCAGGGAGTCCATCAGGTTGCCGGCGGCGATGATGTTGCCCCGGTGCGCGGGGTCGCAGTTGTCCTGCAGGAAGGCGTTGAGGGGGACGAGGTAGGCTGCGCCGAAAGCTCCGGTCAGGGCAAGGCAGATGTTGCTTCCCAGTGAGCTGGGAGCAAAGAAGGACATGGTGAGGCAGGAGATGGTGATGCCGATGGCCCCGAACGGGATGAGGCCGAGTTCGTTTTTGCGTTTGCAGAGGATGGAGGCGATGACGCCGCCGCAGATGACGCCGCCGCTGAGCCACGACATGAGCAGGGCGCACAGTGCGCTGAAGTCTTCTTCCTGTACGGCGATGCCTTTGGCGATCTGGATGATGATGAGGAAGAGGGAGCCGGCGAGGAACCAGAAGTAGGAGATGCCGATTTCGCTGAGGCGGAGGAGGCGGTGCCGCCAGAGGTATTTCAGTTGGATGAAATGCTCATAGAAGAGGCTCCATGTGAAGGGGCGCGCCTGTCCTTGTTTGTGCGGGTAGCGGGGGAGGATGAGTGAGACGATGGCGACCGGTACGGCAATGGCAAGGAAGACGATGGTGGGGACGATGGCGGCATGCCATCCGTCCCCTTCCGGCATGCTCGGGGTTTTGGAGGCTTCCAGCAGGTAGCTGTACCAGACGAAGACGCCGATTTGGGCCGCCAGAAGGACGAAGACAACGCTCATTTCGATGATGCCGGAACCGAATCCCAGATATTTGGAGCCCAGCATGTCTTTGACAATGCCTTTTTTGGCTGGGCTTAGGACGGTGGCCTGAAGAGCGAAGATGGTGAACCAGATGATGGCTCCGTGAATGTCGTGCTGGAAGAGGCAGAAGAGCATGAGCCCCATGACGATGATTTGCATGAAGGCCATGGCTTGGATGATGCGTGCCTTGCAGAAGCAGTCGGATATCCAGCCGACGAGGGGAGAGAAGAGGATGTAGGGTAATACGAAGATGGCGCCGAGGGTGTATTCCAGCGTGCTGCCTTGGCCCCAAAGCCAGACACCAAGGGGAATCAGGAGGAATTGGACGGCTTTTTCGTTAAAGGCGTTTTGAGCCTGTACGGCGACGAGCGTCCAAAATCCCCGCCATTCCTGTTTGGTCGGTTCCTTGGTTTGTGTGCTTTGTTCCTCCATGAGGGCGAGGTTATTATTTCATGAAACAGTGAAAGTGCAAGCCTAATCTCCGCGCGGGGCGGCCTGATGCAATGCTGAAAAGCCCGCATCCTGCGGGAGGCTGCGGGCTTTTTGAGTGGATGGGTTGCGGTTTCGCTTATTCGGCCGGAGCGAAGTTCGCATTGCGCATGTCGCCGGTGCCGAGGAATGCGTTGTGCATTTCGAAGGCCTTGCCGAGGTTGTGCGGCGTGTGGCCCTGCGGCGTGAGCGCCATGTAGTCGAGCAGGAGCTGCCTGTAGTCGGGATGGACGCAGTTTTCGATGATTTCCTTGGCACGGTCGCGGGGGCATTTGCCGCGGAGGTCGGCTACACCCTGTTCGGTGACGACGATGTCCACGTCGTGTTCCGTGTGGTCGTGGTGAGAGACCATCGGTACGATGGAGGAGATGGCGCCGCCCTTGGCGATGGAGGGGCAGGTGAAGATGGTAAGATAGCCGTTGCGGGCGAAGTCGCCGGAACCGCCGATGCCGTTCATCATCTGTTTGCCGAAGAAGTGCGTGGAGTTGACTTGGCCGAAGAGGTCGACTTCAATGGCCGTATTGATGCAGATGAGGCCGAGGCGCCGGACAATTTCCGGGTTGTTGGAGAGTTCCTGCGGGCGAAGGATGACTCGGGATTTGAAGAAGTCGAGATCCTTGTACATGTCCGCCAGCATGCCGTCGGAGACGGTGAGGGAGCATCCGCCGACCATGATGCAGCGACCCTGTTTCATGAGGTCGATCACGGAGTCCTGGATAACTTCCGTGTACATTTTGAAGGGAGGAATTTCCTGGCTGCGGCCGAGCGCTGCGAGTACGGCATTGGCAATGTTGCCGACGCCGGACTGGATGGGCAGGAAGCTGGCGGGAATTTTGCCTTTTTTCAGTTCTTCTTCAAGGAAGACTACGACGTTTTCACCGATTTTATCCGTGACGGGGTCGCCGTCCTTGAAAGCGCCGATGCCGTCCGGTTCGTTGGTGTGGACAATGCCGACGATTTTTGCAGGATCGACCTTGAGCGTGTGTGTGCCGATACGGTGGTCGGGGGCGATCAGGGGCAGGGGTTCGCGGTGGGGCGGGTCGAGCGGCATGTAGATGTCGTGCATTTCGCGGAGTTCCTTCGGATGGTAGGAGTTCAGCTCAATGATGATGCGGTCCGCGAGTTTGCAGTAGGTGGGAGAGTTGCCTCCGGCCGTGGTGAGAGTGATTTCGCCGTCGTCGGTGATGTTGGCCGCTTCGATGATGGCCGTTTTGACGCGGGGAAGGGCTCCGTAGCGCATGTATTGGGCCGTATGCGAAAGGTGCATGTCGTTGTAGCGCGTGTGGCCGCCGTTGATGTTTTTGCGCAGATCGGGGCTGGATTGGTAGGGGGTGCGCTGGTCGACTGCATTGGCTTTGGCCAGAGCACCGTCCGTAGAGGCGCTGGTGGAGGCACCGGTGAAGAGGTTGATTTTGAACGGGCGGCCTGCGGCATGTTCTTCTTCCGCTTTTTTGGCAATGGCGCGCGTGGTTGCCTTGGGTACGCCTGCTGCGGTGAATCCGCTGAGTCCAATATTTTCGCCGTTCTCGATGAGCGCGGCAGCTTCGTCCGGAGTGAGTGTTTGATACTTCATAAAATAAGAATTGCGCTGGGAAGACTATAACGCTCCCGGCAGTTTTTTTCTAGTGCAAAATGAATTTTTTCTGGTGATTGTCCGTTTTTGTGAAAGACGGCGGTTTTGGCGCAGCCGTTACAGTTCAATCAGTCTGTTGACGGTGTGGCCCGGTATGGCGCGCAGATCCCCTTCCTTGCGGCGGAGGATGGGCGAGCCGTCGGGCGTGATGCCGATGAATGTTCCCGTGTAGTTGGCCTGATCCGTCTGGACTTCGACGGTTCGCGGTTTTCCCCATGCCTGTTCCAATTTCGGCATGAGAGCCTGCATGCCGTTTTGGACGAAAGCGAGGAAGTCGGTCTGGATGGCTTGCGCCAGCTGCATGGCGAATTCGTCCACGGCGGGACAGGGCGCGGCGTAGTCGGCCATACGGGCTGGTGCGTCTTTCGTTTTGCCCGCGAGGTCGGCCATGGAGTTGAGCATGTTGACGCCGATGCCGATGGTCGCCATGGTGGCGGAGGGGCGTTCGACGAGGATGCCGGCCAGTTTTTTCCTGCCGACCATGAGGTCGTTGGGCCAGCGCAGGCGTGCATCAGGTACGCGGTGCGGTTTCAATGCATCAAGCAGTGCAATGCCGGCAACGAGCGGAAGAAGGCGCCAATCGGAGGTTGATTCTTCTGCCAGAGGGACGTTGTAGGATACCCACAGTCCGCCTTCCTGGCCGATCCATTCTCTGTTGAAGCGGCCGCGGCCGCCGGTCTGTACATGGCAGCGGACGAGGCTCCACGGTGCGTGGCTGCGTGCGAGGTCGTTGGTGGAGACTGCCTCCTGTACTTCATGTACGGTCCAAGTGATGGGAGATGCCATATTCGGGAAGCAAATGGGACGGAGTTATCTTCTAGCTCCGTCCCATGCTGTTTGATTGTTTCAGCTTTTACGTCGTCCCGTCTTAATGGGAGAGGGTGGCGATGTAGTAGCCCGCGATGACTGCGGTGCCGATAACCCCGGCGACGTTCGGTCCCATGGCGTGCATGAGAAGGTAGTTGCTGGGATCTTCCTTCTGGCCGACGTTGTGCGAGACGCGTGCGGCCATCGGCACGGCGGAGACGCCGGCGGAGCCGATGAGCGGGTTGACCGGGCTCTTGCGCCAGACGAGGTTCATGAGTTTGGCGAAGAGAACGCCGCCAGCCGTAGCGACGCCGAAGGCGACGATGCCGAGGCAAATGATGCCTGCGGTTTGCGGCTGCAGGAAGCGTTCGCCCTGCATGGTGAGGCCGACGGAGGTGCCGAGAAGGATGGTGACGATGTTCATCAGTTCGTTCTGGGCGGCGCCGACGAGACGTTCGGTGACGCGGCTTTCACGCAGGAAGTTGCCGAGCATGAGCATGCCGATCAGCGGAGAAGCATCCGGAATGAGCAGGATGGTGGCGACGGTGACGAGGACGGCAAAGAAGAGTTTTTCTCCCTTGGAGACCTGCCGGAGCGATTTCATCCTGATGCGGCGTTCCTTGTGCGTGGTGAGCAGCTTCATGATGGGAGGCTGGATCAATGGTACGAGGGCCATGTATGTGTAGGCCGCGACGGCGATGGCTCCGAGAAGGTGCGGCGCGAGCTTCATGGCAAGGAAGATCGAGGTCGGACCGTCGGCACCGCCGATGATGCCGATGGAGGCCGATTCACCCTTGTTGAACCCGAACATGAGGGCCATGAAGAAGGTGACTGCCACGCCGATCTGTGCAGCTGCTCCCAGCAGGATGGTGCGGGGGGCGGCAAGCAAGGGGCCGAAGTCCGTCAACGCACCGACACCGAGGAAGATGAGCGGCGGATAGATTTCGGATTTGATGCCGAGGCCGATGAAGTCGAAGAGGCCGCCTTCGGGGGCTGTCAGCAGGTAATCCTGCGTGGCTTGTCCCTTGAGGGTGTAGTCGCCTTTGACGACTTTGCCGTTGGCGTCGACAGTCGGTTTGGCTGTCATGGGTTCCGACATCAATGCCTGATGTTCAGCGATTTTGGCCTCATTGCCTACGATTTCATCCGGTGTTTTGGTTTTGTCGTGTTCCAGGGGAATGAGGTGCAATCGGAGGGCGCCGACATCGCGGATAACGGTTTTTTGCGGTTGTCCGTCTTTGCAGGAGACAACTTCGCGGCTCATTTTCGCGATGGTCATCCCGTTGTCCGGGATGTTGGCAATGAGTGCGCCGAAGGCAATGGGCACGAGCAGCAAGGGCTCGAATTCCTTGGCGACACCCAGATAGAGGAGGACTGAGACCACCACCCACATGACAGCCATCTGCCATGTGAGGGAGAAGATGCCCATCCCCTCAATGAATGTTTCAAATGCTTCAACCATAATGGTATTCTAAACGTAGCGGCTCCCTGATTGCGGAGCCTGTACAAGGAGATTAGGCCAGAGTGGCGAGAGTTTGTCCTTCCTGCACGGTTTCACCGGGCTGGACGTTGAAGGCCGCCACGGTGCCGGCTTGCGGGGCATAGATGACGGTGTTCATTTTCATGGCTTCGAGCGTCAGGATCTGGTCGCCTTCCTTGACGGCGGTACCGGGTTTGACGTCGAGAGATACGACTTTGCCGGCGAGGGGGCTCGGAACGGGAGTTCCGGAGCCGGAAGCCGCAGGGGCGGCGACGGGAGCCGGGGCGGGAGCTGCTGCCGGAGCGGCGACGGGTGCGGAAGCGGCGACAGGGGCCGGAGCTGCCACGGCGGGAGCCGGGGCGGAGCAGCAGGTTTCACCAAGGGTTTCAACGGTCACGTCAAATGTCTGGCCGGCAACGGTAATACGAAGTTGTTTCATGATTTTTTATGTTAAGTGGTTTGTTTTGTTTTTATTGAGAGTGTGATGCAATTAGCGACGCGTCTGCATGGGAATGCGGTGCGAAGAAAAGATTTCCGATCTGCCTGCTGCGGCGTATCCGGCAGGCGATGCCTTGATGGCGACGATGCGGTGCCTTTGCCCGGCCATTTCCGTATGCACTGCTGCCGAGATGACAGCGATGAGTTCCGGAGTGAGGCTTTCCTTGGCGGAGGAATACAGGGCAGCCGCAAGAGCGGCTACTTCCTTTGCATTGCTTCCGGCCTGGGGCTGTACGGCGACGGCGGCAGCAGTTGCGGTCGGAGCGGCCGTTTGTGCTGCGGCGATGGCCGCTTCCTTGGCTTTTTTGGCATTCGTCATTTTCTGCGCCACCGTCCCCGAGATGGAGATCATGATGGCGAGGAACGAAAGGCAGGTGAACACGACGATCATGCCCATACCCTGATAACCGAATTGTTCGGTTGCAGCGCTGACGCAGATGATGTCGGTGATCGATGCGATGATGGATCCGATGATCATGGATTAGAGCGGGATGTTGCCGTGTTTCTTGGCCGGACGCACTTCCTTTTTGTTGAGGAGGGTGCGAAGGGCGAAGGCGATTTTGGCACGTGTTTCTTCCGGATTGATGACTTCGGTGATCTGGCCCATGCCTGCTGCGACATAGGGGTTGTAGAAGGCATCCCGGTATTCGTCGAGCAGTTCTGCCTGACGCTTGGCCGGTTCTTCGGCGGCTTTGAGTTCGCGACCATAGAGGACGGGGACTGCGCCTTCCGCACCCATGACGGCGATTTCGGCGCCCGGCCATGCGAAGACGGCATCGGCTCCGAGATCCTTGCAGCACATGGCGATGTAGGCGCCGCCGTATGCCTTGCGCATGATGAGCGTGACTTTGGGCACGGTGGCCTGCGAGTACGCGAAGATGAGCTTGGCGCCGTGGCGGATGATGCCGCCGCGTTCCTGGTTGACGCCGGGAAGGAATCCGGGGACGTCGACGAGGTTGACGAGGGGGGTGTTGAAGGCGTTGCAGAAGCGGATGAAGCGTGCGGCCTTGTCGGAAGCGTCGATGTCGAGGCATCCGGCTTTGACGTTGGGCTGGTTGGCGATGATGCCGACGACGACGCCACAGATGCGACCGAAGCCGACGACGACGTTTTTGGCGAAGTCGCGCTGCACTTCAAGGAAGTCCTGGTCGTCCACGAGGCGGGCGATGACTTTCTGGACGTCGAGAGGCGTGCGGTTGGTGTCCGGGATGATGTCGCTCATGCCCGGATCCTTGCCGAGGTCGAGCGGGGTGTCGAGCTTGTGCGGCGGTTCTTCCGTGTTGTTCGCCGGCAGGTAGGAGAGCAGGCGCTTGAGGATGTCGAGCGCGTGTGCATCGCTTTCGGCGACGAAGTGGACGTTGCCGGAGACGGAGGCATGGATGGCGGCGGAGCCGATGTCATCCATGGTGCATTTTTCGTAGGTGACCTGTTCGATGACTTTCGGTCCCGTGATGTACATGCCGGCATTGCCGGAGTTGCGCATGATGATGAAGTCCGTGAGGGCGGGGGAGTAGGCCGCGCCGCCTGCGCACGGGCCGCAGATCATGGAGATCTGGGGGACGACGCCGGATGCAAGGACGTTGTTGTAGAAGACCTGTGCGTAGCCGGAGAGGGCTGCGACACCTTCCTGAAGGCGCGCGCCGCCAGAGTCGTTGACCGTGACGACGGGGATGCCTGCCTTGAGGGCGTATTTCTGGGCGTCCACGATCTTCATGGCGTGCATGTAGCCGAGGGAGCCGCCCTGCGCCAGGAAGTCGGATGCGGCACAGGCCACGGGACGTCCGTCCACGAGACCGAAGCCGGAAACGACGCCGTCGCCGGGGATTTCCTTTTTGCCCATGCCGAAGTTGTGGCAATTGTGGCGCACATGCATGCCGATTTCCGTGAATGTGCCTTCCTGGAAGAGGTAGGACATACGGTCGCGGGCGGTCATTTCGCCTTTTTCGTGTCGCTTGTCGATCTTGTCCTGTCCGCCGGAAAGGATGACTTTTTTGCGGCGTTCGTTGAGATCGTCAATCAATTTGGGGTCGATAGCCATGTTGCTTGTCGTTGTGATAAGAGGGTTCAGTGCTTGCAGCCGCATCCGCAGTCGGGGTGTTCACAGAATTCCGTGAGTACGCCGAAGGTGGATTTCGGATGAAGGAAGGCGACCTGCGTGTTGTGGGCGCCAGGTACGGGGGTTTCGTTGATGAGTGCGCAACCGGCGTTTTTGGCCTGTTCCAACTGGCCAGCTACGTCGTTGCTCTTGAAAGCGATGTGGTGGATCAGTCCGCGGCCGCCATTCTTTTCCATGGCTTTGGCGATGGGGCTGTCCGGAGAGGTGGGTTCCAGAAGTTCGATGTGGACTCCGGCGACGTCGAACATGGCGACGCGCACTTTCTGGGTTGCTACTTCTTCGATGTGGGGTTCACCCAATCCCAACGCATCGCGATAGTAAGGAACTGTATCGTCAAGGCTTGTGACAGCGATGCCGATGTGATCAATTTGCTGGATCATAATAGTGTGCAGATGATAAAAAGCCCCATACCCGCGCATGTAGGCTTGGGTATTGCTGCTTTGTTGTTACAATTAAACATTATTTTTTGCCATTTGTGAAGCCAGAAATAGGGCAGGTTGCGAAAAAGTGCGTTTTCCCGTTTCCGAAACTTGTCATCGTTGAAAAACGCGGTTAGGATGAGCGTATGCATTTTCTTATCTGTTTTATCGTGCTTTGCCTGTCGGTGTGCCGGGCGGATGATTTGCAGCCCCGGCATGTGGCCGTCGTGTATAATGAGAAGTCCGATTTCAGCCGGGAGTGCGCGAAGCGGTATGCGGAGCTGCGCGGGATTCCTGCAGCTCAGGTGGTTGGCCTTTCCTGTGCGGTCAGGGAGGAGGTTTCGCGCAAGGAGTTCGAGGCGGAGGTTCTGGTTCCTTTGGCAAGGACGGCGGCGCAGCGCGGCTGGTGGCTTCCGACGCTTATCGGGCAGGCGGGCAACGGTTCCGGTGCGGAGGTTTACGTACTGGTGCTGATGCCCGATCTTCCCTTGAAGGTGCGGGAGGAGCCTCGCTCCAAGGGGCAGCCCTGGCAGCAGACGACGGCCGCCGCCGTGGATTCCGAGCTGGCTTTGCTCGGCGTGCGTGATGTGCCTCGTGCCGGGATGCTGAAGAATCCATATTACGGGCAGGATGAGAGTTTCGTGATGTCCGGGTATCCCGTGATGCTGGTGAGCCGGATCGATGCGCCTTCAAAGGAGGCTTGCCGCCGTATGATTGAGGATCCCGTTCAGGTGGAGAAGGCGGGCGGGTTGTGGGGGTGGATGTCTGTGGATGCAGGAGGGCCTTACGGTGAGGGAGACAAGTGGATGCAGAGTATTGCTGCGACGGCTTCCGGGAAGGGGGTGCCGGTGCTGATGGATTCTGCGCGGGAGACGCTGCCTGCCCATTATCCGCTGCCTGGGCCGCTGGCTTCGTATTTCGGCTGGTATGCGGGCGAGGTGAACGGGCCTTTTGCGGATGCGTCGTTCCGTTTTGCGAAGGGTGCGGTGGCTGTACATTTGCATTCTTTCAGCGCGACGACGATGAAGAGTGCTGTTCGGACATGGAGCGGTCCCCTGCTGGAACGAGGGGCGGCGGTGACGCTGGGGAATGTGTATGAGCCGTTTCTTGGCGGTTCCCATCATCTGGATGTGTTTTATGATCGTTTGTTGAAGGGGTATTCCGTGGCGGAAGCCGCTGCGATGGCGGCTCCGGCGTTTTCTTGGCAGTGTGTCGTTTTCGGAGATCCCCTGTACAGACCGTTTGCGGGAATGAAGAAGGAGGGAATGAAGAAGGATGCCCGGTTCCGGCTGTTTCAGGCGTGGTTTGTGGCGGTTGCCTCGTGGGGAGGGGAGGCGGATGTGCTGGCGGCGCAGGTGGAGAAGGCTGCCCGGCAGCCGGGGAATGCGGGGCTGTGGGAGATGCTGGCAAGCCGTGCATTGGTGAGAAAGGATTTTTCCAAGGCGGTGCGGTATTTGTCCGAGGCTTTGTTGTCTGCTACGGGGCTCGGCGACCGGGTGCGGTTGCAGCTTTTGCTGGCGGATGCCTATAAGGGAAATGGGCAGGAGGGGGAATGTGTCGGCGAGTTGCGGCGCATGCTGATGGTTTTAGGCAATACGGAGTATGCGGAGATGATTCGCAAAAAAGCGTCCGTTTTTCCTGCACTGAAGACTTTGGCTGAGGATCCTGCGGTGCGTTCTTCCAAGGTGAAGTAGCAGTTTGGTGCCGGCAGGGATGAAAAAAGAGCGCGTCCGGAGGAAGCGCTCTTTTTGTTGATGATGGTGACTGGTAGAGATGATGCAGGTTATTCGGCTGTGTCGCCTTCTTTGGCTGCGGGTTCTTCGAGGATAGCTTTCAGGGCATCGTTGCCGTAGCAGTCGGCCTGTTTGATGCGGGCGATTTCAGAGTCGACGCTCTGGCCGATGGCGCCGAGTTTCTGGAGGCATTCCTGGATTTTCTGCATGTTGGCCTGTGCTTCTTCTTCTGGGATGTTGATGTTTCCTCCGGGTACGGCGGCTTCGGCTTCCTGCTTGAGGGTTTGGAGTTCGGCCGTGCCTTTTTCCGCAGAGGCTGCATCGGTGATGGTTTTGAGCGTTCCTTCAAGTTTTTGGAGATGGACAACGAGTTTTTCCAGAGTTGCAACGCCGGATTCCTGGGCAGGAGCAGCTTCTTGTGCATTGACGAGTGCGGGCGCAATCAGGGCGGCTCCTGCGACGAACATGGATGTGTATGCTTGCATCATAGTAAGTGGCATTTTATCTTGATGGAGCTGAGTGTCAAGTTCAAAGATGGCAATCTGGTGTCTGTTTTGCTCTGAATGAAAATTTCTCTTGACAGAAACAGTGTATTTCTTCATCTTATCTTTAGTTTAGTATTTTGTTTCCAGATCGTTATGATGAGATTGCTTTTGCCTGTCCTGTTGTTTTTAAGTGCGTGGTGCCATGCCGCGGATCTTTTGGGCGCCTATGCGGCCGATGTGGAGAAGGATTATGAGAATGTGCAACAGGGAGAGGGAGGTCTGCGGTTTCAGAAGGATGGAGTGAATGTGACTGTGTTGACGATCAAGGATCAATGTGTGATGTTTTTCTTGTCCGATGCGCAAGGCGGTGAAGCGGGTGCGGCGGCTGTGCGCGATGTTCTGAAGGAGCTGCAGCCGGAGATCGTGCTGGATAAGTCGGGCGTGTACAAGGGTAAGGATGTGTATGCCCGGATGTGGAGTGAGGGAAGCGGTGATGCCGCCGTTTCCAGAGCTTGCGTGGTTTCGTCGATTGTGGTGCGCAATATGAAGAGCCGCAATAAGGATAAGTCCCGGCTGGGGCTGTCGGTGGCGGAGTTTGTGTGCGAACTGGGGGTGCCGAACCGGTTTGACGGGAAGTCGTTGGAGTGGGATGTGGACGATATGGCGGTGAGTCTGCCGCTTAACCAGTCCGTTGTGAAGCTGATTTCGTGGAAGTGGAGAGCGAAGAAGTTGCCGGAGCAGGAGGAGCGTCTGGAAGCGATGGAGCTTGCGGCTGCCAAGAAGTGGCTGCGAATGCCGGTTTATCCTGCGGATGAGCCTGCCGATCTGGAGGATGGAAGTATTCTGGTTGCCGGGACAGGAGCTCCGTATGATGTGAATCGGGCGGAGAAGGCGGTGGCGTTCGGCAATTTGTCCGGTGCTCCCAATACGATGTCTACGATCAAGACGCGGTGGGGCGTGAAGATTGCCGCTTCTCCGTGGGTGCTGGCCCGGAACGGCGAGGGTGAGGAGGCCGTGTATATTCTCGGGGCTCGCAGTGCCGTGGAGGCCGCCGCCGTACAGGCGGCACAGGCGACGGATGAGGAGCCGGTGCCGGATGAGCCCGAACCGAAAGATGCGGATACTGCCGCAGATGAGCCGGAACCGGAGTTCGACGATCCGGCCGATTTGCGTGGAGAAGATGCCGTGGAGGCTTACAAGAAGAGGATCATGGGGCTTTAAAGGGAGGCTGCTTTTCTCTCTTTCCCGTGATTTTTGCTTGGACTTTTACCTGTTTTGTGTTACAAACAGCGCAGTCACTTATGTCTCAAGAATATTTTTCCGCCCTGATTCAGTGTATCGCAGCCTTCGGTTTTGCGGGGATGGTGCTTGGTTTGAGCGTGCTGTTCGGCCGCCGCGCCAAGGTTCGCAAGCCTGCCAATATTCCTTATGAGTGCGGGATGATTCCTCTTGGCGATGGCGCTCCGATTTTCTCGGTGAAGTTTTATCTGGTAGCCATGTTGTTCGTCATTTTCGATCTGGAAGTGGTGTTCCTGTATCCGTGGGCCATCAATTTCAAGGATTTCGTGATGCAGAATCCCGAGGCTTTCGGTTCCATGTGTTTCTTTATCGGTATTCTGCTTTTTGCTTATGCTTATGCTGTAGGCAAGGGCGTGGTGAATTGGCACCATAATCCGGCTCCCCGCAAGTCCTGAACGGAGTCGTCAAGTTTTCAAGGAGCCTGCATCTTTCCGGTGCAGGTTTTTTTGTGTCGGGCGGATGCCGGCGCGCACTTTTGTCATGCTGTTTTGTGGCGAATGGAGGCTTTCTCGCTTGAATGCACTACCATTTCTGTTATGATTTCGAGTGATGAAAATACATTTCTGTGGAGCGGCAGGTACGACGACAGGGTCCCAGCATTTGCTTGAGGTGAACGGAAGGCGCATTCTGCTGGATTGCGGCATGTATCAGGGCCGGCGCGAGGAAGCGTTGAGGATCAACCGGGATTTTCCCTATTTCGATCCGAAAGCGGTCGATTGCGTGGTGTTGTCCCATGCGCATATCGACCATTCGGGCAATTTGCCCAATCTGGTGAAGAACGGTTTTAACGGCAATATCTATGCGACGCATGCGACGCGCGATTTGTGCCAGATTATGCTGCCGGATGCGGGCCGCATTCAGCAGAGCGACTGCGATTTCTTCAATAAGATGAATCAGCGGCGTGGGGGGCATGATGCGCCGGCCGTGCCGATCTATACGGAGCAGGATGCCGTGAAGTGTATGGATCAGTTTGTGACGACAGGGTATGAGCGGCCCATGCAGCTTTGCGATGGCGTTTCCATGACGTTTTACGATGCAGGCCATATTCTGGGGGCTGCGCAGGTGTGCCTTGATATCGATGACCGTGACGACGGGAAGAGGAAGAGGCTGCTGTTTTCCGGTGACGTAGGTCGTGGAAATAATGAGTTGCTGAAGAATCCGGCTGTCGTGCCCGATGTGGATATCGTGCTGATGGAGAGTACGTACGGCGGCCGTTTTCATGAGTCTCCTGCACGGAATGACGAGGCGTTTTGTGCGGTTGTGCGCGATGCGATCGAGCGTGGCGGCAAGGTGCTGATTCCCGCGTTCGCCGTCGAACGTACGCAGCAGTTGCTTTATTTGCTGCACAAGGCATACAAGAACGGTTCGTTGAAGAGTATTCCGGTGTTCGTGGATAGTCCCATGGCGGTGAGTGCGACGGAGATTTTCCGCATTCATCCGGAGTGTTTCAATAAGGAGGTGTACGATTTCCTGTTTCAAGAGAAGGATCCGTTCGGGTTCGAGCATTTGAGGCTGATTCGGTCGGTGTCGGAGTCGCAGGCGTTGAACCGTTTGAAGGGGCAGGCGATTATCATTTCCGCTTCGGGGATGTGCGAAGCAGGACGTATTCTGCACCATTTGAAGAATGGGATCGGCAATCCGAACAATACGGTGCTGTTTGTCGGCTATTGCGCGGAGCATACGCTGGGCAGGCGTATTATGGATGGAGAGAAGGAGGTGCGCATTTTCGGCGAGTTTTATCCCGTGCGTGCCCGTATCGAGGAGATGGATTCGTTTTCGGGGCATGCGGATGAGAATGAGCTGTTGCATTATTTCGGACAGATGGGGGGCTCCAAGAGCCGGGTGTTTCTCGTGCATGGCGATCCCGAGGCAACTCTTGCCATGCAGAAGGCTTTGCATGAGCGGTTCGGCTGCCAGGCTGAGATTGGCGTGCTGAACGGGTATGCCGCCTGCTGATGTTCGGTTCCCGTGCAGGATGCAAAAACCCCGGAGATTGCTCTCCGGGGTTTTTTGTCGATGTGTGAATGGTGATGTTTCAGTTGCGCCAAGGGGCGGTGAGGGGATTTCCCTTGATTTTGACAGACTGGAACCGTTCGGCCGAGATGGGTTGTTTGTCGATGCCCGGACCTTCCCATGAGAGTTTCATGTGGCCTGGGGCTTTTTCTCCCTGTACGACAGTGATTTCGATGGGGTGTTTTCCGGCTTTGAGAGGTACGGCTTTGAGGCCCGTTTTGTTTGGGTTTGCTTCCGTGGTGTTGATGGCGGACGAGGAGTCGATTTCTTTGCCGGGGATGTAGTTGAAGTCCGCATCAATGAGTTGGAAGTCGTGCATGCGGACGTAGGCTTTGCTGCCGGCTACGTCGTCGAGGGTCAGGTAGAATTTGTATTCTCCGTCTTTCGGGATGTCCAGATAGCCGTAGTAGACGGTTACGGTGCCGGCCGGAAGTTCGGTGGAAGCCGGATCGACCGCTGCCGGAAGTGCCTGTGCAGGAGTATTCAGTTTGCCAAGGGAACGACTGTCCGGGACCCACGGGCAGGCAGTTTTGAGCTGTACGCCTTGCAGGCCCTGTTCCGTTTGTTTGGGTTGAGGCGCAGCTGCCGGAACGAGGGCTTTGTCGTACGGGCGCTGGGCGAAGGTGCCTCGGTTTTTGTGCGTGTAGTCGTAGGGGCGGCGGATTTGAAGGATGCGGTTTTGCATCCATTGCTGCATGGCGGCTCCTGCCTTGGTGCCGGCAAGGTTGTTGCGTTCGCCGGGGTCTTTGTCAATGTCGTAGATTTCAAACGGAGTGTTTTCATCGGCGATGTTGAGCCGTACGCCTTTGTAGTTGTTTTTGCCGTCTTCGCTGTAGTAGATGACTTGTTCCTGCTGGCGTACGCCGTTGCGGCGGTTTTCCTTGAAGTCTTTGTAGTTCGGCGTTTTGGTGGTTTGCCAGTATTCGGTGTAGATGATGCCGGGGGTGGGCTTTCCTTTGCCGGTGAGGACGGGGACGAGGCTGACGCCGTCGCAACGGGCCGGGCTGGGTACGCCTGCGAGGTCGGCGAAGGTGGCCATCCAGTCATGGAACTGGCTGGGCTGGGTGGAGATGCCTTTTTTGACGAATCCGGGGTAGCGGACGAGTGTCGGTTCGCGCATGCCGCCTTCCCAAGTGTCGCGTTTGATTCCGTCGAAGGGGCCGTAGGTTTGGAAGAAGGTGGGGTCTTGTGCCGGGCCGCGGAAGCTGCCTTCGTTGTGGGGGCCGTTGTCTGAGGTGAAGATGACGATGGTGTTTTTATCGATCTTGAGATCCTTGAGCAGTTGCAGGATGTCGCCCACGGCATCGTCGATGCGCGCGATCATGGTGGCGTGGCGTTTGGCGGATTCAGGCCATTTGTTGTTTGCGTATTTGGGGTAGATGTAGGAGTCGGTTTTTCCTTCGGCCGTGTTGATGAGTTTATGGGGCGTGCCGAGCCACTGCAGGCCGCCTTTGAGGCCTTTGCCCTGCGGGTAGGCCATGGTCGGTATTTCGAGTGCGGCATGGGGCGCAATCAAGGTGAGGGCCAGGAAGAAGGGTTTGTCCGGCTGTTCCTTTTTCTGGTCGATGATCCATTTTTTGGCGCGTGCCGTGAGCAGGTCGGTGGAGTAGCATTTGTCGCAGTCGTCGGTGACGATGCGGTCGTTGTCCCAAACGGCATTTTTGCCGTGTTCGCTTCTTGGGTCGTGGGGGTCGTCTTTGGAGTAGTGGCGGTGGCCTGCGATGTGGTCGAGGTAGCCGAAGAAGTAGTCGAAGCCCCGCTTGGTCGGGTAGGCGCTGGATGTTTCGGGCGAACCTCCCGATTCTTTTCCTCCGGCGAGTCCCCATTTGCCGATGAGGGCGGTGCTGTAACCTGCTTGTTTGAGGACGGAGGCGAGGGTGTGGCTGTTTTCAAGAGGGATGTCGAAGCTGTTGTCGCGGACGGTTTCGGCGTGGCCCTGATGGACTCCGCTGAAGAGGGAGGCTCGCGCCGGGGCGCAGACGGGACAGGAGGAGTAGTGGCGGCGCAGTTGGAGGCCTTCCTTGGCCATGGTGTCCAGATTGGGCGTTTGCATGGCGGGCTGTCCTTTCGCGGCCCGCTGGTTTTGGTGGAAGGTTCCCAGTTCGCCCCATCCCATATCGTCGACCAGGATGAAGACGATGTTCGGTTTTTCCTCAGGAGCTGCATGGGTGCAAGTGATGCAAGCCGCGAACAATAGGAGATAACGCATGAAGTGCATGCAGTTAAGGATAACATGCATGTTTTGTATTTCAAGAATAAATGTTGTGTAACGCTTCCGCGGCGCAGTTTGGAGTGCCGGGCGATGCGCCTATGCGGGCGTTCTCTCGCGACAGGGTAAGCAGCCTCTGCCTTCCATGTTTTTCCGATGCGCCTGTATGGGGTGCACCGGGAGCCGGGAATGCCTTCAAATCCGTTATAATGCCTCACGATGCCAAGTGTTTGTCCTGTTCTGTCAAGGATGTAGGTGGCGGGCGTGTGACATCCGTCTCCGGGCCAGTCGAGATATTCTTTACCCGTGCCGGTATTTTTGCCAAGGATGGTATTTTCGATGTCTGGCCGGAACGGAGCGAGGGGTTGTGTGGCGAATGGCGGATGGGTCAATGGGCTTCGAGCCAGTTCCGGCCCGTGTTGGCATCGACGGCGAGGGGGACGCCGTTCGGCAGAGGGAGAGCTCCCTGCATGGCGGCGATGACGGAGGGGATGATGTCGTGTTCGCTTTCGTGGAGGTCGATGAGGAGTTCGTCGTGGATTTGCATGATGAGGCGGGATCGTTTGCCTTCGAGGAGGTTGTGGACTCGGATCATGGCGAGTTTGATCATGTCTGCCGCGGTGCCCTGGATGGGGGTGTTGATGGCGGTGCGTTCGGCGGCGGTGCGGAGGTTGCCGTTGGCGCTGGCGAGGTCGGGCAGCAGGCGGCGGCGTCCGCAGAGGGTTTCGGCGTAGCCGTTGTGTGTGGCGGTGGTGATGAGGTCGTCCATGCAGGTTTTGACCTGCGGGAATTCGGAGAAGTAGCTGTCGATGAGCTGGGCCGCTTCCGTGCGGGAGCATGTGAGGCGCTGGGAGAGGCCGAAGGCGGAGATGCCGTAGATGATGCCGAAGTTGACGGTTTTGGCGGCGCGCCGCATGTCGGGTGTGACGTCCTGACGGTCGATGTGGAAGACGCGGGCGGCGGTTTCGGTATGAATGTCGCGGCCGCTTTGGAAGGCTTCGATGAGGTGAGGGTCGCCGGAGAGAGCGGCCATGATGCGGAGTTCTACTTGCGAGTAGTCGGCGGAGAGGATGGCGTAGTGTTCGTTCCGGGGGATGAAGGCGCGGCGGATGAGGCGGCCTGCTTCCGAGCGGATGGGGATGTTTTGCAGGTTGGGGGATTGGGAGGCGAGCCGCCCGGTGGCGGTGACCATTTGGAGGAGGGTGGTGTGGATGCGGCCGTCTTTCGGGGAGATGAAGCGGGGGAGGGCATCGAGGTAGGTGCCTTTGAGTTTGGCGGCTTCGCGGTATTCGAGGATGTCGGCGACGAGGGGGGAGGAAGGGACGAGGCGACGGAGAGTTTCTTCGTCGGTGACGTATTGGCCCGTTTTCGTCTTTTTGGGTTTTTCCAACAGTTTCATTTCTCCGAAGAGGAGGTCGCCCAGTTGTTTCGGAGAGTTGATGTTGATGGGGCGGCCGACGGCCGTATCGATGCGTTCGCGGATGGCTTCGAGGCAGAGACCCATTTCTCCGGAGGCGTGGGCAAGGATGGCCGGGTCGATGTTCATGCCTTCTTCTTCGATGGAGGCGAGGACAGGGAGGAGGGGGTATTCGATGTTTTGCATCAAGGCGGCGATGCCTTGTTTTTCGAGCTGCGGTTTGAGGTGCAGGGCGAGCTGAAGGGTGATGTCCGCATCTTCCGCAGCGTAGCGCGCGAGGGTTTCCAGCGGGACGGAGGCGGTGTCGATGGCTCCGTCTTTGGTGGCGATGGTTTCGAGGCGGATGGTGGAGTAGGAGAGGAGGTTTTCGGCCATGTCGTCCATGTTGTGCCGCAGTTGCGGCGCGATGGCGGTGTGGGCGAGCATGGTGTCGAAGTAGGGGCCGGAGGTGGCGAGGTCGTTTGCGTGCAGGACTTCGAGGTCGAATTTGACGTTGTGGCCGATTTTTTCGGCTGCCGAGTCGAACGCAGGGCGGAAGGTTTGCAGGTCGAAGCCGTCTGTGACGGGGACGTAGTAGGCTTCGTGCGGTGTGAAGGCGAAGGACATGCCCAGCAGTTTGTCCTGCAGGGGATCAAGGCCAGTGGTTTCCGTGTCGAAGCTCCAGAGAGGGGCGGCTGCGAGCCGCGTGATGAGGCTGTTTCTTTCCTCTTCCGTGGTGACGAGGTGGTAGGTGTGCGGGATGTCGTCGATGGTTTTGAGGGAGGATTCTTCGAAGAGGAGCATTTGTCCGTCGCTGTTCTGAGCGGGGGGCGCGGTGTGTGTTTCCGGTTCTGCTGCCGGGGTGGGAGAGAAGAGGTCTCCCGGTTGCCATTGGACGTTTGGCCTGCCTCCGCAGAGGCGTGTGGCGAGTTGTTTGAATTCGAGTTCGTGCAGGATGGCGCAGAGGGCATCGGCATCGTATTCCTGCCGTTTGCCGGAGTCCAGATCGAATTCCAGCGGGACGTGGCGGTCGATGGTGGCGAGTTTTTTGGAGAGGATGGCTTTGTCGGCGTTTTCTTCGATAACGAGGCGACGTTTGCCCTTGATTTCAGCCGTGCGGGCGAGGAGTTCTTCGACGGAGCCGTATTCGGCGATGAGTTTTTTTGCGGTGACTTCTCCGATGCCGGGGATGCCGGGGATGTTGTCGGAGGCGTCGCCCATGAGGGCGAGGATGTCGATGATTTGTTCCGGCGTTTGTATTCCCCAGTCGGCGGTGAAGCGTTCGCAATCGATGAGTTCATGTTCGGCGCTGCGTTTGCCGGGTTTCCACATGAGGCAGGTGGGGGAGAGGAGCTGGCCGAGGTCTTTGTCCTGCGAGACCATGTAGGAGTACATGGCGGGGCGTTGCTCGGCGTGCAGGGTGAGGGTGCCGATGAGGTCGTCCGCTTCGTAGCCGGGCATGCGGAGGATGGGGATGCGCATGGCTTCGAGGATGCGTAGGATGTAGGGGATGGAGGCGCGCAGTTCATCGGGCATGGTCTGCCGGTTGGCCTTGTACTGGGGGTAGAGGAGGTGGCGGGCCGTTTCTTTGCCTGCGTCGAAGCAGGCGATGATGTGGGTGGGGGATTCCTTGTCGATGATGGAGGCGACAGTGTTGGTGAAGCCGAACATGGCAGAGCTGTTCAGTCCCGCCGAGGTGCGCATGGGCGAGGTGATGAAGGCGTAGAAGGCTCGATAGGCGAGCGCCATGCCATCGAGGATAAAGAGCTGTTGTGTCGGTTGATCTCCCATGCGATGGGATTGTAGCACAGGGAAGGGCCGGCAGCAAGCTCCGGTTGCGCGTGCGGCGGAATGCGAAAAACGCGGCCTGCATCCAGCAGGCCGCGTTTTTCATTCATGATGGAAAGGCTCTTAGAAACCGAAGGTCGTGTCGTCCGTGGTGCCCGAGTCGGAGGTGTCTGCCGGGGTGTCGGTCGTCGTCGCATCGGTGCTGTCTGCCGGAGTGTCTTCTTCAGGTGTTGCGGCAGCTGCCGGAGCGGCTCCGCCGGACATGGCGGCGGCACGGTCGCGGCGCTTGGCTTCTGCAAGGGCTTCCTGTTCGCTCTTCGTCAGCGGTTTGCTGATGGTTTTGAGGCCGTTGTAGGCGCGATTGGCACTGCGGTATGCGTCGCAGGGAGCCATGGAGATCATGATGGCTTCGCTGAGTTCGGGAGCGCGGGAAGTTTCACAGACGTACATGTCGTAGTTGCCGACGGTCGGCAGGCTGCGCGCATCAAGATTGTGCTTCGGCACCAGTACGCCGACAAGGTTGCCGTTGCTGTCGGAGCAGATGGACCAGATGGATTTCACGGGTTTGCCGTTGATGTCGTTCATCAGTTCGACGAAGTACTGGGGACGTGCGTAGGAATAGTCCTTGCGTTCGCCGGTGCGTACCCATTCGACGAGAGCGCGGTGTGCGCGTTCGGGGATGGGGCCGCAGGATTCAAAGGTGCGCAGTTCGGGGCGCATCTGGTCGTTGAAACTGTACACTTGCGTAGACGTTGCCTTTTCCAGGCGATTGGCTACGTTGGAGGGCGAAGGCGCGGTGCTGCAAGAGTTGAGTGCCATGGCGGCAGCGGCAAGCCCGAAAGCCAAGGTAAGTTTGTTGCGGAAAGAGACGAAGTTCATCATGACGTATTCGGTGTCCCTTATTCTAATCAATGAAGACGGCCTATCTCAAGCAAAAACTCTCGCTTTTCCATGTTTTTTTTATGTCCGGATTTCATTTTATTGGTATAATTTATTTTCTGTTATGGTTTTGAATGTGTTTTATGTTCTTGCATGGCTCGGCAGTGGAATGTGTGGTTCTTTTTGTCATAACCGGAACGTTTTTTTATGTCCGATGCGATGGTTCACTGCTGGTGGAGAAATTGTTGCAGGGTGTGAAGTTATTTCGATGCCTGTTTTCTGTCATGCGTCCGTACGTCCGGGAATAATCTTGACGCACCGGGGCTCGTCCTGCAAGATAAGCGCATGATGATTCTGGATCGTTTTGCGAGGTTCGGTTTGGGCTGTGGATTGTCCATGGCGGCGTCTGCCTGTCTTTTGGTTTCCTGTGGCGACAGTAAGTCCGGCAAGGACGGCAAGAAGCCTGAAACTCCGGCTGTGGCGAAGGATGCGGCTGCCGCTCCCAAGGTTCCGGCCCCGGTGGAAGCTCCAAAGCCTGCCGAGAAGGCAGCCTCGCAGGTGTTTGCGGAGAGGTCCGTGTTCGAGCTTGCCGATTTGCTTCGCCCGTATACGCAGACTCCCGAGATTCACGAGTCCGTCCGTTTCCTGAACGAGATTGCGGAGAATTATCTGGATGCCTTGAAGGCCAAAAAGAATCCGACTGAGGAAGATGTCGTGCTGATTTGCCGCGTGGGCAATAAGGTGGGCGATTTGCAGGCTGCCCTGCAGGCGATCGAGAAGGCAGAGTCGAGCTATCGCGATGTGCTGGAACGCACGGATGCCCTGCCGCAGGAGAAGGTGGAGACGATCCGCCTTCGCAGCGGCGCGATGCGGGGGCTTGGCGTGTTGCTGTTTGCCAAGGACGATTCCAAGGCTTCGCTGGAAAATTTCCGTGCCTGTGTGGATGCGGACAGGAAGGCTCTTGAGCTTCTCAAGCCGGCTGAAGGAGAACAGCAGTCTCCTGCTTACCATGCGGTTGCGAAGGATTTGATGGATTCCTACAAGAATGTGGCGGATATGCTGGTGAATGCCGATGAGTTGGAAGATGCCCGCGATATGTACCAGAAGGCTGTGGATTTCGCCCTTTCGCTGAAGAATCTGTCACAGCAGGATGAAGCGGCTTTGCGCATCAAGCTGATGCATACGATTTCGGCTCTCGGCGATCTGGAGGACAAGTGCGCCCAGCTGGAGAAGGCCAAGAATTACTGGCTGGAAGCGGCGACGCAGTGCCAGACGGTGTACCAGATGACGACCCGCCCGGATTTGAAGTCGTATGTTTCCCAGGCGTTCGATAAGCTGAAGGCCCGTATTCTCGAAGCGGAAAAGACGCTGAAGGGCGATAAGCCCGAAGGCGAGGAAGGCAAGTCGTCCGACGAGATGAAGGTGAACGATGCTCCCTCTTCGGCGGCATAAGGCTTGTTCCTGCTTATGGCCCAGTTTGTGATCAGTCTGCCTGCTCTGGAGCGCAATGCTCGCATTCTCCGGGCAGTGGCGGATGAGTCGGGAGCGTCTGTGATTTTGGCGCTCAAGGGTTTTGCCACAACGGCTGCCTTCGGTACGCTGAAGCCTTTTATGGACGGATGCTGTGCGTCGGGCCTGTACGAGGCGAAGCTTGCCTCCCGTCATGCGGGAGGGCATGTGGCCGTTTATTCTCCGGCTTACCGGGACGGCGAGGTGGAGGAGTTGGCGGGGTTCGCCCACCATATCGATTTCAACAGTTTGTCTCAGTGGTTCCGTTTCCGGGATGAGCTGATGCGGCATCCCCGCTTTTTGTCGGGAGAGTTGCAATGCGGCCTGCGTATCAATCCGCAGTGTTCGACGGGGCATACCGCTCTGTACGATCCCTGTGCGCCGGGTTCGCGGCTCGGTATGACGGCGGATGCGTTGCAGGGGGCGGATTTGACAGGGATTTCCGGCTTGCATTTTCATACGCTTTGCGAGCAGGGAGCGGAGGATCTGGCGGTGACGCTGGATGCGGTGGAGGAGAACTTCGGCGAGTTGCTGTCGTCTCCTCAGATCAGGTATCTGAATATGGGAGGCGGCCACTGGGTGACGAAGCCGGATTACGACCGGGGGCTGCTCGTGGAGCTCGTACGCCGCGTGCGGGAACGCTACGGGGTGGAGGTGCTGCTGGAGCCGGGTGAGGCGTGGGCCATTCATACGGGCGTGCTGCGTTGCCGCGTGCTGGATGTGTTCGAGTCTCAGGGCGTGCGTCATGCGATTCTCGATGTGTCCGTTTCGGCCCATATGCCGGATGTGCTGGAGATGCCGTACCGTCCGGATGTGTTTCGCGTGGGCGGGCAGGGCGGTGAAGCTGCGCCCGCCGTGGCGTGGCCGGGCGAGTCGTATGCCTTGGCCGGGCAGCCCGGCGAGCAGGCGGTGACGTACCGCCTCGGCGCGCCGACGTGTCTGGCAGGCGATGTGATCGGCGATTATTCGTTCGATGCGCCTCTGGAGGTCGGCGATGAGCTGTTGTTCGACGATATGTCGCACTATACGATCGTGAAGACGACGTTTTTCAACGGGGTGCCCCATCCGTCGATTGCCGTGCAGGAAGCAGGCGGTGCGGTGTGTTGTGTGAAAGAATTGTCGTACGATGACTTTGAGGCTCGCTTGGGCTGATTCGTTGTGCTATAACCCGCGCACAACTTAGCACGATCATGGGCGCTCGCAATAAAGAAGGTATCAAGCAGAAGGTCAAGGGATGGAGCCATCACGACTCCGCCGAGCTGTACGGGATCGATTCATGGGGCAACGGCTATTTCCGGGTGAACCGCCAGGGTGAAGTGACGGTGCGTCTGAAGAGCGACAGCAATTCCTTCAAGGATGTGAGTCTGCATGATCTGGTGGAAGGTCTTGTCGAACGCGGTACGACGGTGCCCGTGCTGCTGCGTTTCCGCGATTTGCTGCGCAGCCGCATCAAGGAGCTGAACGAGAGTTTCCGCAAGGCGATCGACGAGGTGAAGTACCAAGGTGGTTATCAGGGAGTGTATCCCATCAAGGTGAATCAGCAGAGGCAGGTTGTGGAGGAGGTGACTCGGTACGGCGAACGCTACGATTACGGTCTGGAAGCCGGGTCGAAACCCGAGCTGATTGCGGCCATGGCGCACATGCACAATCCGAAGGCTTATCTGATTTGCAACGGGTACAAGGACGACGAGTTTATCGATCTTGCGCTGCTGGGGCAGAAGATGGGGCTTAATATTTACCTCGTGCTGGAGATGCCGAATGAGCTGGATGCCATTTTGAAGCGTGCCGAGAAGTTGAAGATTCGTCCGAATCTCGGTGTGCGGGTGCGTCTCGCGGCGAAGGGGTCCGGCCACTGGTCGGAATCCGCCGGGGATAATTCCGTGTTCGGCCTCAATGCCGCGCAGGTGGTGGATGTGGTGGATAAGCTGAAGGCGGCGGATGCTCTGGATTGCCTGAAGCTGCTGCATTACCATCAGGGTTCCCAGATTCCGAATATTTCCGTCGTCCGCGAAGGGTTGACGGAGGCGACCCGTATTTATATCGATCTCGTGGCGGAAGGCGCGCCGATGGGTACGCTCGATATGGGCGGCGGCCTCGCCGTGGATTACGACGGTTCGAAGACGAATTTCCATTCTTCCTGCAACTATTCGATTGCGGAGTATGCCCGCGATATCGTCGAGGTGGTGGGCGAGCTTTGCACGAAGCACAATGTGCCTCACCCGACGCTGGTGACGGAGTCCGGCCGTGCGGTGGTGACGTATTATTCGGTGCTTGTGTTCAATATTCTGGATGTGGCAGCCGCCCCCGGCGGCGATGAGCCTCCTCCTGTGCCCGATAATGCGCTGGATAGTCTCAAGGCCCTTGCCGAGACGAGCCGCATGCTTTCCCGCAAGAATATTCAGGAGTGCTATAACGATGCCTGCTACTACCGCGACCAGCTTCGGGCGCAGTTTTTCTACGGCAATTCCTCCCTGCGCGAGCGGGGACTCGGAGGCGCGTATTTCTGGCATATCCTGAACCGCATCGCCCATATGCTGACGGAGATGGAGACGATTCCCGAAGATCTGCGCGAGATTTCGGATTCGATGGTGGATTTTTATTACGGTAATTTCTCTTTGTTCCAGTCCCTGCCGGATGCATGGGCGATCAAGCAGCTGTTCCCCGTGATGCCTTTGCAGCGGCTGAATGAAAGGCCGACGAAGAAGGCGGTGCTGGCGGATATTACCTGCGATTGCGACGGCAAGATCGATCGTTTCATCGATCGCGAAGATGTGGCGAAGTCGCTGCCGCTGCATTCCGTGGCGTCGGATGAGGATTATTATGTAGGCGTGTTCCTCGTGGGTGCGTATCAGGAGACGTTGGGCGATCTTCACAATCTGCTGGGCGATACGAATGTGGTCGGCGTGCATCTGGAAGGGGACCGGCCCGTTTATACGCACGAGGTGGAGGGCGATACGGTGGCGGATGTGCTGTCGTACGTCGAATATGATCCCAAGGAGCTGATTGTCAAGTTCCGCAGTTTCGCGGAACAGGCGGTGGCGGACGAGCGTATTACGCCGCGCGAACGCCGCAATGCGATGGAGGCTTTCCGTATGGGCTTGAACGGCTATACGTATTACGAGTTGTGATCCGATTCGTTTGAAAGGCCTTGCTCTTTTCGGACGTAGTATGTTGCAAGGAGAATTCCGCGCGCTGCGGAAGAGGTCGTCGGTTGGTTGAACAAAAGACATGTTTTTTGCAACTGCGGCGATCCTCCGGTGTTTTACTTCGCAACACCGGATTTTCCGGATGCGCGTGCGTGCATCCGTGCGGTCGCTTTTTCTTCAGATAAATCCTCTTTTATGAACATTTTAATTTATTCTTATTCAAGTTTTTGTGATTTTTATTCATTTCATTTATGCGATGGTGTAAAATAGTTTACTTTTTATAACTATTGCATCTTGACAACTAAAAGACCTTTCTATATTGTTTTCTGCCGTGAACAAGATTTCCAAATGGGCGATTGCCATAGCCGTATGTGTGGCCGGTGGGGCTGCGTGGTATATCTGGGGAACCGACGCCGAGAAGAAGGTGGTTTTCCAGACTGCCGATATTTCACAGGATAATTTCCATATCTCCGTGCAGGCCACGGGTACGCTGGAACCCCAGCAGCTGATCGACGTAGGCGCCCAGGTGGGCGGCCTCATCATGGAGTTGGGCAAGGATGTGAATGGCAATTCCGTGGATTATGCCAGCGAGGTGAAAGAGGGCGAGCTTCTGGCCCGTATCGACGATACGGTGGTGGAGCTCGATATCCGCCGTTCGCAGGCTGCCGTGGAGCAGAGCAAGGCCGGTATTCTGAAGGCCGCCGCCAGCATTGCACAGGCCAAGGCGAGCATCGTGCAGGCGGAAGCCAATTTCAATCAGGCCAAGCGGGATCGCGACCGTGCCGAGAAGCTGGGGCCGGGCGAGGCTCTTTCCCAGTCGAGTTTCGACCAGTATGTTTCCGCGTCCGAAGTAGCGGAGGCTTCTCTGGTGGCGGCGCGTGCTGCGCTGGAGTCCGCCACGGCATCGAAGGCGGAGGCGGAGGCGAATTTGAAGTCGTCGGAGACGCAGCTTGCCACCCAGCTCCGCAACCGCGATTATACGAAGATTCTCGCTCCGGCAGACGGTACGATTATCGTGAGGCAGGTGAATGTGGGGCAGACGGTTGTTTCGAGCATGAGCGCGCCGACGCTGTTCCTGATTGCCAAGGATTTGTCGCACATGCAGATTTGGGCATCCGTGAATGAGGCGGATATCGGCCGCGTGAAGCCGGGCCAGCGCGTGGATTTCACGGTGGATGCGTTCAAGGACAAGACGTTCGAGGGGAAGGTGAACAAGATTCGTCCCAATGCGACGATGACGTCGAATGTGGTGACGTATATCGTGGAAATCGATTTTGAGAATAAGGACAGGATGCTCCTGCCGTATCTTTCCGCGAATGTGGATATTATGGTGAAGGAGGTCAAGGATGCGCTGCTTGTGCCGAATACGGTGTTCAATTTCCGACCGAAGGAGGATGCGATCGAAGCATCCGTTTTGCCTGCTTACAAGGAAAAGATGAAGGAAATCCACCGTATGCGTGCGGAGCAGGGTGAGGCTGCGGATGCGGAACAGGTTGCCGCTGTGTGGGTGCGTTCCGGTGAGGATAAAGTGCGGCCCGTTTGGGTGCGGCGCAGTGAGTCGGACGGAGCCAAGACGGTGATTGTTCCGGTGGAGCCGGATTCCTTGAAGCCCGGTATGCAGCTGGTGACGGCGATGCAGCAGTGGACTGAAGGTCAGGAAAATGCCACGGCCGGCGGGACGAATCCGTTCGGTCCCAAGATGCCGAAGATGCCGAAGCGCGGTACGGGCGGAGCTGATTCCAAGGGTAGCGCCCGCTCTTCCGGCGGTGGCGGCCATGGAGGACCGCCCATGTGAGGATTCCGCCCGTCTCGTCCACTTCAATACTGCGATTCCGTGATTGAATTACGTAATATTACCAAGGTGTACAAGCTTGGGGAGATCGATCTCCCCGTGCTGAAGGGGATTACCCTGCGCATCGACGATGGCGAGTTCGTTTCGCTGACGGGGGCCTCCGGTTCGGGCAAGTCCACCCTGATGAATATTCTGGGATGCCTGGACAGGCCTTCGGACGGAGAGTTCCTGATCGACGGCAGAGATGTGTCGAAGTTCAATGCGAATGAGCGCGCCGGGTTGCGCAATAAGCGTATCGGGTTCGTTTTCCAGAATTTCAATCTTCTGTCCCGCACGACTGCTCTGGAAAATGTGATGATGCCGGCGGCATACGCCCGCCCGGCCTTGCCGCATGCCGAGCTGCACAAGAGGGCGCTCGGGCTGATGAAGCTCGTGGGGCTGGAAGACCGTATGCACCATACTCCGGCCCAGCTTTCGGGCGGCCAGCAGCAGCGCGTGGCCATCGCCCGCTCTCTGATCAATAATCCCGGCATTCTGCTGGCAGACGAGCCGACGGGCAATCTCGATTCGTCCACTTCGGTGGAGGTGCTGCACATGTTCAAGCAGTTGAACCGCGAGCAGGGGCTGACGGTGATTATCGTGACGCACGATCCGAAGATTGCGGCGTTTACGGACCGTGCCATCAATATGGTGGACGGCATGCTGTCCGAAGGTATTTCCGAGAAACTCCATCCCATTGACGCATGAAACTTGTGACGCTTTTTCTGACCTGTATTCGTGCGCTGGTGCGCAATCCGATGCGCGCCCTGTTGACGATTCTCGGTATCATTATCGGCATTGCGGCCGTGATTGCCGTGATGGAGATCGGGCAGGGTTCCAAGGAGCAGATTACCAAGCAAATCGCGACGATGGGGGCGAATTCCCTGAGCGTGATGCCTGCCTCCGTGACGAAGGGCGGGGTGAATTCCGGCGGCGGCGGCCGTGCATCGCTGTTTTCCGAGGATGCCGTCGCATTGGAGAAAGAGTGCAAGACGGTGATTCGCGCCACTCCGGTGGTGCGCTCCAGCGGCCAGATCGTGGCGGGCAATCTGAACTGGAATCCGCGTACGATTGAGGGCGGGAATGAGAATTATCTCAAGATGAAGGATTGGGACGAGATGCTTTCCGGCGTGTCGTTCGATGCCCGCGATGTGAGGCTGGCCAACCGCGTGTGCGTGATCGGTACGACGATCGTGAAGGAGCTGTTTCCTGATACCGATCCGGTGGGGCAGGATTTGCGCGTGCGCGATGTGGTGTTCAAGGTGATCGGCGTTCTGAAATCGAAGGGCTCGGATATGATGGGCAACGACCAGGACGATATCGTGATTCTTCCGTGGACGAGTATCCGCACGCGTTTGCAGGGCGGTTCGGGCACCGCGAAGATTACGAAGGCTGGCGCTTCGGCCAATTCGACGGCTTCTTCGACCTATTCCACCTATCCCAGTACGTCCGTCCAGTTTTATCCCGGCGCCGATTTGCAGCCGTATACCGATGCGCCCCACCCGCTGCGTTTCCGTACGGTGGATTCCATTCTGCTGGAGATTGCCGATCCGTCCCGTTCTTCCGAGACGATCAGGGAGCTGACGGTTGTGCTGCGCGCCCGCCACGGGCTTGAGCCCGGCGTACTGGACGATTTCCGTGTGTTCGACCGTGCTGCGATCGTGAGCGTGATGACGTCCACCAGCGAGACGATGATGCGCCTGCTGCTGGCCGTGGCGATGATTTCCCTGATTGTGGGCGGTGTGGGGATCATGAATATCATGATGGTTTCCGTGACGGAACGTACCCGCGAGATCGGCCTCCGCATGGCCGTGGGCGCGAGGCCTCGCGATATCATGTGGCAGTTCCTGCTGGAAGCGGTGCTGCTGTGCCTTGTCGGCGGCGTCCTCGGGATTCTGTTCGGCCGCGGCGTGTCCGAACTAGTGAGCATGAAGTTCAACTGGACGACGGCCAGTTCCACGGGAGCGATGGTGCTTTCCGTCGGGGTGGCGGCGACCATCGGCATCATTTTCGGCTGGTATCCGGCTTATAAGGCTTCCAAACTCGACCCCATCGACGCACTTCGCCATGAATAACTTTTTTTCCATGAAACGACCGATTCTTATTTCCTGCCTTTCCGGAGTGCTGCTGCTGCCTGCGTGCATGGTCGGCCCCGATTTCAAGGGTGCGCCGCAACAGGATTTGCCCGCCTCGTGGGCTACTGCCGTACCGCCTGCGGTCGATAAGGATGCCCTGACGCACTGGTGGCAGCTTTTCGGCGACAATCAGCTGGAATCCCTGCTTGAACAGGCTGTCAACAACAATCCCGATATGGTGGCGGCAGCGTTGCGCATTAAGGAGGCGGAATCGTCCGCACGGATTGCCGGAGCCGCTCTGCTGCCTTCGGCCAGTGCTTCGGGCAGCCAGTCTACGGCTCCTTCTTCGGGATTCAGTTCTACTTCACACGGCAAATGGGGGCTTGGTGCGTCCGCTTCGTGGGAGCTGGATATTTTCGGAGGGAACAGGCGTTCCATCGAGGCTGCGCTGGCGAATCTCCGTTCGACGGAAGCGTCGGCTGCCGCTGTGCGTACGGCGTTGCTGGCCAATGTCGCTTCGGCCTATTTCGACTGGATTGCCGCGGAGGAGCAGCTTCGTATTGCGAAGGAGCAGCTCGATTATCAGCAGCATACGTATGAGATTGTGGTGCAGAGGCAGAGTGTCGGTTTTGCCGCCGATCTGGATCTGGAGCAGGCGAAGGCGCAAATCGCTTCGACGAAGAGTACGATTCCTGCCATGGAGGCCGCGAGGCAGAATGCAAGGAATCAGCTTGCGATTTATCTCGGTTCCTATCTGGACCGGGTCAAGCTGTCCATGCCTTCGGCCGATGTATATAATAAGATTCCTTCGGTGCCGACTGGGCTTCCTTCCGATCTGTTGCGGAGGCGTCCCGATATTATTCAGGCGGAAGAGGATTTGCACGCGGCGACGGCGAATGTCGGCGTTGCTGTGGCTGATTTGTTCCCGAAGTTTTCGTTGACGGGCAGCGTGAATACCAGCGCCGGATCTGATTTTGCCGGGATGTTCTCTTCCGGAAAGTCGTCGTGGGCGCTGGGTGGAGGCGTGAACCAGAGTATTTTCCAGGGCGGAGCCTTGTGGGAGCGCGTGCGGCAGCAGAAGACCGCGACGCAGCGGTCTGCGGAATCCTACCGGAAGACGGTGGTTGTGGCGATGAGCGAGGTGGAGTCCTGCCTGATCAATTATGCACAGGTGATGCAGCAGCTTCCCTTGTATGAAGAAGCTCGCCGCGCCAATCGTGAAGCTGCCCGCATTTCGCTGAAGCTTTATACGGCAGGTATGACGGATTTCCTGAATGTGGCAAGCGCGCAGCAGTCGTGGCTTTCGTCCGAAGAGAGGCTTGTTTCGGCACGCCAGAGCCTGCGGCAGAATATGGCGAATCTGTACAAGGTGCTCGGCGGCGGCTGGGATGCTTCGCGCGTGCAGGCTTTATCGAAGAGGTAGGATGTGTGGACTACCGCCTCCCATGCGGTTCGCATGGGAGGGATGGGGCATGAGCCTGATGGGCGGTGTGCGATGTTTCGTTTTATCGGCAAGAAGGGTGATGTTTTTTTGCAGGTCAGAGTTTTGCTGCCCGGAGTTGACAAGATGCCCGGATATGATAATTTGAGCGTGTATGAAGATCGTTTATCTACCCTTGATCGTCTTGTTTTTGGCGGCTTGCCAAAGTGTGAAGCTCGACGAGTCGCCTATTGTGGTGTCGCCGGGTTTTTACCATTTGACGCATACTCCTGCGGCTCAGGCGAATTTGGAGAAAGCCGGGGCTTCGTTGGATGCGGCATTGGCCGTGTTGCAGGCGGATGGGCGTGTGAAGCATCCCCGGCGTGTGGGCCGCGAGATCGTGGCTCTGTTGGATAGCGAGAAAACAGCGGCGATGGTGAAGATGTTGTCGGACTGCATCGAGCGCGAGATGCTTGCCGAGGATCCGAAGGCCAATGTGGACAAGTTGCTGGTGTACGAGACGGAGAAGAGCATAGGCGCAGCTTATGATCGGCTGATGGCGAGTTTTCCGGCAAAGGCGAGGGAGGAGTTCGGGCAGTTCGTGAAGTCGTATCAGGAGAGTGTGATTCAGAGCAGGAAAGATCCCGAAGATTACCGCCAGTTTTACAGGGACGAGCAGTCCAGCCTCAGATCGGAGGTGTATATGGCCCTCTGGATTACGCTTGAGCGGTATGCGCTGCCGGTTCCAAGGTGATGGCGGCGTTGGTGGCGCAGGTGTGCGGGCCGGGGCGGTGCGAGGTTCTTTTTTTGCTGGGCATCGCATGCATGTGATGCGGCAGGGAGTTTGCATCTATCTGTTGGGGAGGATTGCCGATTTTGGACGGAGTCGGGTCTTGATTGCTGCGGCGGTTTCTGGTATGTTGGCAGCATGATTGGAAAGACAAGACCGATTTCAGAAGTGGCCGAGTATCTCGGCATTGATGCCGCGCAGGTGATTCCCTACGGTTCGGATAAGGCAAAGGTGTCGATCAAGGCGCTGAAGGGCCGCCCGTTGAAAGGGAAGCTGATTCTGACTTCGGCTTTGACGCCGACAGCGGCAGGCGAGGGCAAGACGACGATTTCGATCGGTCTGGCGCAGGGGCTGCAGGCGATCGGGAAGCGGAGCGTGCTGGCTCTCCGCGAGCCTTCGATGGGTCCGGTGTTCGGCCGCAAGGGCGGAGCGACGGGGGGCGGGATGAGTTCGCTGACTCCGGCGGATTCGATCAATTTGCATTTTACGGGTGATTTCCATGCGATTACGTCGGCGCACAATTTGCTGAGTGCGGTGATCGATAATGCGCTGTTCTACGGGACGACGCGGCTGGATCCTGCGAAGGTGACGTGGAAGCGGGTGCTGGATATGAACGACCGTTCGCTTCGCAATGTGGTGATCGGCCTGAACAAGCAGGGGGTGGCGCGTGAGAGTTCGTTCGATATTACGCCCGCCAGCGAGATTATGGCAGTGTTGTGCCTGTCCGAGTCTATGGACGATTTGCGCGAGCGGCTCGACCGGATGGTGATCGGTTTTACGAGGGACGACGAGGCGGTGTATGCCCGCGAGATGAAGGTGACGGGGGCGCTGCTGGCGGTGCTGAAGGATGCGGTGAATCCGAATCTCGTGCAGAGTATCGAGGGGGTGCCCGCGTTTGTGCATGGCGGCCCGTTCGCCAATATCGCGCACGGCTGCAATTCGGTGCTGGCGACGAAGATGGCGCTGGCCTACGGCGATTATGTGGTGACGGAGGGCGGTTTCGCGTTCGATCTGGGGGCGGAGAAGTTTTTGGATATCAAATGCCGCCAAGCGGGGCTTTCGCCGGATGCGATCGTGATTGTGGCGACGATTCGTGCCTTGAAGATGCATGGCGGCGTGGCCAAGGATCAGCTCGAGACGCCTGATGTGGAGGCGGTGAAGCGTGGTCTGGAGAATTTGGGGGCGCATTTGGAGAGTGCGGCGAGGTTCAAGCGTCCGGTGGTGGTGGCGATCAATCTGTTCGCCGCTTCCGATACGGCGGAGGAGGTGCAGGCCGTGAAGGATTTTTGTGCAGGGATGGGCGTTCGCTGTGCGGCGGCGGATGTGTTCGGCAAGGGCGGCCCCGGTGCCGAGGAGCTGGCTCGGCTGGTGGCGGAGGCTGCCGATGAGCCGAGTCCGGAGTTCTCCTGCCTGTATGGGCTGGATGATGCGGTGGAGGTGAAGATGGAGAAGATCGCGACGCAGATGTACGGCGCGGACGGGGTGGATGTGTCCGCCCCGGCACGCAAGAAGCTGGCTTTGCTGGAGAAGAACGGGCTGACGGGGCTTTCCGTTTGCATGGCGAAGACGCAGAATTCCCTGTCGGACGATGCGTCTCTGTTGGGGCGGCCACGCGGGTTCAGGATTCATGTGCGCGATTTCGAGATTGCCAATGGTGCGGGGTATCTGGTGGCGTTGACGGGTACGATTATGCGTATGCCCGCCTTGCCGCGCGTGCCTTCGGCCGAGCAGATCGATGTGGATGAGGATGGACGTATTACGGGGATGAAGGGGTAATGCCTTTCTGCATCAAGACGATTGTTGCAAGTTTGACTTGACAAAAGCGCCTTGTCAGGGTACCTCTTCTCGCCGTATGCCAGATCCTTCGAAGTTCCGCAATCTCGCCATCATCGCTCACGTTGACCATGGCAAAACTACATTGGTCGACCAGCTTTTGAAGGCGGGGGGGACTTACCGTGAGAATCAGGCGGTGCAGGAGCGCGCGATGGATTCGATGGATCTGGAGCGGGAGAAGGGTATTACGATCAAGGCGAAGAATACGTCGATCCACTGGCACGGCCATACGATCAATATCGTGGATACTCCCGGCCACGCCGATTTCGGTGCGGAGGTGGAGCGTGTGATGAAGATGGTGGACGGCGTGCTGCTGGTGGTGGATGCCTATGAAGGCCCGCAGGCGCAGACCCGCTTCGTGCTCCGCAAGGCGTTGCAGGAAGGTTTGATGCCGATTGTGGTGGTGAACAAGATCGACCGCCCGCATGCCAATGCCGCCGCCGTGAAGGATCAGGTGCTTGAGCTTTTTCTGGAACTGGGTGCCACGGACGAGCAGTTCGAGGCTCCGTTCGTGTACGGTTCCGCCCGCGACGGGTATTTCATGGATCATCTCGAGAATGATCCGCCTGTGGATTGTACGCCGCTGCTGCACAAGATTGTGGCGCATATTCCGGCTCCGAAGGATGCCGATGCCGATGGCGATTTCCGGATGCTGATTTCCAATATCGACTGGGATGATTATGTGGGTCGTATTGCGATCGGCCGCATTTCTTCCGGTAGCGTGCAGAAGGGCGATACGGTGCATTTGCTGCGTGCGGACGGTTCCCGCGTGCAGGGCAAGGTGACGAAGCTTTTTGAATATTCCGGTCTGGGTACGAGCGATTCCGCTGTGGGTGAAGCGGGGAATATCGTCGGCCTTGCCGGGTTCGAGAATGTGGATATCGGCGAGACGCTGGTTTCGAATCCGGAAGATGAGGCGTTGCCGTTCGTGGCGATTGATCCGCCGACGATTTCGATGGAGTTTTCGATCAATGACGGTCCGTTTGCCGGGCAGGACGGGAAGTACGTGACGTCCCGCGTGATTCGCGACCGCCTGGAGCGCGAGATAAAGACGAATATTTCGATCAAGATGGAGGATACGGATGCGGCTGGCATTTTCTCCGTGTCCGCCCGCGGGGCGATGCAGATTGCCGTGCTGGTGGAGACGATGCGCCGGGAAGGTTTCGAGGTGTGCGTATCCCGCCCGAAGGTGATTACGATCGAGAAGGACGGTCGCAAGATGGAGCCGTTCGAGACTCTGTATATCGAAGTGCCGGACGAGTGCGCCAATGGTGCGGTGCGCCTGTTGACGTCGCGCAAGGGGGTGCTGGAGCATATGGAGACGAAGGGTACGGGCAGGACGTTCCTGCAGGCGTACATTCCGACGCGCGGTATTATCGGCTTCGAGTTCGAGCTGGTGAATCTGACGTCCGGCCATGGTATTTTCTCCCACCTGTTCCGCGAGTATGCTCCCTTTGCGGGTGAGATTTCGACGCGCCAGACGGGTACGCTCGTTTCGATGGAGACGGGTGTGGCGACGCCGTATTCGCTGTTTGCCCTGGAAGACCGGGGTCGCCTGTTCGTCGGTGCGGCGGAGAAGGTGTATGAAGGGCAGTTGATCGGCGAGAATCCGCGTGCGAATGATTTGCCCGTGAATCCGTGCCGTGAAAAGCATTTGACGAATCATCGTTCCGCGAATAAGAACGATAGTATTCAGCTGACTCCGAAGGTGGAGTTTACGCTGGAACGCGCCATCGAGTATATCGAAGCGGACGAGCTGGTGGAGGCTACTCCCAAGAATATCCGCCTGCGCAAGCGCCTGCTGAGTGCGAACGATCGCAAGCGGGCCGAGCGCCGCGCCGAATCCTGATTCCGTTTGCATGCAGACGCCTTCTCCAGACGCTTCCACCCGGGAAAAGTTGCGTTTTCTCTGGGTGTCCTATATCCGTCAGCAGAAGAGGACTCTGCTCTGGGCGATTTTTTTCGGAGGCATTGCAGCGGCTACGGCGGGTTTCGGTATTCCCTACATGATGGAGCATGTGTTCCCCGTCGTGTTCGGGAAGGATCCGCTGCCCGAGGGCGTGGAG
Organism: Neoakkermansia glycaniphila; assembly: GCF_900097105.1. Classification (GTDB taxonomy): domain Bacteria; phylum Verrucomicrobiota; class Verrucomicrobiia; order Verrucomicrobiales; family Akkermansiaceae; genus Akkermansia; species Akkermansia glycaniphila. The sequence goes on along the minus strand of NZ_LT629973.1, from coordinate 719,466 downwards.
GCGTTTTTGCGGCAGTATTTTGCGTCGGAGGATTTGCCGGATGTGACTTTGTGGGCAGCGGCGGCGATGCTGCCGCTGGTGATGATGGTGCGCGGGATGGCTGCGTTCATGAATGTGTTTTTGCTGAGCAAGGCGGGGCTCCGGATTCTGGAGAATTTGCGCCTTGCCGTTTTTTCGCGGTTGCAGGAGCTGCCTCTGGCCTACCACGAGCGGTTCAAGCAGGGCGAGCTGATCAGCCGGGTGATTCACAATACGCAGTTTTTGCAGAGCGGGATGCTGACGATCATGAACGATGTCGTGATTCAGCCGCTGACGCTGGTTGCCGCAATGACGTATTTGGTCGTCGCCGCCCTGAATAGCGAGCAGGTGCCGGTGCTGCTGGTGAATATGGTGGTGGCGACGCTGTGCATTCCCATCATCAAGAAGGTGGGCAGTGCGATGCTGAAGAAGATGCGCGATATGATGAGCGGTCTCGGCGATATTACGGCGACGGTGCAGGAGAATCTTTCGGCGCAGAGGGATGTGCGTGCGTTCAATATGGAGGCTCAGCAGGAGGAGACCTTTCTGGGGCAGATACGGCGGATGATGACGGCTTTGTTCCGGATGACGGTTTGCAGTCAGGCGTTGACTCCGGTGATTGAGATTTTGAGCGCGGTGGCGTTGGCCTATGCGCTGTATATGGGCTGTTCGCACGGGTTGACTCTGGAGCAGTTTACGGCTATTGCGCTGGCTTTGTACTATTGCTACGATCCGATCAAGAGGCTGGGTACGGTGCATAACCAGTACAAGCTGACGCTGACGCTTGTGGATAGTTTGCTGGGTGTGTTGTCCGCGAAGGATGAGACTCCCGAGCCGGAGCGCCCGGTGCCGCTGAAGCATCCGAGGGGCGAGGTGCGGTTCGAGCATGTGAATTTCGCCTATGTAGCCGATAATCCCGTGCTTCGGGATGTGGATGTGCATGTGCCTGCGGGGCAGATTGTGGCGTTGGTGGGGCCGAGCGGTTCGGGCAAGACGACGTTTATCAATTTGCTGTGCCGTTTTTACGATGTGGTGGACGGTTCGGTGAAGATCGACGGGGTGGATGTGCGCGATGTTTCGCGAAAAGACCGTACGGAGGCTGTGGGGCTTGTGTCCCAGCATCCGGTGATGTTCCATACGACGATCAAGGAGAATATCCGGATGGGCCGTCAGGATGCGACGGATGAGGAGGTTTTCCGTGCCGGAGCTCTCGCTTCGGTGAACGAGTTTACGGAGCAGCATGCGGATGGGTACGAGCGCGAGATCGGCGAGGGCGGCGAAGGTCTGTCCGGCGGGCAGCGGCAGCGCGTGTCTATCGCCCGCGCATTCCTGAAGAATGCGCCGATTTTGATTCTGGATGAGGCGACGGCTTCTCTCGATATGACGAGTGAGGCGCGTATTCAGGCGTCGCTGAACGAGCTGGCGAAGGGCCATACGACGTTCGTGATTGCGCACCGTTTCAGTACGATCCGCATGGCGCACCGCATTCTCGTGTTCGAGTCTGGCCGCATTGTGGCGGACGGTTCGCATGAGGAATTGTATGCTTCTTCGACGTTGTACAGGGATCTGTACGATAAGCAGATTATGCATGCCGGAAAGGAGGCTGCGGTATGAGGGAACGCATGATGCGCTATTTGCGGTATCTGCTGCCGATGAAGTGGTGGTTCCTGCTGGCGATTCTGTCCGGCGTGATTGCCGCCGGGGCGAGCGGCATGGGGATTCCGTTCATGATCTACAAGGTGTTTCCGGTGGTGTTCGATCCGTCGAAGATGCCGGAGGCTGTTTCCGAGTTTATGGCGGCGCGGGTCGATCCCGCGAATTTGAAGAATGTGCTGCTTTTGCTGGCCTGTGCCGTGATGCCTGTGGTTTTCGTCATCCGTGGGGTGGCGATGTGGCTGAATGCGGTGCTGGTGAGTTATGTGGGTATGAAGATTCTGGAGCATATCCGCATGGATGTGTTCAGGAAGCTGCAGTCTTTGCCCCTTTCTTTCCTCGAACGCCAGCAAAAGGGCGATCTGATCAGCCGCGTGATTACGGATACGCAGAATGTGCAGACGATGATCACGCAGGTGTCGAACGATATCATCAAGCAGCCGCTGACGGCGGTAAGCGCGATTGGGGTTCTGGTCTACATGATGTACGAGCAGGGGACGATGGGGATGATGCTGACGAATATCGGCTTCGCCGCACTGGCTCTCGCTCCCATCATCATTTGCGGCAAGCGTATTGCGAACCGTTCGCGCAAGGCGCAGAAGGGGCTTGGAGATATTACCTCCGTGGTGCAGGAGAGTCTGGCTTCGCAGCGGGAGATTCGTTCCTACGGGTTGGAACAGCGGCAGATTGACGAGTTGTCAAAGGGTACGGACAAGTATTGCAAGGATCAGCTGAAGGCAGTGAAGTATCAGCAGATTCTCGTGCCGGTGATGGAGACGGTGACGGCTCTCGCTCTGGCGAATATGCTGGTGCAGGGCCGTGCGATGGGGATGACGCTGACGGATTTCCTGGGTATCGCCGGGGCGTTGTTCTTTGCGTTCGATTCGATGAAGAGGGCAGGTATAGCTTTCAATAAGTTGAATCAGGCGCAGGCTTCGCTGGAACGCCTCGATGCGATTCTTTCCGAACCGGATACGATGCCCGATCCCGAGCTGCCGCAGCCGATCGGGCGTGTGGAAGGACGGATTTCGTTCCGTAACGTGAATTTCAGCTACGAGGAGGGCAAGCCCATTCTGAAGAATATCCAGGTGGAGATTCCCGCCGGGCAGGTGGTGGCTCTTGTGGGGCCGAGCGGCGCCGGGAAGACGACGTTTGCCAGCCTGATTCCCCGGTTCTACGATGCGACGTCCGGCGCGGTGCTGATTGATGGGGTGGATGTGAAGGATGTGGCGAAGACGGAGCTGCGCAGGCATTTGGCTCTGGTTTCCCAGCATGCGATGCTGTTCCGCCAGTCCATCAAGGAGAATATTCGCATCGGCCGTCCACAGGCGGAGGATGAAGAGGTCTTGCAGGCAGCCAGGGAAGCTTCCGTGTTCTCATTCCTCGACGATCAGCCTCAGGGGATCGATACGGTGCTGGGCGATGCCGGAGGCGGCCTTTCCGGCGGTCAGCGGCAGCGCGTGGCCATTGCCCGCGCATTCCTGAAGGATGCTCCGATTCTGATTCTGGACGAAGCGACGGCGGCTCTCGACGCCGAGAGCGAGGAGAAGATTCAGCACGAGCTGGAACATCTCGTGAAGGGGCGTACGACTCTGATCGTGGCGCACCGTTTCAGCTCCATCCGGGTGGCGGATCGCATTCTGGTGTTCAGCCACGGGGAGATCGTGGGCGACGGGACGCATAGCAAGTTGTATTCCTCCTGTCCGCTGTACCGGGAGCTGTACGACAAGCAGGGTATTTGAGTTCATTGCACGGTTTGCTCTGTTGCAGGTTTGTTACACTTTTTTGGCTTGTGGCGGGAGGTTCCCGTCTGTACACTGTGAGGCATGAGATGGCACGGTTTTCTTTTCGGTGTGGCAGTTGTTGCCGTTGCAGGCGTTGCGGCTCCCGCATGGGGGCAGGAGGAGTCTGTTTCGCAGGTTCTTGACAAAATCGAAACGAGTCTCAGGGAGATGGAGCGCCTGCTTGACGGTGTGAAGGATAAGGCTTCTGCCGATGCCGCCGCCGTACCGCTGGAGAAGATCAAGGAGAGTCTTCAGGTGTTGAAGACGTCTCAATATCTCGACGGGGAACGCGTTCCCGTACCCGATGCGAAGGATGTTCCCGCGCTGGAAAGGCGTATTGAGGCGATCGACCGTCTCAACAAGGATATTCTTCTCAAGGTGGCTCTGCTGGATGGCAAGATGTATTACGATAGCCAGGCTCTTCTTGAGCTGCTGCAGCCTCTCGTTCCCGTGGCCCCGCCTGCGGATAAGGCGGAAGAGAAGCCTGCCGCAGTTTCCGAAAAGGATGCTTGAATACAGTCGCGGCAGGATGACGGGAAGACGCCTATATTCTAGATTTTAAACTGTACTTCGTCGGATGCTGGAGCTAGAGTCGCGTATATGAAAACTACAAGCTATGTTTCCATGATCGTCGCCGCAGCATTGGCTGCTCCCGTGTTCGCACAGGAACAGGCTCCGGCTCCCGCCCCTGCCGCACCCGCTGCTCCGGCAGCCGCCGCTACGCGTCCGGCCGTCGAAGTGCTGGGTGATTGGGTGAAGCTCATGCAGACTGTGGAAAATCTGCTCAAGGCAACGACGGACGGTTCGTCCGCAGCCAAGGCAGCCACCGATCTGCAGCAGTTGAAGACCCTGCAGGAAAAGCTGAATGAGGAGCTGAAGCTCGCTCAGAACAGCGATCAAGCCAATTTGCCGCAGGAAGAGCTGGTGAAGATCTTCCAGAAGCTGCAGGAATTGCAGAATGTGGCCAATTCGCTGAATACGGAAGTGGAACGCATCGAAAAGGCCGGATTCTTCGGCAACGATGCATTGAAGGGCCTGTTGTCTTCCGATGCTCCCGTTGAAGTCGAAGAAGACGAAACGGTGGTTGAAGAAGCCCCCGTGCCTGCTCCGGCTCCTGCCAAGTAACACGCCCGGCGATCAAATATTTCAGGGAGCGGGTTTTCCCGCTCCCTTTTTCGTACCCTTTCCGGGGCAGGGCCGTGATGTATGTCTCATTCTGAAAGAGGGGAACTCAAAATGATAAGTTTCCAAGCTAGGTTAAAGTGGTTTCTAAATAATATACCCAGACCATTGGCGGGATCTTTTTTCATATAGCAACGCCTCATGTAGTCTGCTTAAGATGTAAATGTGTTTCATCAACTATCCTGCACCCTTTCTAGCACAGAATAGTTGATCATTCTCAAATTGGCTAATCAAGTATATATATCCAATTTATTTTCATGACGGTAATAGTTGCGCTACCATTTTTCCATCTCGTAGTTTCATTTCAAAATAAAACACCTTACTGGGAGACTTCCAGTCTTTATGTGGTGGATAATAAACTCCCACTTGATAGATACCTTCTCGAAGGTAATAAGCCGAACATGTAAAGATTGCTCCATCTTTTTTCAAAAAGGCAGCCATGTTATACTCGTTATTTACTGTACGGTCAGCCGAACAGGAACGTATAATTGCAGGCAGGGTGTTTGCAGCTACAGTCCCTCCCAACAAATGTGCTTGCAAAACAAGATTTGTTCGATAATTGGGAATGACATACTGCATGTTCATGATCGTCTTGTTGATCGTGATTTCCTTTTGAAAAAACCAATCTTCAAACAAGGATTCGGTAGATGCCCGCACTTTAAGAATGTAGCGGCCTTGTGGCAATCTCGTACGGATGACTTTGGAATCATTCACATCGAAAAAGACCGTTTTGCCATTCTCATTCCGAATAATCATTTCATGATCGACCCATTCACTCTTTGGTTCAAATTTAAGATCAATATGTACCTCGCTGGGTTGAGCATAAAGGCAAGAAATACTACATATGCCGAAAAATATCGTTTTTCCTATAAATACATTCATATCATTTAACATTTTTTTATTTTCTTTTTTGGACATGGAATGGTCCATGTTTTCCTGTTGCTCCATCCTTTACTAGCTTCTGTGGTACTTTGTAATCTTTTTCCTAAAACCTTCGTCCCTTCCAAACCAGACCTTTCCCCAATACCTATAAACAGTATGGATACAGATCGACAAGTTGAGCGTTCACATATTTTTTTTGCTTCTTTTGTCGCTGAGGTTATAGCTGCCCTCAATAAATTGGCGAACCCCTGTCGTCGATTGGCTCGTATAACTTGCTCATTCTTTATCTCATTATCATCCGGCGGATTGAAGCCTGCATTTGTACAAGCTTCTGAATCGCCGATTAATGATTGCGAAACATCGGGGAAATCTGGAATCGCATACTCATCGGGAGCAGCGTCGGCATAACAACCTAATGGACCGAATGCGCATGTATGCGGATTGTATTTGCTATGCTGCTGAGCAATAGACTCATCCACGTCGGAACCGTGCCCCCAAACTAAAATGATTTGACATTCTATTTTCTTTGGGGTTTCTCCAATGTAATCCGTATTTGCATATGGGTTATTTCGGATAAACCCGTACAAATTCCTCCCACCTTCTTCAGCGATGGGGTCACGGTTGATCCATCTGCCATCTAGTGGGTTGTAGTGACGGTAGTTATAATAGACGAGGGCTAATTCGGGGTCGTAGTGTTCGCTGCTCCACTGGATGGGCAGGTCGATGCCGCTGGCGGTGACTGAGCCGTACGGGGTGTAGTCGTAGGTCGTGGCGATGGTGCCGTCCGCCTTGTAGAGTTCGGTGACGTTTTTCGTGAGGTCGTGGCCGTAGGTGTACCATGTGCCGTTTTTGCGGAGGGAGAGGGGGCGCGTCGCTACGGGCTGGGTCGGGCCCCAGTGGAGGAGCCAGAGGGCCGGGGCGTTGCTGCGAGTGAGGTCGAGAGCCGCGATTTGCAGGTAGCCACGGTAGAGGTAGTGCTGGTGCAGGACGACGGTTCCGTTGACGGTGACTTTTCCCATCTATAATCGTCTATTTTTCCTTTTAAATTAATTATTAATGTATAATTATATTGCTTCGACTATATGCCTTGGAGGAAGCATGTCCTCCAAGGCATGAGTTGCCATGACTATTGTCTAAGTGGGCGTTGGCCCTTTCTTAAATAATCTCGAACGTGTTTCGCTGTCCAGATTTCATTTTCTGTAGCTGGTCGCGAGATTCGTTCCAAATAAACTATTTGCAAATCATGCAATTTACTGGTGAAAACATCTCTTACCCTTTGAATTTTCTTTTTTCGGATATCAGCATCAAAATACATATCCCATTGATCAACTTTCCAATACTCTGGTGTCCAAAAGCGATAATAAGGAAAATGACTGAATTTCCATGGATATAAACCAAGTAGAATAATATCCTCTTTGGAATTCAAATCAAACTCAATGATGATTCGATCCATCTCTTCTTTGTATGATGTGACGATTTGCACCATATATTCCGGATTAAAATCTTCCTGTTGCGTATAAGATATGGCGGCATGCTCAAATTCCTGAATCTTCGTCTGCACTTTTTCTATACATATCAATAAATTTTTCGTTGTTTCTTCATTTTCATGCTGGGATGGCTGAGATATTAATGAGCCATCGACATCATTTCCATGAGTATTGATCAATAACGTGAACATCAATGATATTGATACCATTTTAATATTTACTCTGTTTTCCATATTTTTTTGCATAGTACGTCCATTCGGCCTTCAATGAGGCTCTTTCACGAAACGATCCCGGATACTTTTCCTGCATCAGTGCATCGATGGCTGCACCATGCGCCTCACTTAATCTCCAACCAGTATTATTCTCTAATTTTTGAGAACAAGAATACTTGATTATTTCACATTCAATGCTTCCTTTCACATCACTTTGCACAGTCGGAGCTGAGAAAATATGGGAAATTCCATTTGCCTGTGCTTCATATTGATGCACATGTTGAGCTTCATGTATCTTTACACCTTCGGGATCTGCAAACTTCCAGTTTTCTGCCTCGTCAAACTGATCGGGTTTAAATTTTCCTTGATTGATAAGATCAAACCGACGTTGATATGTACTTAGATCTGTCATTCCCTGAGGATACTCTGAAGCATGAAGAAGGAATACCGATATTCTCCATTTTGTTACCTCTTCATGGCAACAGCATTTATTTTCAGTCTCTTCATATCTATATGTATATTGTGCTTGAACACCGGTTACTCCTAATGTTCTAGTAGGCATATTCATATTGTTAGTATATATCAAACTTGTAGGCTCCTTTTTTAGCTTATCATTTTTTTGATCCTTTTTCTTTGTCGTGGCAGATTTCTGTCCCAGAAAATCGAATAAATCCATTACCCTATTTCGGGCAAACCCGTACAAATTCCGTTCCCCTCCTATTCCATCGTAATCTTGGTGCAGGCTGTACATGCACACAGGCGCCGAGCTTCAGCATTTGCTGTCTGGCGAGCCATTACAAATCACTGCAATTTCAACATTCCCAGCGGTTCTCCCGTCTTCAGATCGCAAAAATAAACGATATATTCATCCAGAACGGGTAGTTGTGACTTATCCTTTTTCCTCCACGACGTAATTTGGAAAACAATATACCGGTCTCCGCCGATCAGAGGCAAAAACTCTCCCTTCTTTTTCAATGATTCGAACCACTCAAACGTTTGCGAATCACCATACCGAATGATGCCGCTCGAAGGAATTTCTAACGTCCTAATTGTGACATTATAATAAACCTCAGACTTCTGTTGCTCACGCCACTTCTCGGCAAAATGAGCCTTAACCAAAGGAATGGCACGCTTGATCACCGAAAGATTGATATAAGGATCGAACTGCACCTCCGGTTCCTGTGCCGATACATACAAGCAATTCGCCAACAACAGGCATAAATGCAATATTTTCATCTTCTTTTTCTATAAAATATTCACCATGTTTTCCAGAAGCCTTTAACTTCACCTGTTGCTGAATCGCAAAGATAGATTAATTCACCGTCGAATGGCCCGGAATCCGGCCAATACCAGAAATAAAAAGCGATGTATCTCGTATCGGGCTCAAAAGGAACAACCTGATCCTCACTATCTAGAGAAAACATATACTTTTTCTTCTTACTAACTCCATCATCCCTGACATATTGAACATCACCATGTTGATCCGCAAGCAATGCATAAATCATCACACTATGTTCTCCCCAATCCTCACGAACCTCCTCCTTTCCTTTCCTTTTTTCCAAAATTTGTTCGAGATGGGGAATACAACGCGCAATATCATCCATCGCCTTCAAGGAATACTCCTCCTGTCTCTGGGGAGATCCCCAGAGGCAGGAGCAGAACAATATACTCAGAATAAATATTTTCATCATATCATTTACACGATAGCAGTTTTTGGGGTACCAGGATTATTCAATTCTGGCGGAGTTGTCGTTTTATTAGGGTCAAGAGTATAAATGGCCCCGGATGGAGTACCTAAATATCCAGGAACACCTAACTTATTTATTTTAATAATGTCCGCAGGAGCGAACGTTTCATGAGGATCAGTACTGGACGCTTTGCCATGGGTATGCCAAATACCGGCCAATCTATATCCAAAAGGACAAGGAGGAGCGTCCTCAGGTTCCACTTCGCCGTTTTTACCTTGAACATGCGTTGTTATATATAGATATTTTTTTGTTTTGCGCACACAACATGCATATACTCGCCCCCATATTCCACATCGTTTTTTATCGAAACAGGATTCCACTTTTCTATGACATTTCTTGCAGCCTGCTTTGCACTCTCTACACCTTTACAGTCAATTTCAATGTCATCTTCTCCCGATATCTTAACTCTAATCTCTTCCAAGGCTTTTGCCATCTCATCATCCGTGGTTTCCAAACCATGTAAATCATATAACATCGACGGATTATTTCTGACGTAGATAGACAAATGCAGATGCTCTCGCTCCCCAATGGGATCCCTGTTGATCCATCTGCCGTCGGCGGGGTTGTAGTGTCTGTAGTTGTAGTAGACGAGGGCGAGTTCTGGGTCGTAGTGTTCGCTGCTCCACTGGATGGGCTGGTCGATGCCGCTGGCGGTGACGGTGCCGTACGGGGTGTAGTCGTAGGCCGTGGCGATGGTGCCGTCCGCCTTGTAGAGTTCGGTGACGTTTTTCGTGAGGTCGTGGCCGTAGGTGTACCATGTGCCGTTTTTGCGGAGGGAGAGCGGGCGGGTGGCGATGGGCTGGGTCGGGTCCCAGTGGAGGAGCCAGAGGGCCGGGGCGTTGCTGCGCGTGAGGTCGAGGGCCGCAATTTGCAGGTAGCCACGGTAGAGGTAGTGCTGGTGCAAGACTACGATTTCGTTGATGGTGATCTTTTTAAAGCTTCCATATCAAGTGAAAACAAATGAATAAGCTCTCTAAACTTTTTCTCCGAAATGCGGGGACGGTAAAAATATTTATTTCGCACTCATAGAGAATACATTAAATGCATCTCAAAAACTCTTAACTAGGCATGAACCAAAAATATTTATGAATTTTAAAGCTATTTCAAACTAAAACACATCTATGAATATTCTCGTTGGTATTACGATGACAAAAGCATTTGCGGTATTTGTGATTCAATTTCCCATTTTCCAACTCTGTAATATACTACAGGATAACTAACTATGATCATATTCGCCATCTCTTCTGTTATTATCATTGGCAATGAGACCGACATTTTAACTGTTACTTCACTTTGGGGTGGGATTATAATTCCATTTTTTATGTGTTGTAAATGCACATTCTCCCATTCAAAGAATGATTGCCCATTTAAGTCGACTTGTATAGGAATTACCAAGCGTAACGTTTTTCCAGATGACTGTAGTTGTACATTTTGAGTAGTATGATTGATAAAATGCAGCACGTATTCAACAAGAAACAAATTATTCGATTTCTGAAATCCTACAAACTGCACTTTAAGCTGTACAATATCACGGATCGGAGGAACTGAGGGTGAAGAGCACCCACAAAAACAGCCTATTATTAGCATCAAAATAAACATTAAACAGATTAGATTTTTCACGACAAACTTTCTATTATAATTTCCCATCAAACTTTACCCATGTAGGAGATTTTATCGCATTATCAGGATTCGAATGAATTGAGGAACCATCATCATTTTTATAAAACCAACGTAAATCACCAAGCACATAATATTCAGGCTCTACGCCAGTTATATGCCTAGTTCCCCACGAAACGCTACCTTTACGTAAAATATTCGTAGCAAATTGTAAAGCCATGATATTACTATAACAAGTCGCCAAACGGACAGATGCAGATCGACAAAACCAACACCGAACTGGACCTTTCTTTTGCTTTGCATTTGCAAAAGAAGGCGACTGTGATAACCGTCGAATATCTACACTTGTAAAATATTTATGCTCTTCATCAAACGCCGCATCTAGCCCTCTCGCTCCATGGCCAGAAACATGAAAACTGGTTATAGGCGTCGCACCATATTTTGCTCTACGCGCTATTTCTAGAGGCACCTGAACAGCTGAAATATTAACCGGAGAAACATCAAAAACCACACTATCTTGCTCTCCAAATGAACGAACAAGAGCTACCGCTAAAGAATTTGATGGGCAATTCGTGTCTAAATTAGAAGCATCATATTTATCACCCTCCCAAATTGAATTGGGATATCCGTGATCGCCAGTATCAGACGTCGGCCACAAACATTGCCAATCATTATGACTTGCTCCATATTGGAGTGCCAAACCAGACAATGAATCTCCTCTTTCCGCGCACCATGTATGCTCTGAACCTTCAACTTTTGTCCAAAGTCCCAAAAAATCGAATAAATCCATTACCCTATTTCGGGCAAACCCGTACAAATTCCTCCCTCCTTCTTCAGCGATGGGGTCGCGGTTGATCCATCTGCCGTCGGCGGGGTTGTAATGGCGGTAGTTGTAGTAGACGAGGGCGAGTTCGGGGTCGTAGTGTTCGCTGGACCACTGGATGGGCTGGTCGATGCCTGTAGCGGTGACTGAGCCGTACGGGGTGTAGTCGTAGGCCGTGGCGATGGTGCCGTCCGCCTTGTAGAGTTCGGTGACGTTTTTCGTGAGGTCGTGGCCGTAGGTGTACCATGTGCCGTTTTTGCGGAGGGAGAGGGGACGCGTCGCTACGGGCTGGGTCGGGTCCCAGTGGAGGAGCCAGAGGGCCGGGGCGTTGCTGCGCGTGAGGTCGAGGGCCGCGATTTGCAGGTAGCCACGGTAGAGGTAGTGCTGGTGCAGGATTACGGTTCCGTTGACGGAGACTTTTTTCATGTAGCGCCGTCCCATGTAGTCGTAGCCGTTTTCGACGATGGTGTTGCCGTCCTGGCTGGTGAAGCGGGTGGGACGGTTGTTGGCGTTGTAGTCGACGGTCCATTTCCCCGTTTGTGTCTGGAGGGTGGTTTGGTTGCCGTCAGCGTCGTAGGCGGGAATAAAGGGTTCCGCCGCATTCTGCCCGATGGCGGTGTATTGGTTGAGCTGGTTGGCGGCATAGGAGGTGACAGATTGCGCCGCTTCCTGCGCCGTTTCCCGGTTTCCTATGTTGTCGTAGGCGTAAGCGTAGGGCGCGGTTCCGAGGGTTGCACCAGTCAATTCGCTTCTGTCGTTGTAGGCGAAGGCGTCCTGCCGGGTGGTTCCCTGCCGTGCGCGGGTGCGGGTGGCGGGGCGGCCGAGGGCATCGTAGGTGTAGCCTCGCAGGACGACTCCGGTGGCGCCTCGCGTGGTGTCGATGGCTGTGGGGAGGTCGCGCTGCGGTTCGTAGCTGCGGGTGGTGAGGAGGCCGTTGGGGTGCGCGAGGGTGTGGAGGAGGTGGCTGCCGGGGAGGTAGGCGTATGCGAATGTTTTTTCTTCCGTTCCCTGGAGGAAGGAGGCCTGGTTCAGGCGGCCGTCCGTGCCGTAGCGCCAGGCGACGGTGTCGAGGGTGCTGCCGGGTTTGGTGAGGGTGTAGCCGGCGGGGCGGCCGTAGGCGTCGTATGTTTCGGTGACGGTGTGTTTGATGCCGGCGACGGTGACGCTGTCGGTGTCTTTTTCGTTGTAGTTGTTGTAGACGATGTCGCGCGTGCCCTGGGCGTCCGCGATGCGGTAGAGGTTGCCGATGTGGTTCCAGGTGTTTTGCTGCGCCGGGGTGGCGTCGCTGTGTTCGATGCGGGTGCAGAGGCCTTTGGCGGTGTCCCACGTGTACGTTGAAACGATTCCTCTCGCATCCGTCTTTTGGGAGAGCATGTTGAGGGCATTGTATTCGGTGTCTTCGTGCGAAGCATCCGCATAAGTTTTGCGGGTGAGGAGGCCGGTGGCGTCATGGTATTGCCATGTGGTGGTGTCGCCGTCGGTGCGTTCGGTGGGGTCGGTTTCGATGTTTTCTTCGTCGGCACGCCATGTGGTGAGGGCGGTGAGGCGGTCGGCTTCATCGTAGGCGTAGCGCGCGGGCTGGATGCCGGTGCCCCATTCGGCGGTTTTGCGTCCCCGGATGTCGTAGGCATACCGGGCGGTGTGGCCGAGTGCATCGGTGATGCAGGCGGGGTTGTCGCAGCAGGGGCAGTATGCGGTGGCGGTGGTGTGGCCCGCAGCATCGGTGGCGCTGACGGGGCGGCCGGCGATGTCGGTGAGGGTGACGGAGGCGTTGCCGCGGCCGTCCGTTTGAGTGAGGCGGAGGCCGGTGGCGGTCCAGTCGCGCCGGGCAGTGGTGGTGATGCCGGCGTGGTCGGTTTGCGAGACGGTGTAGCCGTCGATGACGGTGGCGGCGGCTTCGATGACGGAGGTGGGGAGGGTTTGCGTGACGATGCGTTCCGCGCCTTCTCCATAGGCGGTGCTGTCTACCGTGGTGTGGCCGCGCGGGCAGGTGTGTTCGCTGCGGGTTTCAAGCGTGGGGTGTTCGGAGATGAGTTGGGCGGCGGTTTCGGTGCAGGTGGTGCCTTTGCCGTTGTTTTTGGTGGCGACGGCGATGCGGTAGATGCCGTCGGCCCTCGTTTCGACGCGGTAGGCCCAGGTGGTGATGCGGGAGTTGGCGAGGGTGGGGGTGGCGGCGAGTTTCCACGTTTCTTTGGCGGGGTTGCCGAAGGCGTCGTGTTCGTAGAGGGTGGGAGCCATGGCGAGGGAGCCGGCTGCCGAGCCGGTGTCGCGCTGCCGCTGGGTGATTTGGCCTTTGTTGTTGTAGGTGGTGCGGTCGTAGAGGTAGCCCGTGGTGCTGGGTGTGGTGACGACGACGGTTTCTCCAAAGCCGTTTTCGAGGGTTTGGGAGAGGATGGTGCTGCGGTCCGCGAGTTTGACGGTGTGCCGGATGCGGGCGTTGCTGTAGTCGTGTTCGTGGAGGAGTTCGCGCTGGCCGGTGCCGTGCTGGCGGGCGAGGCTGCCGTCCGGGTTGCGTTCGGTGATGAGGGTGGCTCCGGAGGGGGTGGTGAGGGTTTCGGTGAGGCCGTCCGCACTGTAGGCGTAGGCGGTGGTGCGGCCGAGGGTGTCGGTTTGGGCGATGAGGCGGCCCTGCAGGTCGTACGCGGCGGTTTCGACGGTGGTCATGGCTCCGGTGTCGCGTCTCGTGCGGAGGATGCGGCCCTGGGCGTCTCGTTGGTAGGAGGTGACGGTTTCCGGGGTGGTTGCCGTGGCGCTGCGGACGGTTTCGATGAGCTGGCGGGAGCTGTCGTAGCCGTAGGTGGTGGTGGTGCCGTTTTCGTCGGTTTCCCGGAGGAGGTCTCCGGTGCAGATGTGGGCGCGGGTGGTGGTGCGGCCGTTGCTGCGGGTGCGTTTGGTCCAGCGGTTCCGGATGTCGTGTTCGTAGTCGGCGGCGGCGAGGAGTTGCCAGTGGCCCGCGCTGTCGAGGATGTGTTGTTCGGTGCGGAGGGCGTTGCCCTGCGCGTCGATCCACGCGGTGCTGCGGGTGCTGTGGCCGGGGACGGGCTGGCCGCCGATGCGGGTTTCTTCGGTGGCGGTGTAGAGGGCTCCGTGTGCCGAGGCGGGGGCGTAGTCGTGCCATGTCTGGATGCCGTCGGCGGTCTGGGTCATGCGGAGGCGGCCGCGGGCATGGATGTTTTCGGCGTTGCCCTGCCATGTTTCGGTGATTTCGAGGCGGGTGAGGCCGTTGGCCGTGCTGCGTTTTTCGACGCGTTTGACGGCGTTTGTTTCGCTGTAGGCGTATGTTTCGCGGAGGTGGAGGCGGGGGATGCCGCCCGCGTCGACGATGGTGGTGTCGATTTGCGCGGGTTCGTCGGTCCATGTGGCGCCGTCGCTGCGGTAGGAGGTGTTGATGATCCGGTTTTGGCCGCCTGCCCACGGGAGGGCGAGGACGGTGGCGCGGCCGTGTGCGTCGTGGATGGTGCGGGTTTCTCCCTGCTGCGGGCCGATGGAGCTGATGCGGCTGCCGGCGCCGTCGTAGGTGTAGGCGGTGGTGAGGGCCTGCGGGCTGCCGTAGCCTTCGGTGCGGCTGAGGAGGAGTTCGCCGACGGGGAGGGAGATGTAGTTTTCTGCGACGACGGAGGCGGCTGCCCCGCCTTTGCTGACGGTGGTGACGATGCGGTAGGTGCCGGCGAGGGGCGATGTTTCGCGGGTGCGGGTGGTGGAGACGGCGGTGTCTCCCGTGCCGCGGGTGATGTTCCACAGGCGGTCCGTTTCGGTCCATTCCGTGGTGTAGGGGGGCATGGAGGCCGGGAGGGTGTGGTCGGTTTCGGTGACGGTGAGGCTGGAGGCCGCCGGGTCGCCGCCGATGGCGTATGTTTGGAAGGGGGTGCCCGAGGTGGTGTAGAGGCCGCTGGCAGGGTTCTGCCCGGTGATTTGGTTCGGGAGGTAGAGGGCGACGATGTAGCCGTTTTCTGCGGCGACGATGTCCGCAAGGCCGTCCCAGTAGTTCCAGATTTGGCGGATGGTGCCGTTTTGTTCCCGGACGATGTCGAGGTATTGGGCGGCCTCTTCGGCGGTGAGGAGGCTGTTTTGCGATGAGATGCAGGCGGCGAAGGCGCCCGTTTCGAGGTGGTAGAAGGTGGCCGTGCCGTCCGTTTTCAGGATGCGGAGGTAGGCGGCTTCCGCCAGAGGGAGGGCGGCGGAGGGGGTGCGGACGAGTTCCGTGACGAAGTCCGCACGGTCGGTGCTGGAGGAGGTGGAGCCGACGCCGAAGGCGGTGCGGCCGTTGGCGTCGCAGATGTAGTTGGCGTAGGCGCCGCCCTGGCGGACGCGCAGGAGGCTGTTGGGGCGGATGCCGCCCGCAGGCAGGGAGACGAAGGAGGCGGCGGGGTGGCTGTATGCGAGGCCTGCCGGGGTGAGGAGGGAGGCCGAGTAGCGGTAGCCGATGAGTTCGATGCGGCCTTTCGGGATGCCGCCCATGCCGCGGAAGGTGCCGAAGGTGACGCTCCAGCGCATGTATTGCAGGCGGGCTTCGCGGATGATGCCGCTGCCTGCCGAGGAGGAGCCGAAGCTGCCGTGCGGTATGGATATGCGGGCGGCCGGGGCGGGTAGCTCTCCTCCGGAGTCGCCGTCGTTGCGGTCGCAGCCGCAGCCGCATTCGCAGTCTACCTTGACGTTTTCATCCGGTTCGATTTCGAAGCGGGGGCACGGGCCGACGCTGCCGGAGATGACGGAGATGTTGCCCGTGGGGTCCGGGTAGTAGTCGATGTTGTGGTGGACGACGGCGAGTTTGTGGACGCCGGGTTGGAGGCCTTCGATGCTGATCGAGAAGGAATGGGGCGCTCCCGAGGTGGAGGATACGCTGCTGTCGTCTACTGTCAGGCTGACGGAGTCGTCCACCTTGCCCGATGCCACGACGGTGTGCGTGCCCCCTTCGGGGAGTTCTGGCAGGATGAAGGTGCCTCGTACCGGCGTCATGACGTGCGAGGAGTTCGACGGTTTGCCATGCGAGTACGACAGGGCGATCATGTCGCCGCTTTCGCCTGATAAGGCGGACGCTTCACCGGCGGAAGGCCGGGTTGCGGAGCTGTTTTCGATAAGGCGGTATCCCGGAGTTCCGGGCACTATATAGCTGTTTTGATGAATGTAATTCATTGCAGGGGGTGTTGGGGGTGATGAAATCCTTACGGAAGCGACTGCCATGAGCCACAACCTTCAAGACCTTTTTCATTTAACATTTTCCCACGGCCCCGTCAATAACATTCTTTTGCCATTCCGTCGCAACTAACAAACACTATCTTCTTTTTTCAAATAGATTACGTGCAAACCAACAATAAAACATGTCTACAACAAAAATATGCCGAAGCCTGCATGCTACCACTTTTTTCCCGTTTTTCCGGAAAATTTATTTCCCTTGCAGGGTGTTTATTTTGGCAATGCTGCCTTTGCTTTCCTCGCCCAACCGGGGAGAAGGAAAGGGGGTATGACACAAGCATGGAAGCTTTGTGCTTCCGATTTGCAACCGGAGGGTTGCCGTCGGTGTTATAGTATGGTGCATATGAAAACGATGACTTCTGTTTCTCTTATGGTCGGGGCGGCGCTTGCTGCGCCCGTGTTCGCACAAGATCAGGCCGCTGCGCCCGTGCCGTCCGTTCCCTCGCAGGCCTCTGTTTCCGCTCGGTCGGCCGCCGAGGTGATGAATGACGGGATGAAGCTGATGCAATCCGTGGAAGGCGTGCTGAAATCCGTGACGGATGCCGCTTCGGCTGCCAAGGCTGTGGCTCCGCTGCAGCAGTTGAAGGTTCTTCAGGAAGTGTTGGATTCCGAATGGGGTGCGGCCGCTGAAAAGCTTTCTCAGGAAGAGTTGGACAAGCTTTTGGCCTCGGTGCAGGGCATGGATGCTTTGGATGCTTCGTTGAGTGCGGAAGTGGCGCGTTTGGAGAAGGCCGGATTTTTTGGCAATGAGGATTTGAAAGGATTGCTGGTCGATGAGACTCCGGTAGAAGTGGAGGAAGACGTGACCGTGGTTGAGGAACAGGCCGCTCCGGCGGTTCAACCGGCGACTGCGCAGCCTGCCGTTCCGGTGCAGCCTGCCACTCCGGTTCAGCAAGCCGAGCAACCTGTCGCGCCCTCCGATTCCGCTTCCGCTCCGGCGGCGGCCGTCCGTTCCGTGGCAGATGTTCTGAACGACTGGAGCAATCTGATGACGAATTCCGAGCGTCTTTTGAAGTCCATTCAGGATGGCGGATCCGCTGCTGCGGCCGTGGCCGAGCTGGGGAGCCTGCGCGCCGACTACGAACGGCTGGGCAAGGAGATGGAGTCGTTCGGCTCGTCCGGTCTTGCCGATATTGCTCCGGAAGATATGGGTGCTTTCTTGAATCAGGCGAATGCTTTGCAGCAGACGGGCGCGTCCCTTCTGTCCGAATGGAAGCGTATCAGCAATGCTTCTTTTTTCGGCAATGAGGAGTTGAAGGCTTTGATGCAGAATTTCGTGCCGGCCGTTCAGGTGGCTGCGCCTGCGGAAAACGCTGCTCAATAGGAGTTCGTTCGTTCGATTGTTTTCAGGGAGCGGGGGGATGGCCTCCGCTCCCGTTTTTGCGTTCCGTTTTCACGGTGGGCGAGGCGTTTGGCCGATATCGTGCTTGATTTTGAAGCATCGCCGTTTTAAAATGATTCGGCGTGAGTACCGAGCATCCCATTTTCAAGACGGAAGATCCCAGCAGCATTCAGTTGATGTATGGGGATTATTATCTTGAGTATGCATCGTATGTGATTCTCGAGCGTGCCGTGCCGCATGTGAACGATGGCCTGAAGCCGGTGCAGCGCCGTATTCTGCATTCCATGGATCGCATGGATGACGGCCGTTTCAATAAGGTGGCGAATATCGTGGGGGATACGATGAAGTACCATCCGCACGGCGACGCGTCGATTTACAGTGCGCTCGTGGCTCTGGGGCAGAAGGATCTACTGGTGGATACGCAGGGGAACTGGGGCAATATTCTGACGGGCGACCAGGCGGCCGCCGCGCGTTATATTGAAGCCCGTTTGTCGAAGTTCGCCAAGGAGGTGGTGTTCAGTCCCAAGATTACGGAGTGGAAGCTTTCCTACGACGGGCGCAATAAGGAGCCGGTGACGCTTCCGGTGAAGTTCCCGCTGCTGCTGGCGCAAGGCGCTTTCGGGATTGCCGTGGGTCTGAGTTGCCTGATTCTGCCGCATAATTTCAATGAGCTGGTGACGGCGGCGGTCGCCTGCCTGCGCGGCGAGCCGTTCGACTTGTATCCCGATTTTCCGACGGGCGGGCTTCTGGATGTTTCCGATTACCGCGACGGAGAGAACGGAGGCCGCGTGCGCTGCCGTGCGCGTATTGTGGAGGAGTCGAAGAAGCTGCTGCGCATTACGGAGATTCCTTTCGGTTCGACGACGGATTCCGTGATTCAGTCGATTGTGGCGGCGGTGGACAAGGGCAAGATCAAGATTGCCAAGATTGAGGATAATACGGCGGCGAATGCCGATATTCTGGTGCATCTGGCTCCGGGGATGGACGGCGAGCAGGTGACGAAGGCTCTATATGCGTTTACGGAGTGCCAGGTTTCTCTGTCTCCGAAGGCGTGCGTGATTCTGGATCAAAGGCCTTCTTTCATGGGGGTGAGCGAGATTCTGAAGCATAATGTGGCGACGACGAAGGAGGTGCTTCGGCTGGAGCTGGAGTGCAAGCTGGCCGAGTTGCAGCGTGCGTGGCAGGATGCCAGCCTGGAGAAGATTTTCATCGTGAACCGCATCTACAAGGTGCTGGAGGAGAGCGAGAGCTGGGAGGAGTCGCTGGATACGATTACGGAGCGGTTGCAGCCGTTTATTCAGGATTTGATTCTTCCTGTGACTCGCGAGGATGTGATCCGGCTGACGGAGATCAAGCTGAAGCGTATTGCGAAGTACGAGGTGTTCGATTCGGACAGGCATATCGAGTCGCTGGCGAAGGAGATCGAGCAGACGAAGAAGAATCTGAACCAGTTGACGAAGTTTACGATCCGGTGGTTCGAGGCGATCGGGAAGAAGTACGGCGAGGCGTTTCCGCGCCGTACGGAGCTGGCGGAGTTCGACGCGGTGTCGCGCGCAGCGGTGGCTGTGGAGAATGAGACGCTGTATGTGGATGAGGAGGGGTTTGCCGGCTATGGCGTGAAGAAGGGCGAGCCTGTGTGCAAGTGTTCGACGCTGAGCGATGTGATTACGATCGACCCCAACGGGGTGCTGATGGTGCGCCGGATTCAGGAGAAGTTTTATGTGGGTAAGAAGTTACTTTATATCAATGTGCTGAGGCCTGATGCTGATCCGGTGTTCAATATGATGTACCGCGACGGCAGGGAGGGTAATCTGTATGCCAAGAGGTTCCGCCTCGGAGGGTTTACGCGGGACAAGGAGTACCAGCTGACGCAGGGGACGAAGGGTTCCCGGGTGTTTTTCTTTTCGGTACATGCGACGGAGGAGGAGAGTGCTGCTTTGTCCGTGAATGTGCATATCAAGTACCAGCTGCGGAATATGAAGCGGCCTATTCCCTATCATTTTTCCAAGTTGCGCGTGAAGGGGCGTGCCGTGCTGGGAAATATCGTGACGAAGAATGGCGTGGAGCGTGTGGCACGGATGATGAATGCCGCCGAGCCCGAGGCGAAGCCGGTGGGTGAGCCGACGGTTTCTCCTGTCGTTCCGGAGGAGTCCGGGGAGGCGATTGAGGCCGGAGAGGTTGCCGTGCCGCCTGCCGCTGCCGGATCGGAGGCGGAAGATAATTTGCAGCAGGGCGCTCTGTTCGATTGATGTACCGATGATCTCATGAATGCGTTCCGTTTTTCCATTCTTGGCGTTTTGTTTGTGGCGGCGGTGAGTCTCGTTTCCTGCGATGAGGATCAGGAGGATGCTTCGCCGAACGATGCCGTGCTGGGGCCGATTCGCCCGGCAGAACCTTTGCCGACCGTGAAGCCGTGAGTCCGTTTGCCGGCAGAGCAGCAGTTTTCCAGGTTAGACGCATTGACAAGTGCTTCTTCGTGAGGCATGATAGGCGGGTTATCATATGAAGAAGCGGCGAGTTGTCATTTTGGGGTCGACGGGGTCCATCGGTACGAGTGCCCTGAAGGTGGCCCGAGATATTCCGGAGCGGATGGAGGTTGTCGGTTTGGCTGCGGGTTCAAGTATTGAGGCTTTGGCCCGGCAGGTCGCAGAGACGGGGGTGAAGAAGGTGGCGATTTTCGATGATTCGAAGGCGGATGCCTTGCGGGCTCTGGTCGGTTCCGGTGTGGAGGTTGTGACGGGTGAAGAAGGTTTGTGCGAGATGGCCCGGATGGAGGCGGCGGATATGGTGCTTGTTTCCATCGTGGGGACGGCTGGGCTCCGGCCGACGCTGGCGGCGATCGAGGCAGGGAAGGATTTGGCGATTGCGAGCAAGGAGGTGCTGGTGATGGCGGGCGAGATTGTGATGCCTGCGGCGAAGAAGGCGGGGATCAAGGTGCTGCCCGTGGATAGCGAGCATAATGCGATTTTCCAGTGTCTGTCCGGGCATGTCGGCGGGGCGGAGCAGGTTTCACGGTTGATTCTGACGGCGAGCGGCGGCCCGTTCCGCACGCTTCCGGCGAATGAGCTGGAAGCGGTGACGGTGGAGCAGGCTCTGCAGCATCCGACATGGACGATGGGGACGAAGATTACGATCGATTCCGCTACGCTGTTCAATAAGGGGCTGGAGATGATTGAGGCCCGCTGGCTGTTCGATATTCCGATGGAGAAGGTGGATGTGGTGGTGCATCCGCAGAGTGTGGTGCATTCGCTGGTGGAGTTCCGGGACGGTTCGATGCTGGCCCAGTTGAGTTCTTCGGATATGTGTTTCCCGATCCAGTATGCGGTGACGTGGCCCGACCGTGTGGATAATTCTCTCCAATCGCTCGATTTGGCGAAGCTCGCGAGCCTGAAGTTCGAGGCTCCCCGGTGGGATGTGTTCCCCGCGCTGGGGCTGGCCCGCCGTGCCGGGCTTGAGGGCGGTACGCTGCCTGCGGTGTTCAATGCGGCGAATGAGGTGGCGGTGGCGGCGTTTTTGGATGGCCGGCTTTCTTTCCCGGGGATTTGGAAGACGGTGGCAGCCGTGATGGATGCCCATCGTGCCGAGAGTCCCCAAGGGGATCTGGAGGTGATTTTGCGCGCCGACCGCTGGGCGCGGCAGGAAGCGGAACGTGTCGTGCGGTCGGCTCTTTCCTCAGCAGGCGGCCGAGGATGAATGAGGCAAGGCGGCCGCGCATTCATGTGGTGGATGCCTTGAGGGCGTTGGCTCTGCTGGGTATTCTGCTCGTGCATTGCCATGATTATTACAATGCGGCTCCTCCCTCGCTGCAACCCGGCGAGTGGATGGCTGCGTTGAATGGCGTGGCGGATTGGCTGTACCGCGAGCTGTTCGTTTCCAAGGCGTATTTGCTGTTTGCCTTTCTTTTCGGGTTGAGTACGTTTTTACAGCTCGACCATGCGGAGCGCAAGGGGGTGGATTTTCGCGGGAGGTTTATGTGGCGGCTGGCTTTGCTGGTGATGTTCGGGCTGGTGCATACGCTGTTTTATAATGGGGATGTGCTGATGATTTTCGGTGTGTTTGGGGTGGTTCTGGTGGCGTTGTACAGGGTGCCTTCGTTTTTGCTGGCGTGTTTGGCGGCGGCGCTGTGCCTGAATCCGGGGTTCGTGTTCGATGCGCTGGCCGGGTGCGGAGATTTCGATTCCGCCAGTTTGACGGTGATGAGCCGTCCTCTGGGCGAGGGGGTGTCTCCCGCTCCTTCGCAGGCTACGGCTTCATGGTGGGAGATGGCGCGGTGGAATGTGACGGACGGCCTGGCCGCGCGCATGTGCTATATGGTTTACAGCGGGCGGTTGTCGTTTATGCTGGGGATGTTTTTATGCGGGATGCTTGCGGGTAGGTCAGCTATTTTCGACGGTTCTCCGGAGAGGAAGAAGCTGCTGGTGCGGCTGGGGTGTGCCGGAGCGGCGGTTTATGCGGCGTTGGCGATTGTGGCAGCGGTTTGGCGGCAGCCGGGTTTTGCTGTGGAGCGGTTGCTGGTTTCATGGCAGCATGTGGCGTTTGTGGCGGGTTTTGTGGGCTGGGTGTCTCTGCTGCTGGCTTCGCGGCATGTGTGCGGGAAGCTGGGTTGGTTGTCGTGCATGGGCCGTATGTCGTTGACGTGCTATGTGATGCAGTCTGTGGTGATGACGTGGGTTCTTTTTGGCTGGGGGCTTGGGTTCGGGCAGAAGATGGGAACGGGCTGGTGCCTGTTGGCCGCGCTGATGCTGTACGGCGTGCAGCTTGTTTTCTGCCGAGTGTGGATGGGCGTTGCCCGGTTCGGCCCTCTGGAGTGGTTGTGGAGGAGTGCGACGTTGGGGCGGTGGCAGCCGTTGCGGAAGGATGCCTGATGCAGTATGCAAAACGGGCAACCTTCCCGTGAGGGAAGCCTGCCCGTTTGCGGCTATGCATGTTTGGTGAGATTAGCGGGTTTTGGGCGTCAGGGAGAAGAAGAGGAGGGTCCAGCCCGAGAAGATCATTTCGATGGCGACGACGGTGCCGATGAACCATGCGGAGGATTCCGGCCAGCCGCCGAGTACGAGGCCGCCCAGGATGAGCGTGATGATGGAGTTGATGAAGCGCCATGCGCTGCCCGGGGATTGGGTGAGCATGAAGGCGAGAGCGAGGCGGAAGACGCCGACGGCAAGGAGGGCGAAGCCGATGACCATGGTCCAGACGACGAGTGCTTCGATCGGTTCGACGACCATGCAGACGCCGATGACGAGGTAGGCGAGAGCCGCGAGGAAGTTCCACGCTTTGTTGGTGAGGTGCCGAATGCCCTGAATCATGCGGAAGAATCCTGCCGCGATGAAGAGGAAGCCGCCTACCCAGATGGTGGCGCCGCTGAGGACGAAGGGGAAGCTCAGCAGGATGAATCCGAAGATGATTTCGAGGATGGCGAGCAAGGATATCCACCAAGGGGAGGATTTCGGTGCAGAGAAGGACGGTGTGTCTGTGTGGTTCATATGAAGGAATGGCGGTTAGTTGTTTCCGAGGGCGGCGGTATAGCGGTTTTCGACGTTTTTCCAGTCGACGAGTTTCAGGAAGTTGTCGATGTAGGCGGCACGGTTGTTCTGGTGCTTGAGGTAGTAGGCGTGTTCCCATACGTCGCAGGCGAGGATGGGGATGATGCCGGGGATTTCGTTGTTCTGGTGTTTTTCGACGCCGTAGAGGACGAGTTCTTTGCTGGCGGGATCGACGCCGAGGATGGCCCAGCCGGAACCTTCGATTCCGAGCGCGACGGCTTTGAAGAGGCGCACGAGGTTGGCTGTGGAGCCGTAGGTGCGGTCGATGGCCGTTTCAAGGGTGCCTTGCGGAGCCGTTTGCGGTGTGGGGCTCATGTTGGTCCAGTAGACGGTGTGGAGGTTGTGCCCCGCAGCGTTGAAGGAGAGTGTTTGCGCCCATTTGGCGGCCTGTGAGGCTTCGAGTTTGCCTTCGGCTATTTCGCGCAGTTTTTGTGCGGCGGCGTTGGCTCCGGCGACGTAGGCTGCATGGTGTTTGTCGTGATGGAGGCGTACGGTGGTTGCGTCCATCAGGGGTTCGAGGGCGTCGTAGGCATAGGGAAGGGGCGGCAGGATGTATTTTCCGTCCGCATAGGCGATGGATGACGCATCGGCCTTCGGAGCGGCGGCCTGTTTGGCCGGGCTGTCGCCGGGTTGCTGCGAGTCGGCTGCCTGAGCCGTAGCTCCTGCTGCCCATACCCCCACCGCGAGGGCAAGGGCGGTATGGAGCAAACGCCGTGAACGTCGGAAGGGCGTTCCTTTCCGGGAGATGATGCCCGGAATGATGTCGCTTTCCGATGGCAGTCCTACCTGCCAGGGGGTGTGGTCGTCGGGGGAGGCCGGTATGGGTGCGGTGTTCATGGCGTTTGCTTTGTTGGTTGGATGTTGCCGTTATTTGCCGAGGGCGGCGTTGTAGCGTTCTTCGACGTTTTGCCAGTCGACGAGTTTCAGGAAGTTGTCGATGTAGGCAGCGCGGTTGTTCTGGTGCTTGAGGTAGTAGGCGTGTTCCCATACGTCGCAGGCGAGGATGGGGATGATGCCCGGGATTTCGTAGTTCTGGTGTTTTTCGGCACCGCAGATGACGAGGGTTTTGCCGAGGGGTTCGACGCCGAGGATGCCCCAGCCGGAGCCTTCGATGCCGGCAGTGGCGGAGCGGTAGGCCAGCATGAAGCCGTCGAAGGAGCCGAATGCCTTGACGATGGCATCCATCAGGGGGCCTTCGGGAGCGGTTTTCGGCGTGGGGCTCATGTTGGTCCAGAAGATGGTGTGGAGCACATGGCCCGATTCGTTGAAGGAGAGGGCGCGTACCCAGTTGGTCGTCTGGGCGGCGTCGAGTTTGCCTTCGGTGATTTCGCGGAGTTTCTGCACGGCGGTGTTGGCTCCGGCGACATAGGCTGCATGGTGCTTGTCGTGGTGGAGATGGAGAGTTGCTTCGTCCATGAGCGGCTCCAGTGCATCATACGCATAGGGCAGGGGAGGCAGCACATATTGGCCGTCAGCATATACGAGTTGTTCTGTTTTCATATTTTCGGTTTTATCGAGTCGGTTGTTTGATGGGTTTCGATTTCCATCGGTTGATGGAGTATCTTCTGCCCGTGAGACGCCTCGAAGGTATGTTTTCGTTCAATAGCAGTTAGACTGTTTGTTTCTTTGTTCAGTTGATTTGATATTTAATGCCACGGCCGTTCAGCCACGCAGAGACGATGGAGTTGTATACGCTGTCGAGCAGGGCGACGTTGGCGACGCGGAATTCGATGGTGTGCGCGTGTGTGGTAGTGGGGTAGTTTTTGGTGACGGCGGTGTTGGGGTCGATGGCTGCGGAGCCGACGCGGTCGTTGCCCTGTTTGAGGAGATCCTGCATGCGGTCGGAGGCGATGCGGATGGCGGCGATGTTCGATTCTTCCGAGACGGGGGAGATGAAGTAGATGCGTATGGTGTTGTTGCCGTTGGTGTCTACGACGATTTCACGGATGACGTATCCGCCGTCGAGGACGTATTTCTGTTTGGAGACGGAGGTGATCTGGTCGAGGGCGATGATGACCTGTCCTTCTCCGAAGTTGCCGATCCAGAACGGTTTGGCAAAGGATGATTCTCCCTGTTTGTTGGAGGTGGTGGAGCCGGCTGCAGGGGTGCCCATGCCCGATCCGTTGCTGCCGCCGCTGTTGCCGGGTGCGGCGAGAACGGGGGCGACGAGGAGGGCGGCCATGGCGGTGAGGGTGAAATGTGTTTTCATGACGGTGGATATTCTGCATGGGGTTTGCGGGCAAGTCAAGCATGGAACGTGCTGCCTGCTGGCTGTGAAGGCGATATGTTTTGCAATGTCGAATGATTGTCATGGAGTCGGAAGGATAGCTTGACACACGGTAGGGTGAGCAGTAGGATGTTGGCCTTATGAAACGTATTTTTTGCGTTCTTTCCATGTTGTGCGCCTGCCTGCTGGCTTCGTCCTGCTCGGGCAAGATGCCCCGCAAGGTGCACCGCCATGATATCCGCGTCGTGATGAAGACGACGAAAGGAGATGTCGTTTTGAATTTGTATGCCCATCGGGTGCCGATGGCGTGCGTGAATTTTCTTGTTTTGGCGAAGGACGGGTTTTACAACGGTCTGACGTTCCACCGGGTGGTGCCCGGTTTCGTGGTGCAGGGCGGAGATCCGACGGGGACTGGCGGCGGCGGCCCGGGCTATACGTTTCCCGATGAGATACGTGTGGAGCTGAAGCACGATAAGCCGGGAGTGCTGGCTCTGGCCAATTCCGGGAAGGATACGAACGGTTCCCAGTTTTTCATTACGCAGAAGGCGGCTCCCCATCTGGACGGTAAGCATTCCGTTTTCGGAGAGATCATGCGCGGGCAGTCGGTGGTCGAGCAGATCGAGCCGGGCGACCGGATGATTAAGGTGACGGTGATTGACGATCCTTCCGAGCTGTTCGAGAAGAACCAGAAGTTTGTGGATGCGATCCGCAAGCGGTTGGCCGATCAGAAGGCGGCCGGTAAACTGCCTCCCCATTAAGCGGAAGGTCTAAGAAGAGTAGCGTACCCGCAGGCACAGGCCGTGCATGCGGGCGTTTTCGTGTTCAGATGCGCAGTTTGGTCCAGCGGCGGTCGTCTACGAATTTCTTGAAGATGATGGCTTGGACGATCTGATCGACAGTGAAGAGGAGCCAGATGTAGGTGAGGTTCAGCGTGCCGGGCAGGTAGTGGTGCCACAGGAAGAGGATGACGATGCGGAAGAATCCCATGACGCCGTAGGAGACGTACATGACGCGCCGTGTGTCCCCCGCGCCTCGCAGGGACATTTTCATGACGATGGCGGCGGCGAAGAAGGGTTCGAGGATGAGGAAGGTGCGGACGACGGGGGTGCCCTCTGCAATGATGTTCGGAAGGTCCTTTGCGAACATTCCGACGAAGAATTGAGGGAACATGCACATGATCGCTCCCATTGTTCCCATGAAAATCATGCTGTATTTCGTGCATTTCCGGATGGTGATCATGGCCATTTTGGGGCTGCCCGCGCCCAGGTACTGGCCGACGAGGGCAGAGGCGGCCATGCCGATGGCGAAGCCGGGCAGGAAGCTCATGGATTCGATGCGGACGGCGATGGTGTGTGCCGCAAGAACGGCGTCGCCCAGGCCGCTGATGACGGAGAGGCAGTAGAGGTGGATGAGCCAGATGCCGAAGACTTCGATGGCTTGCGGCATGCCGATGGCGATGATGCGGCGGATCATGCCCCAGTCCGGTTTCAGGCTGCGGCGGTCGAGGTAGAGGGGCGGTACGTAGCTGTTCGGCTGAGAGTCGGCATATTCATTGAGAGTCAATCCATTCATGGATGACTTCAATTGGATGTGGCGGCGGTGCAGGATCCAGCACAGGGCGACGGCTGAGATGGCAAAGCCGGAGATGGTGCCGATGGCGAGCCCTTCGATGGAGAGATGGAAGATGTTGACGAGGATGAGGCTGATGACGATGTTCAACCCATCCGCAATGAGCATCATGATGAAGGGAAATCGAGTGTCGCCGGCGCCTCGCAGGGCTGCATTGACGGCAAAGACGATGCCGCTGAAGATGGCGCTGAACGAGGCGATGTACATGAAGCGTTTGGCGAAACCCTGCGCTTCGGGGCTCATGGTGAAGACGGAGGTGACGAGGAAGTCCGTGCTGCAGAACATGACGAGGAAGGAGCAGATGCCAGCCATGAGGCCGAGTACGCCTGCCTGGCATGCGCTGTAGTTGGCTTCGGAGAATTGGCGTGCACCCGTCATGCGCGAGACGATGGCGGTGGCTCCCATGCCGACGGCTCCCTGCATGACGAAGCCGAGGAAGAGTACGTGGCCGATGGCTCCCATGCCCGCGACGATCTGTTGTTTGACTTCCGGGGGATTGTCCATGTGCGAAGACAGGTACAGGGCTGTCGAGCTGGCGATGAAGCTGAGAACCTGTTCCAGGAAGGGCCACAGCGCGATGGTCATGATCTGCTGGGGCAGCGTGAGCCCGGCCAGTTTGCCGCCGAGCCGCCCCCGGGCCATGCGGGAGCGTATGGTGCCGTCGCGTCCGTCTCCTGTACTCATGCGGTGAATACGGGTTCGGGTTCGTCGGCGCAAGTAGCCGTATAGATGGCGGCGATGCCGCCGCTAAGCTGTTCGGTACGGGCTTCGATGAAGCCGTTCGTCTCGATGAGGCTGCACATGGCTTTGCCGCGCGGAAATTGCTCGATGCTGTCGCCAAGGTAGGTGTAGGCGTCGGGTCGGCGGGTGATCCAGCCCGCAATACGGGGCAGGATGTGGTGCAGGTAGTAGCGGTAGGGCGAGGAGAGGATGCCTTCAGGCAGCGAGAAGTCGAGGATGAGGAGATGGCCGCCGGGTTTGAGGATACGGCGGAATTCTCGGATGGCGGCGGCGTAGTCCGCCATGTTGCGAAGTCCGAAAGCGACGGTGGCCACATCGAACGATGCATCTGGCAGTGGGAGGTTCATGGCGTCCGCCTGCAGGAGGTTGCAGAGTCCGCGTGCGGCGGCTACGTCAAGCATGGGTTGGCAGAAGTCGGTGCCGAGGATGTCTATTTCGGGGAGGGCTCGGGTGAGGGCGAGGGCGAGGTCTCCGGTGCCGGTAGCGATGTCGAGCAGGCGCGCGGGTTTCCATTCTGCTACGAGCTGGACGACCCGCTGCCGCCAGGCGATGTCGATTCCCATGGAGAGGATGTGGTTCGCCGTGACGTAGCGTGGTGCGATGGCCGAGAAGGTGGCATGGACGAACTCCGGATTCTGCATGAGGGGGAGTCTGCCCGAACGCCTGTTAAATTGCAAGTGCTTTTTCTGGACGGAGAGGGGCTCAGGATGGGTAGAAAAAGCCCTGCCGGACGGATGTCCGCAGGGCTGGAAAAGGTGCTTTTCGGGCAGGAGCTTCAGTAGTTGTCCGCATTGAGCTGGAAGAAGGCTTGCGGGTGGGCGCATGCGGGGCAGGCGCCGGGGGCTTTTTCGCCTTCGTGGATGTATCCGCAGTTGCGGCAGATCCATTGTTCGCTCTGGGGTTTTTCAAAGACGCTACCTGTGGCGATGTTGTTCGCAAGGGCGAGGTAGCGTTCTTCGTGGTGCTTTTCGACGGTGGCGATGTAGCGGAAGGCCTTGGCAATGGCGGTGAAGCCTTCTTCCTCGGCGATGTCGGCGAAGGTGGGGTACATGTCCGACCATTCTTCGTGTTCTCCTGCGGCGGCGGCGCGGAGGCATTCTTCCGTGGTGGTGAGGGGGGCGGTGCAGACGGTGGTGGTGATTTCGGCGCAGGCGCCGTTCAGGTGCTTGAAGAAGACTTTGGCGTGTTCTTTTTCGTTGTCTGCGGTTTCGGCGAAGATGGCGGAAATCTGTTCATAGCCTTCCTTTTTGGCGACGCCGGCGAAGTAGTTGTAGCGGTTGCGAGCCTGGGATTCGCCAGCGAAGGCGGCCATGAGGTTTTTTTCTGTGCGGGTGCCTGTGAGTGCTTTCATGATGTGTATGTGATAATATTGTTCCGTGCGGAAGTGCTTTTTGTATAGATTGAATTTGGAATCATTACAAGAAAAAAATAAGTAAATTCCAAAAAAACCGATAGATTGAGGATGGGGAAGAGGAGGTTATCTGTTTTTTTATTCGTTGCCGTTCAATGTGTTTTCCTGTGATTCGAGCCGCATTTGGCGTTTGCGTTCCTTGGCGGCGGTGCGTGCGGAGCGGAAGAAGTTCTGGAGCTGCGCCAGGCAAGGGTCGTGAAGGACTCCGCGCGTGATGTCGCAACGGTGGTTGAGCGGCGGGTTGGAGTCGAGCAGGTTGATCCAGCCTCCGGCTGCTCCTCCTTTGGGATCGGAGACACCGAAGACGACGCGGTCCGGCCTGCAATGGACGATGGCTCCGGCGCACATGGGGCAGGGTTCTTTGGTGATGTATAGGGTGCATCCTTCGAGCCGCCAGTCTCCGAGGGCGTTCTGTGCGGCGGTGAGGGCGATCATTTCGGCGTGGGCGGTGGCATCCTTGAGGCGTTCGACCTGGTTCCAGCCCCGCGCGATGATGGCTCCATCCTTGACGATGACTGCTCCGCAGGGGACTTCGTCGTCGGCAAGGGCTTTTTCCGCTTCCCTCATGGCCTGGAGCATGAAGTATTCGTCCGAGCCGGGTATGGTGAATGGGATGTCGAGCATGCGTGCGGTTTTGTGACAGAATGGGGAAATGAAAGACCCGGTCCGGCATCAAGCCGGGCCGGGCGGTAAGATGGAGGGAACCTCGCGATCAGCGGACGGTGATGCGGGGGTCGTTCTGAAGGACGTAGTCGAGAGCTTCCCAACCTTCAGGCGTCTGGTTCTGGAACATTTGCAGATAGGTGGAAGCGACGCCAGGCGGATATTTTTCGAAGAGCTGGTCGACGGCAAGGCCGAGTTTCTCCGGGTCGAGGACGGTGGGCAGGTCGTCGACGACGCCGTGGCCGTTGTGTTCGATGCCGAGCGTGTTGATGAAGTCGACGAGCATGGGTTCGTGTTTGCGGAGGAGCCAGACCTGAAGAAGGTGGTCGGCGATGTCGCCGGCCGGTTTCCACGAGAGCATTTTCTGGAGCCATGCGAGCTGGTCCGCCACGGGTTTCTGCTGGACGAACTGGGGACGGAGTTTTTTGAGAGCCGCAAGTTCACGGACGGCAGCGCGGTAGACGCCGCGTTCCTGATTGCGCATCCAGTCGAGGATGTCATTGATGGTCTCTTCGTCGGCCTGCTGGAAAATGGTATAGGACTTCATATGTTCTAGGCGGTGAACGGGAGTCAACCATATTCGTGTGGTTTTGTCGAGCTTAACCGTCGTCATTCCCCGGGAAAAATGGCTTTGAGCGGCTAAGATGGAGATCAGTGAGGTGCGTTGCTGCCAAGATGCGGTTTTTTTGGAGAAATGTGAAATTTAGTCTTGCCATGATGGGGAAAATATGATTAACTCCTGCCACGCTTCTGGCGTCGCCACTGTAGCTCAGGGGTAGAGCAACGCATTCGTAATGCGTGGGTCGTCGGTTCAATTCCGACCAGTGGCTCCATCCTCGCACAGGGTGGTGCGCTTGAAGGCGAACAAAGTGCCTCGTTAGCTCAGTTGGTAGAGCAGTTGACTCTTAATCAATTTGTCCTAGGTTCGAGTCCTAGACGGGGTACCAGTTCGCTTCCAGGAATGGAAGCGTTACATAGAGCATGCCTCGTTAGCTCAGTTGGTAGAGCAGTTGACTCTTAATCAATTTGTCCTAGGTTCGAGTCCTAGACGGGGTACCATTTTACGCAAAAACCCGGTTTCGGCCGGGTTTTTGCTTTGTCGACTTCGTCGGGGGTGGAATGCTTTGTTTCGGTGATGCCTTGGTACCGTATCATCATGGTTGTGGGGCGGCTTTGTCGGGCACGAAGCCGCCCCGTATGCCGATGCGTTTCAGCGGGCGTGCCACCGGTTTGATGTTGAATGTGTAAGACTTTCTAGACAGGTCGGGCGACGGCAGGTCGAGGCAGGAGGCAATGCCTGAATGAGGCGTGAGGAAGGTGAGGGTGTAGGTGCTGCCGCCTCGTTGTACGCAAGTGCTCCAGGAGTTGACAGAGTCGGTTGTGTCGACTATGGCTGTGTTTGCTCCCGTTTTTCGATAGGTTTGCGTGACGTTTTGTTCCATCCAAGGCTCCAAGAGGTTGGCGTAGGAAAATGTGGGATATGATTTCTGGTCCATGTCAAGGTGGTATAGATGTGATTGACATGTAGTTGGGATATGGTGCCATCTTTTATGATTGTTTGGAGCGTTTCTGATTCGATATTCAAAGTGATTTGGCAGGAATGTCCCATGCACGCCTCAGGCGCGCGTTGTGCATGAGGTGTGCATGGCTGCATAGGTCGAAAGCGGATAATGCGGTTTGTCCATGGTCATCGGTTGGTGAGTTGTTGTTGCGGCTGCGGGTTGCGGGCGGCATGGAAATAGGCCCATGATCCGGCGGCATCCTGCAGCATGGCCTGGCGGCGGGCGCGGTGCATGTAGAGGCAGAGCCTGCCGAGGCCGTCTTCCCTGCCGATGGAGCCGATGACGGACCACGTATCCGCATCCGGTTCCGGCAGCCCCGCCTGCCGTGCCAGTGCGCGCACCTCCGCCTTGCTGGGGTATTCCGGCAGCAGCAGGGTTTCTCCGCTTTTGGCGATGCGGTCGAGGAGGTCGATTTTCTCCAGGGCATCGCCGAACGTCGGATCGCCGCACAGGATCATGCCGCAGCGCGTGGCTTTGTGAAGATCGAGCAGCCACAGCAGCACATCCGTGATGCCGCGCCTGCCGGCGTGGATCGCCTTGTCCACATCGTCCACGATGACCAGGTAGTTGCGCGTGATGACGCGGCGCAGGTGGTGCATGGCCGTGAAGTCGTCCGTCGGCGCATCCACCCCGGCCGCTTCGCACAGGAGGCGGCCCAGTTTGAAGGCGGTCGGCCGGGTCGGCATCGTCACCATCAGCGTGAGCGGGGCAAAGTCCGGATTGGCGGCATACGCCTCCAGCGCCATGGTTTTGCCGCAGAGGGCGCGTCCGGCGATGCAGTTGACGGTCGAGTCCGCCACGGCGGCCAGGCACAGGCGGTGTATCTGTTCGCCGGTTTCCGTGGGCACGAATTCCACGGATCGGCCCAGCATGCGGGTGGCGATGTCCGCCCTCCGCGTCGCTTCGGCGCGGTGGCCGGCCGTCTCGACCTGCAGGCGCAATTTGCGGATGGCCTCCAGCACGTTGGTCATATCCGCATGGTAGGTGCCTGCCAGCAGGCGGCGGACGACGGTGGCGCTGTACCCCATCTGTTTGGCGATGCTGGCCGCCGTTTTGTCCCGGGCGTAGCCGCGCAGCCAGTCGAGGGCTGCATCCGTGCCGGGTATCGGTTGTGTGTGTTCGTTGTCGCTCATGGTTGGTGTGGTGGTGATGGTCAATAGTTGGTTTCGGGGAGGTCGTTGTCCGGGGGGAGCCTGGGGGGAGGATCGTCCATGCGGGGCAGCCCTTTTTGCCGGGCGGCGATCCGGCGTTCCGCACGGCGTGCCTCGCCGTCTTCCAGCCGTTCCAGTTGTGTTTTGTAATCTCCGCCGATGACTGCCTTGTTGTGGCGGCGCCGGGCATCCACATCCGTTTCCGCCTGGGCGAGCCGTTGCCGCACCGGCTCCATCAATTCGGCATTGCGGGCTTTGGCGTGCCCCATGGCGGCGCGCACGCCTTCCCGATCGGACCACGAGACGCGGTTGCACCGAAGGGCATACCCGATGCAGCGGTCGCGTTCGTCGATCAGGTAGAGCCGGCTGTTGTCCCAGGGGTTGATGATGCCGCGCACCTGGGCGAATGGGGGAAGTTCTTCCATGTATTCGTTGCTGCCGTATTGGCGGTAGGCCCGTGTTTCGTAAATGAGTTCACCGTCTGCAAGGTTCCTGTCTTTCACATGGAAGAATCCGCCACGCCGCCTCAAGGGCCGGGCCATGTGGACACCCATCAGTTCGCATGCCTGCGATGGCGTCAGCTTCACCAGCTGGTTTTCCGGTTTTTCCATGCAGGCGTCCCACGCCTCGGAGGGAGACATGCGCCTCGTGCGGAGATACCCCTTGCGGGTAGCGGCCACCCCCTGCAGAAGCACCAGCGAAGCCGGATCAAGGTCGGACACCCGGCCCCATTGATCGCAGGCAAGATCAAGCCGGTATTCGTTCTGCATGAATCCGCATTCCTTCCAGCCTTCCAGATCGTGATCCGTTCGTCGGTTGATGCGCGAAACGATGCCGGGCAGCTCGTCCACCAGATCGGCAAATGTGGGGATGACGTTCATCAGCAGGGCGCGTTGCTCCAAAGTCATGCGAGGCTTCGCCAGTTCGAGCTTTTCCTGTTCCTTGAT
This sequence comes from Neoakkermansia glycaniphila, assembly GCF_900097105.1. GTDB lineage: Bacteria > Verrucomicrobiota > Verrucomicrobiia > Verrucomicrobiales > Akkermansiaceae > Akkermansia > Akkermansia glycaniphila. The sequence continues at coordinate 685,654 of NZ_LT629973.1, read as the reverse complement.
CATGCCCCACACCCATTCCGGCAGGTGCGCGTAGTCTTTGCCGGACGGAGCATCGCAGGAGGCCATAACGTTGTGCAGGAGATTATGCCAGCTTTCCAGAGGCGACTTGTGGCGCGGGTTGCCCACGCCTCGCCCTCCAAAGCCATCGAGCAGCACTTGCTGCCGCCCCGTCATGCCGGACCGGTCCACCGTCACGGCTCCGTTCGTCATGGCATGGAGATGCGCCTCGAATTCCTTGTCGATGGCGGCCGTGCCGTTTTCGACCACCATCACGGTACCTCTCGGACTGTATCCGACCGTCACCAGGTAGGTAACGACCAGCATCCGCATCTCGTCGCCCGTCAAACCGAACTTCGTCCCGTCCTTGCGCTCTCCCCGGAACTTCGTTCCCCAGACCAGGCGCTTCCCGGTCAGCAGGTCGAGGCAACCGAGCTGCAGGGGGCGGTTGATATCGCCGTCGCAAAGCACATAACGGTCCAGCCATACGTCATCCCACAGAATGAACTGTGCAGGATAACAACCGGCGCGAGTGGCCAGAACCTGGGCCAGATCGGCATAGGCGGCACGCCGCCCCTGCCGGATAATCGTCAGCTCCTGCTTCTTCGGAACTTTGCGGAACAAATTGCGGATGGACCATCCGGCAGGGATATCCGGCCAGCCTGGCCAATCCTCGTATCCGGGGATGGTACCGATCAGGCCGTGGGCAGCCCATATCTCGCGCAAGTCGTACAGAGCCTGCTCGGTCGACCTGTTATTGCGCGTCACCAAATTGTACAAAAACGTCTTGAACTCCGGATTGTTCGTCCGCGCCTTGTGAGAATTGCTGAACACACAGCGTTTGTCCAAAAGCTTCCAGTCGTCTCGTCCGGAATTCACCCAGTCGCGGTACTTCGTCTGAATCTTCTTCCAGCTGCAAGCCTTGCCGGAAAGGTGGGCCTCCACAGCGGCCGCCTCCCGATACAACTTCATCAAGGTACCGGGTTCGGCCTTGTCGAATTCGCGGCAGGCAGCCAGCAGACGGCGTGCAGCCTGTTTGACCGGAAGCGGGGCATTGGATGAATCAAGGTCCATAAGAGTTGAATGCAAGAAAAGTGATTGACGAATCGTCGTGGAAAATGTTATTGATCGGACATGTGCAATTCGGAGAACAACCGCCTCTATTCGTATAACGATATGGCTGAATTCATTGGCCTAGCCTACGATGATCTCCCTCCTCTGGGAGATTTGCACGATCCGATGCTTTACAAGCCGGAATATCTGACTCGGCATGAAGAAGATCATGCCATGGCTGAAGCCATCGTCCACTATTGGAAGCATGGCGAATGGCCTGCCCTTCCGGGGCATCTCCCCCTTCAGCTTGCATACAGGCTTCTTTTTGTCGAATGGTACTTTCACGAAAACCATTGCTGGCATCCGGATCAGCAAGACAGCCAGATGCAGGCCATGGTGATGTCTGCGACCGCTGCGACGGACATCTGGCACCATTCCGGTTTGATCTGGTTACTGGATCAATTTGGTATTGACGATCATTTGGAAATGGGCGAGTGTCCTCCTCAGAATGGAGACCCGGGAAATATGCCGATTTTGAACTATCTGCTGGAAAAGATTCAGAGAAAATCCTGAACACTTTTCGGAAAAACAGATGCCATTGTTCTGCAATGAAGCACTTATTGGAATGATCTTTTTTCATATTCGTTTTATTGTTTGTTGGAAGTATCATGCTTGTTTGTAGCCGATGGCATCAAGCCGTTTGGAATAGGAGCGGAACTGGTCCGCAATCGCCTTGTTGAAGGAACGGGAACACAGCGGCGCCAGCTTCTCCACAAACTCACCCATCATCGTCACCAGGTTGGCGGCATCCCTCTGAGCGTCCTGCTCGGACACGACCGGGGCATTGTGGGCCTCCTCCATCGCATCCCGCATATTCGCCTTGCTGTGCTTTGCGCCACGGGATTCGGAATCGTCCACCACCTCCGCCAAAAACTCCTTGATCGTCGAAGCCTGCGAAATCTCGCCCAGCGCCTGGTAAAAATCCTGCCCGGGCCGCGTGGCCAACATCTGCATCACCGCCGCCGCACGCTCCTCGCTGATCCTCTTCGCCGCCTCCACAGCCGCATCGTACACGGCCATGTAATTCCCGGCCTGTTTTTCTCCGAAATTGAAATGCGAAATCAATTTCGCATTTGATTTGCTGCGGCTATTCTTGAAAAGCTTGCCCCACTCCCCATGCTTGCATTGCACATTGATTTCACGCAGCGTATGCCCGAGCACCACAGCCATCTGCCAGGTGCGCACGGCCATCTGCTGCACCTGTTCGTGCAGATGGTTGACGTAATCGATGCGCGCATCCGGCAAATCAGAATTATGGTAGGTCATGTTGATGGAGTTTGTAGATGAATTATTAAGCTTCCACGAGAAAGTGCCATCACAGGCCACATACTGGTGGCATACGCAAGCTCACGAATCGTGGTACACTCGTGCGTTTGCAAACTTTACAGTAACCACTCGGCTGCCCCTCTGACCCAACTGGCAAGCTGTCTGCGGAACCTGCCATCCTTGGACGTAAAACCAGTCGGCATCTATCTTTTCTTGTTGTTCTGTCATTCTCATTGTGGTAACCTTCCTTTGTTACTTGTTTAATTGGCTCGCGCGACAAACTTTAATTAAAGAAAAACAATCAGCAATGCAAGAAGGAAATTATAGTTTTAATGACATTCCTTCAATTATAGGAGAAGTTTTGCGACAAAAAAATATGAAAAAAAAGGAGTTAGCTCAAGCTTTAGGAGTTACACCTGTTGTCATATCCAATTGGTTGTCAGGAAAATATAATCCGCGTCCAAAAACAATGAAAAAACTTATAGATTTCTTACCAGCGCCAATTGATTCATTCTATAAGAAAAATATGAATCAACGAGACCTCCCCTCGGAACTTGAACATTGGAAACACCGCTCTCTCTCAGCGGAAAAAACGCTGGAGGATATGAAAAAAAACATTCAGAGCATCAAAATGGCAGTTGATACTTTGGCTCAAATGTTAAACAAATGATATGTTTTTCTATATTTTTCAATTCCTAAAAAACGAAAGAGAGAAGCATGCAATTCGGCGGTTGTGATTCAGTTGCTCACCGATATTAACGAACCATTTAATATATCCCCATATCCAGAGAATTCGCTTTTCTCTCGAAATTATGTGGTTACCAATTTCAATAGCTCGTCGTCCAAGCCATAACGAACCACCTTGATCCGTTCGCTACGCTGGGCTATAAAATCACCGGTCATTACAGGAAGTTGGAATGGGAAGAATGCCGGGTTGTTAAGAATCAACTTTAATGCACCCTTGGCTTCCGGCGTAGCCCTGAGTGCAGACTCGAACATCAGGATAGCCAGATTTGGCTCCGGAGTGTTCATCGGAGCAGATTTCTCATAGCAACCTTTGGCTTCGGAATCCTGCAGTACGCCCCAGGCAACAAAAGAGCGAATTACATATTTAGCGTACCGACTCACTGTCTGCCGGTCACCATATTGTTCCTTGAGGCGGTTAATGATTTGATTCTGGGTTATCTGGTTCTGCAAGGCCAGTAAACGCCCTGTTTGGCGGGCAACATTGAACCAGAAAGGATAGACCGCTGAAATCAGTCCCCAGTGGATTGGGACGGCCATGGATGGATTTTTCTGTAGAATCTCTAGCGAGGCGTCCCGAAATGGCATCAATTCCTGATCAGGAGATACCCAGATCTTCATCAGGTTATTGACGACAAAAGTTCGCGTTTGCGTGCTTTGTTCGCATTCCGAAGCACTGACTTTTCTATCTGCGAAAAACTCATGTAGCTCTTGACGAATGACTTTTGCATCAAGCCCTGCCAGTAACAAATTGGCTGCTTTTTGCATCCACTCGAAACGAATAGCCTGCTTGATTCCTATGGTTTCGTGCCTCTTACCCATTACGATGTTCGCCTTTCAAATTTCACAAGAGGGACTATGACTTCTTCGATGGCAACACCGCCGTGTCCTACGATGGTATTGCCCTGATTCACGAATGCATCGTGACCACCAGTCACTAAGGGAAAATAATTCGCAGGCAATCCGATAGGCGGCCATTCATGTGCAAACGGGAAAGATTCTGCTACCTGAGAACGGAGTTCAGACGAAGGATAGACACGAGCTCTCTCACCACGGGTTTCAGCAATCACCCCCTCTGATGGACGCCCTTTGCCATCACATTGAATATTGCCATGATCGGCCGTCAGCCAGACATTGTAACCGTATTCCAACAGTTGAGCAATCAGCGAAGTTAAGAACCCTCCCTGGCACCATTGCTTAATCTGGTTATGCATTCCGGCTGAGCCAAGTTGCATGCCGTGCATAATCTTGTCAATCTTGTCCACAACAAGCCCCACTGCCTTGGTTTTTCCTGGATGTATTATGGAATCAAGGATGTAGATCGCATCACCATCACCCAAACCTCGCTGATAAGCAACATCCCGCCGAGAGAGACCTTGGCCTTCCCAGAACTGTGTCCAGAGTTTCCCTTCACTATTGGTAGAGTTAATCGATGATGGAAAATAGAGAGGCGGCTTGCCTGAGAAAATCGATTGCCGTGATACTGATGTCAGCGTTGGAATCCAAGCGAAGGTCGCAGATTCTCGCATAATCAAATGGGCGTTCTGTTTTTGCAAAATCTGACGCACGGTCGCCCACTGATCGAGGGACAGACCGTCAACTACGATCAATGCTACCTGTCCATTAGCTGAGTCTTCCATATCTCGAACCAAACGGCGCGGCACATGGTGCAACATGGCCGGATTGGTCGGAGGCAAGTTCATCAGGCTGGAATAGTGATCCACCAGCCAAGCGGCAAATGTTGTATTCAACATATCACCCATTTCTCTGAGACGAGTTTGATACACCGGGTGCTCTCCACAATAAACCAGAGAAGACAGTTCGGCCCATTTCAAGGCAAAGGTAGTCCAGTCCGAGTAACGGGCGTCCTGGGTGGGCAGTCCTTTCTTGATAAGATCAAATAGGCGGGAAATCCGTAACTCATCATCCTCACCAGATGTGGCAATACCGCTTCGAACCCAAGATTCGGCATCTACTTCAAAGTCTTGGATTTCGATAGGAGTGAGTTTCCCTTCCAGGAACAAGTTATCAATGTAGACCTTGATGTCTTGATGGTCAAATGGTAAGCACTCCAAACCCGGATACTTGAGACCGTATGCTGATGTTTCTTCCCGCACGAGATTCCCTTTGCCCTGTCTGGAAAGAAAGAGAGGCCAACGTTCCTGCAAGAAATCGAAAAAGGCTTCAGCGTCCGGAATGATCTCTGAGAGCGGCCAGTCTTTAAATTCCTTATGATCTTTAAGAACTTGGATGAGTCGCTCAGACAACATCAGCGGAAGTTGAAGACTGCCGTAGTGCAAACGAAGCAAGGTGCGAAGTAATTCTACATCGTTGACTATCAGCTCATCCGCAACACCAAACACATGGCGGAGAATGTAATCCTTGGTGGCATTGTCACCCATTCGATCAGGCAACGATTTGCGTTGGGCTTCAAAGAGAGAATCCAGCAAGCTTCTGTCGAGCTTTTCAATGACCGGATAGCTCATGTTAGGGAAAAGATCTCCCATATTGAATGAAAGTTTTCGGGCCGCGCCAAGCAGGTCATAAGGCAGAGATTCCAGTTCTGCATCCTGCAAACGAAGGATAACAACCAAGTCGGTGTGTTCACCTCGGTCCCATATCAAGCGGTACTTCGATTCATAGGCATATCTGAATTCGACAGGATCATGGAACTCAATCAGATCAAATCCACGTTCACGAAGCTTCAAGGCCAGCTTCTCCTCGGTCAGCAGGCAATCCGGGTCGGCAACCAGTGTCAGCTTGCTGACATTGGGCACAAAATCGTTTAATATGGTGTCTCGCCAACTATTCATAGAATACATCCGTTCATCATTCGTAGCATGAGCAGAGGTCTGATTTCCGGTACGATCTGCCTTGCTGACTGTAGTTCTTGCCGCCATTCGCCTTCGTCTGCATCGCAATGGGATAACCTGCATTGGCGGACTTCCGCCAAACCCACGCGCTCAATAACCTTACGGCGCGAGGCAAAGGAGGTGATTCCACGTTCCTCTTCGTGAGCTACAGAGGCGAGGTGAGCATGCTGTAAGGAGTTGAACAATTCCCGCCCGGCGTGTTCTGCAGCTTCCTGCAAACATTGATAGGCTTTCATGGAATCATCCTGACCAAGTGTTGACCGTATTCTGACTTCCGCTGTCTGCAACGCATCCCAGATATGCCGGGCTGTGGGTAGAAACAGTTTACCTTCCTCGCTCAAGAATACACTGATATAACCACGCCGCACCATGGGGATGCGCAGAAGCTGTGTTTTCTGGTGCATTCCGGCCTGAACTCGAATCTCGAAGAGTCCCCAGAACCCGGAAATACCAGTGGGCAGCCCGTTCACGGTGACGCAAGGCAGTGGTTGACCTGGTGCGATATGGGGCAGATTCAGTGCTAACCCTCGGATGTGGCTATTTTCAAGATTCAGCAGGGTAGTGCCAGAGAGGCGATCAGCTTCCCGAGTGTTGAAGACAACTTTACGATATTCCTGTCCGTTCGGCCAGTTCAGATCCCACCATGAACGTTTGCGTTTGGCTAAACCGCCGTGGGAGGTGAGATAACTTATCGTCATCCGCTCCACCCAGTAAGGCAGAGGATGGGAGCGCAGACGCTCTGCCGTCTGTACATCAGGTTCTTCCGAGATACCATAGATAGACGAGGATTCCCGCACACGCTGAATCTCCCCACGGAGCTGGGCCACTTTTTGCTCAACAGAGGTTTCGATGCCGTCAGGATCAAGGATAGCCGAGGCAAACATATCCTCGAACAACTCACCTGCCTGGGAAGAATCGAGAACGTCGCTCGTCTTATCGATGCCAAACTCATCGAAGATCACCGAGAGTTTCTGTTCCAGCACTTCGCGGACGCGAAACTCGACCGAATCCTCAAACACGAAATTGATCGCCCGCACCGTTTTAGGCTGTCCGATCCGATCCACTCGGCCGATTCGCTGTTCCAGCCGCATCGGGTTCCAGGGAATGTCATAGTTGATAATGACATGGGCAAACTGCAAGTTCAATCCCTCGCCTCCGGCGTCAGTAGAGACGAGTACGCGATGCGTTTTTCGGAAGGCATCCTGAGCCTGCTTGCGTTCCTCCATATCCATGGAGCCATTCAAGGTAACGACAGAGATACCCCGGATTTCCAAAAACTCCTTCAGAATCTGCTGGGTAGGTACGAATTCGGTGAAGATCAATACTTTCAAATCCGGTTCGTTTTCCTCAGACTGTAGCTTATAGATCCACTCGATCAGGGCTTCGGTCTTGGCATCCGGACCAGCCTGTTCACAACGAACTGCCGCGTCTAGCAGAATCTCAACATGGCTGCTTTCGCTTTGCAAAGCCGACACGTGGGAGTTTAACAGCTCATCGAGCAACTCCTGTCCGTCCATATCATACAGTTCGGCCATTTCATTGTCAGGACTTTCTGATCTCTCAATGCCATTTTGAAGTTCCCCCAGGCGTTGACTGATTTGTTGTTCGCCTTCTTTGAGTGCGGCAAGTCGTCGTTCCAAAGTGCTTCTGATCGCCCGGGTGCTGGAGACAACCAGGCGCTGCATCAGGATCATCAAAAAGCCGATGTGGCGCTTCTGTTCGCGCATGGCCTGGTTGTAGCCCTCGCGCACATAGTCGGTCACCGCGTCATAAAGAAGTTTCTGCAAATGGTGCCGGCTCTCCCAAGCAATCGGAGCCATCTGTGTGCGCCGGGGTTTAAAGAGCGGATTGCCCTCGGAATCAATGGCCTTGCGCTTCTCCGTACGGATAACATACGGAGCCACTCGCTCACGAGAAACACAGTCCATATCAGGGAAGGCGTCGTCATCCAACAGGCTCATGAGGCGATGGAAGGCTTCGGTCTTCCCCTGGTGGGGCGTAGCCGAGAGGAGCAGCACATAGGGGGCTGCCTCCGCCAGCCCTTTGCCGAGTTTGTAGCGGGCGACCTGATCGGAGCTTCCCCCCAGGCGATGAGCTTCGTCCACCACCACCAGATCCCAACCGGCGGTAATCAGATCCTCGAACCGGCTGCGGTTGTATTCGGCAATCCGCTCTGCCGTCCAGCCGCACCTCTTATCAATGGGCTTGACTGAATCCAGAGACACGATGACCTGATCGAATAGCGACCAGGCTGAACTCCGCTGATCGCTCCCTGGAGCCAGGCGTTGCAAGGTACTGATATCCTCGCCCATTACGAGTTGAAATGGCACATTGAAGTGGGTCTGCATTTCCGCCACCCACTGGGTAGCGATGCCTTTGGGCGCGACGATCAGAATTCTACGAACCAGTCCGCGCAGCTTCAGCTCGCGCATGACCAGGCCGGCCTCGATGGTCTTGCCAAGCCCTAACTCGTCGGCCAGCAGGTAGCGCACGCGGTCACCAGAGATGGCCCGGGACAAGGCGTGAATCTGGTGCGGCAGCGGAATAACGTTGGACTCCATTGGGGCCAGTAGCACATGTCCTTCACTTGCGCTGGTCGCGCCTTCAAGCACCTCGGCCACCTTGGCTGCGGCAGCCATATAGGCAATGCGTCCAGCCTCGATCTCTGGCTGCAGATCGGCACTCAGCGGGCGCAAGGTGGAGTGGGGCACGCGCACAACCGCGTCCTGGTTCGGCAACCAGACACGGCACACCGTCTGCCCCCACAAGGTCTGTTCTTCGATGATCTTGCAGGCGCTGGTATGAACGGTGCTGTATTGCCACTCCTGGCTAACGCTGAAATATTTCATCCTCGAACCTCCAGTCTCAACCGGTTTGGCCTGATGGCGGGGCGTGACCAGTGCTGCTCAACGGCCTGAATAAATGCCGGACGAACCAGTTTTGCCCGTTGTGCCAGCCAGTCGTCTTGGTCAAATCGGAGATAGAGGCCTTCTGCAAGCTGATCGCTGAGTTTTGAGGCGGATAGGAGTTTTTGGATTTCCGGATATTCGAAGTGCCCGCGTGCGAGAACAGGAACTTCAGCAATACACATTTCCCTTAAGAGAGCATCTCGACGTTCCGCAGAAAGAAATCGGCCAAATTGCTTGTCGTAAATATCGAAACCAAGGAACCAATCCGGCAAGCGGTCATAAAAAACCGAGTGTTGGGCATAGCACCATTCCCCGAAAAGTATGAACTGGTTGGAAAGATGCCAAAACAGCGTATCGGTCCGTAGTGCCAACCAGTCGCCAAGCTTTCTCCACTGACCTGACCCAGGTAGATGCAGGTATGCGCCCCTGTTCTGTGCTCGAACATTTCCTTCCGAATCAAAAGAGATCCCCAAATTCGCGCCGTCTACCTTCTCTTCAACGACAAGCTCATGCTGCAGGAATTCATTGCATTCGGATTCCGACAGCACCTTGTCGCCCCTGATGTTAACGCCTGCCAGTGTTGCGAGATGTGGCGTAGATGGGAATTTGAAGAAATTGTCTTTCACGTACCGCGCTATTTAGCGAATTTCGCATACTTGATTTGGGTATATTCAGGGCAAAGGAAATGAACGGTGATGCCCACTTTAGCCAAGGAGTCCTTCCATGCCCACCATTTGTGGTCGGTTGCCTGTAGAATGGGTGGCTTATCGTTATGTGCATTTGCAGCAGCAACAAACTTGCGATCCGATTTATCGAAATTTCCCAGTTCGTCGTGATCTGGAAACTCATCGTATGAATCGCCCGTTTTGGTGATGGTCACTCTGTCGCAATATTCTGGATTATAACGGTGATCGTTCACCCATTTCATGAAAGCATCGCCAACGCCAGGTTGCCCCTCCATAGAAAGCTGCTGCCGGTATTCGTTGAAGATTTCATCCCCCGTATCGACAATCAGGCCACGCTTTTTGATTACATGCTCAACCGCATTAATACATGCAAGCACACACGCTTCGGGTACATCTGAATCCGGGTCTGGTTGGGTAGCGAGATTGGCCACCTTGGGCACATTGGTATCCACCAGGCATTTCTTCGGAAGGCTCATTCGGATACCTCCGGCTTTTTGGCGTTCTGCATCCGTTTCTTCATGGCCGCTTTGGCTTGCTCTGTGATGTCACCCATCTCATCACCGAAGAAATTTTCCGGCCAATTCTGGATGTTGCCAAAGATGTCAATTTTTAGAGGGTCGAGTGTAGGCGGGATCTTGTCAATGTTTGCGAAGTAAGCCGACACTTTTTCTTGGGGAATCTCGTTCTCGGCAATCCGACGTTGCAGCCGCCGCAGAAAATGTTCCGAATGGGTCTCGATGATCAACTGAATATTTCTATCCGTCCCGTTTTCTCTGGAGTTGATCACGTCAATCATCACATCGGCCAAAGCAGATTGCGCACTCGGGTGTAAATGAATTTCCGGCTGCTCCATAATGATTATTGAACCGGGAGGAGCGTAAAAACATTGAACCAGAACAGGTAGCACCTGTGAGATGCCAAACCCGACATCGGGAAGATCTACCCAGTCTTTTGAGCCTTTTGTTTGGACATTGACTTCGTATTCCTGGCGATTTTCAGCAATTTTTTTAACCCTGACATTATCAATTAGCCCCATGGACTTTAGGCTTGCAGCAATTATCTGCTCGAAAGGTTTGTTAAACTTTTTATACCCAAGGCTAATTTGTTTATTTTTGCTTGCAAGTAAGGCCGCAATGGTAAGTTCACCTGAATAACCAACACTTTCAGGTGTAATACCGCCCCAAGTGTAAAGTCTTTCCGTTTTAATCCTCAATGGTCCGAGATAGAATATGGACTTAAAAAGTTTTTCTTGTGCGAGATTCAAATCCTGGACAAACCCCGAGTTTTTATAGTAGTTGACCACCTCATCAGGAAATCCGTAAAAACGTACTGGTGGACTTGGATACCAGACTCTGCCAGGGTTTCTGATTAATGAATATTGTTCAGAATAGACCTCATATTGGCCTTGTTTTTTTGCAGATGGACTCATTCCAACTTTGAGAACGGATTCATCACCTTTCTTTATGTGGTAATTTAATTCTTCAATTTTCAGAATATCCGAATCTTTGTCGCATTTTACCTTTGCAGTAAAGTCGATCGTATCAGCTACAAAATTAGTCTGTGAAACGGTGTCCCTGAATTTCAGTTTTTCAAATGTCTCCCACTCGTATTCAAAGACGATCTCATTTTCGAGATTCCTTTGATAGACCATTTCGCGAAACGACCCCAACTGAACGACACTGTTTTTACCACCTGGATAAAAAATAGCCTTTCGATCTTGAGATTCAGCTGTTTGCTTCAGCATCATCAGGAACTGACCAATGCTGGACTTTCCGGAGCTGTTTGCACCGAAGATCAAAGAAATAGGAGCCAGGCTAATGGTGCCAGTATCCTTCCAGGCTTTGAAGTTCTGTATTCGTAATTGTTTGAGCATAACTATTCCCCTCCTATTCTTGTTACTGCCTGGTCGTACCACATGAGTAGTTTAGGGTCTTCTTTCAGGACGTTGTTGGGGATCTTGTCGGCTATGGCGACGATGACGGCGTAGTCACGCTCCTGCCAGGCTTTCTTGAATCCGGCGCGGACAGCTTCCAGGCGGAAGACCTTGAGCTTCTTTTTGACCTCTTTGTATTCCTCAAACTCTTTGAGCAGTGCCTTCTCGCGCAGCTTCTCCAGGTCGCCTGCCTTGTTGGGATCGGGTACGTACCAGCGGTCGCGTGCTTTGGCTACTAGAGTTGGATCATCCTTAGGTAAGTTGCGCAGCTCTTTCCAGTTGGTGGACAAATAAGAGTGGATCTGCTCAGGCACGGGGCCTTTGCCGTCGTAACAGAGGAAGTTCTGGTTCAGCAGTTCGCGCAGGTCGAGCTGGGCTTCGTTCTTGCTCCAGCCGCCGAGTTGCTGCATGAACTGCGGGTTGATGTCGGAAAAGGTCTGGGGCTTTTCCTTGATGAGATGACGAAGCCATTGAATGGCAGATGCCTCATCGGAGACGAACATGGACATCTGCTTGAGTTCACCTGAGGTCATTTTCTTGCGGTCGTATTCTGCCACCTGATCCGGCAGGAAGTACATGCCGTTACGCTCGATGAAACGCTGCGCCAGCCCGATCTGGAACTCCTGGCTTGAGATTGGCACGGGGTAACCCTTGCGGACGTAGTAAGCCACCATTTGGTCGAACAGGATGCGTGGATCACGTTCCGGAACGAACTGCAGCAAGGCTCCCTGCTGCTTGGTGACCGGCAGATACTTCAAGTGGGTACGAACAAAATCCCACACGCCTTCTTCGGTTTGCGCCTCCTTGGGGAATCGATCTTCAAAGCCGCCATTGGGTTTATATGCCGAGATAACGAGATCTTGCTTTACAGCAGTATTACCTACAATTGCGTTTAGTCCCCCCTGTTTTTTATCAAGAGCTGATACATTTCCAACGATAAATCCTGCGGCATTAATGGAAGCTTGTATGTTGTTCCATACATGAGCTTTAGTGTTGGAGAATTCAACCGTCATCCATCGCCCAGGCTTAAGTAGCCGGAAAATGTATGTAAAACAATCCGTCATTATTTTTCTGTAATCGTCGACGGATTTGCCCTGGGTTCTATTTTCGATGGCTTCTTGTTTGTTATTGGTGGTCACTTTGAGCCATGACTCCCACGTATGGCTCAACTCTGAGTACATCAAGTTCGAGCCGAATGGGGGATCGATAAAAACGTAATCCAAAACGCTCTCTAGCCGACTGTCACCATTGAGTTGAGAAGCGCTGCTTAATGAGATTAAAGTATCTCGTGTCCTTTGGTTTGGATACGCCTTAAAAGCCCTTACTTGTGTCTTGAGTCTTTCTTCCAGAAGTTTTGTCACAGCACTTTCCAAGCCGATAGACGGGGTGTAAATAACGCCTTTTCGAGGGCCTGGATTACATCCGCCACCTCCGAATACATAATTTTTCAGATGCAGCTGATTTAATTTTGTGGCCCCGCCTATAGAGCCAGTAAATAGAAATCTTACTTGAGGAGAATCAATTCTTGAATATACGGCCGATAAAACCTTGAGATTTCTATCGGTATAAAAATGGTGCACATGGGTAGTTCCCAGCCTAATAGGCTCACTTGTTTTGTCGCCTTTAGGGATTTGATCTACTGGGTGCCAGTATGGAAACGTGTTGGTTCCGATTCTTTTTAGAATGTCGAAATCTTCTTGGTCCGGTGTTTTTTCATATCGTTTCGATGATCCAGGCAGGCAATAATTTATTAATACAGGAACTTGCTTTGCCTGTCTGACAGTTTCATTCAGTGAAACATCAAACGTATTGATCCATGCTCTTTCTGCCCCCAATTTCCCTGTTTTAGCCCCACATTTTGGACAACTGAACTCATCTCTTACAATCGCTTCTTTTTTATCTATTGCTGCATCCCAGAAAATAATTTCTTCGGTACACTCTCCACAGATGAATACATCAGACCAAATTGTAAAATTAATACTTCCAACTCGTCCGTCTGAATGTTTAGTCTTGTACATCCAGCCACATTCTTTTTCAACTTCTTTTAGAATGCGTTTGGCCTCTTTCTCAAAGGCAAACACGTCAATAGGCGCGTTGTAGTTGTAAGCTATGAAAGTTGCTGCGGGGGATAGGTCGTTCAATACGGCCCGCCGTACACCAAGCTTTGAAAATGGTCGCCAAACCTTTTTTCCGTTTTCGTCTATCTCTTCCTGCAAAATCAAGCCATCGGGCATTACCTGATAACCCAGCGACATTATCATTTCCTTTGAGCCGCACATCTGCGCGGCTACACCAGTCATGCCGGTTCCGCAAAACCCGTCAAACACGATATCCCCCGGCTTCGTGTAGTGGAGGATGTATCGCATGATGGCTTTGTAAGGAACCTTGGTATGGTAAGAGTGCGCGTTGTATATCGGATCTTGTTTTCCTTCGCTTACATCTGCTGCAAAGGGTTCACGGTGGTAGTGGTAGCCTTCGGGCTGTTCCGGCTTTTGCGTCTCCCACTCGGCGATAAAGTCGGCGATCCAAGGGTTCGGGCAAGCGGTGTAGTAGGGAGGGTCACTTAGATTCAAAATATCTTCATCATTGCCGCTGGGAAAGCCTTCGATCTTGCGGAAGTCCATGTCCTGCAGCTTCTTGCGAAGCTCCTCGGTAAAGTGGGCGCGGCGGGCTTCGTCATTATCAAACGTCATGCCGAGGCAAGTCACTGGGCCGGAGGTCTTCTGCGTTTCTTCAAGCAGCGAGTCGAACAAACTGTTTTCTTTCATCTTTATAATCCTTGGCTTTGTCTTATGTCTCAGCTTGGTTATTCTTATTCCATGACGATCCGCACCTTGGCCGGGTCCTTGCCCTTGGTGAGCTGGTCGATGTACTCCTCAAAGCGTTTCTTCATCTCCGCCGGGGTGGCCGGGCCGTTGGTAACCTGCAGGGCATGTTGCAGCTCCTGCGCCTTGACGGTGACCTTGACCAGGCCGGAGAGTACTTCCTTCAGAGCGTGGACAAAGTTGCTGTCCAGTGGCACCGGCAGTTTCTTCGACTTGATGAAGGCCTCCAGCGGTTCACGGTCATCAATCTTCAGCAGGACCATGTTGGCCTGGGTGATCGGGTCCTCCAGATTGCTGAGGATGGTGGAGGTCCAGGCAGCCACCATGGCGTCGAGCTGAGCGTCCATCTGGTCGATCATCTGCGAGCCTGACACCGCGCCGGTTTCCACCGAAGGCCGGAATCCGCAATGCGGACAGATGGGCGCGGCGTCAAGGTTTTGCTCGGTCAGATCAAAGCAGCTCTTCAATTCTGCCAAGTGATTTTGGTAATCGGTGAGCTGCTGCCGGGGCATCAGGTCGATGCCAGCCAGTTTGAGCAGAATTTGCAGGCGCTGGTCGTGAAGCAGGGATGCTTTGCGTCTGTCGTCATTCACGCCCAACCGGGCCTTGGTATGCAGACCCATGTAGGCAATGATATAATCTTTCTTCAGCTTTTGCAGCTTGGCACCGATTGATTGGGACAGGGCCGCCAACTTAGTCAGGTCGGCCTGCCTGAGGGTATCCAACACATCCTGCCGGGTGGTTTTCATACGGTCTACCCA
Source organism: Neoakkermansia glycaniphila (assembly GCF_900097105.1). Taxonomy (GTDB): domain Bacteria; phylum Verrucomicrobiota; class Verrucomicrobiia; order Verrucomicrobiales; family Akkermansiaceae; genus Akkermansia; species Akkermansia glycaniphila. Next base: position 670,547 of record NZ_LT629973.1, on the reverse strand, counting down.
ATCATGCTCCTCAGGCAACGCTGCTTCAGCGGTGGAGAGCCAGGATGCCGTCGGACCGTGATCCATGATGAACTCACGCAGAGCGTCGAGCTCGTCCAGTGCCTTTACGGACTTTTCGTGGGATTGCACTTCGGATGCGCTATAACGGAAATTTTTCAATTTACCAGGGGAGGAATAGGCCTGCAGCGATTCAAAGAATCCCTTGGCTTCGTCCCATCCGCTGGCTTGGCTTGTCAAGTCGGTACCCGCAAGTAGATCCAGCCCCCAGAAAGCAAGCCCTTCACGCAGGGTTTGCTGGGCCATGACGATGCGTTTAATGATCTTATCTACCGTTTGCAACAAGTTCTGCACCGGTTCGTCCTTGCCTTGTGTAACAAGCTGGGCCATGCCCGGCGTCATGCCGAGTAACTCGAACAGAGCCATGAGCGCGGGCAGGTTCCATTCTCTGGGCTGCTCGAGGTGCTTGAATCGGACCAGCTCATCCATGTTGGTCGCGGCGAGCTGTTGTAGTCCGGTGGCATCGAATTTTTTGCCCGGAATGGAAATCACAATGTCGCCGGAATAAACCAGAGAAGCCATCAGGACGCTCACCCATTCAGGTTCCAGACGCGAACCTCCCGGATTCATGTATTCCACCCCGTGATCGTCCTGGATGATCTCGCTACGGTTGACCACCTGGCCGTGCCCCTTGCTCTTAAAGGCATCAAGGATGAACTTGGTGTACTTCGATTTGGAGGGAACGATCTTTTCCCCATCAAGCAACTCCAAAGCGTCCAGTACTGCCGTGGCCTGCTTGGTGCGGTTCTGCCCGGCGATGGCTCGCAGAGCGTCCTGTGCGGCCTGTGCGCGGTTGTTGCCGGTGATCAGGACTGAGAAGAACGGATAGTCCGGAGCCTGGTCCGCGAAGTTTGGCGCCAGGCAAAACCCGGCAATGGTGTTAACCAGATCGCGGAAATTGATGGTCTCCTGTGGTGATACACCGGACAGATCGCGGATCGATTTCCCTTTGGCCCATTCTGTCATGGATTTGGATCGGCCTTGATAGGTCACTTCGAAGGCTTCACTCATGTGCATCTGTAGCCACTGAACCAGTTTTCTCAGAAAACCATTGGACTTCGATTCATAAGTAGCCTTGGCATGCCCCGATGAGGTAGCCGCAAGATCCAGTGCAGCCGCATAGCTCTTTAACGAGGTTTGAAATTCTTCGTCGATACCTTTCATGCGGAAGAATATCTCGTCGTTGGCCTTGTCGTCCTTGAAACGTGGCGGGTCGTTGGGCTGGATGAAGTAGAGGTAAAAATCCCGTTGCGGCACGACGGTAGAGCGCTCGTTGGGTGCGCCGAAAAAGAGATAACCGGAGCGAGCCGCTTTGTGCTCTTGCCAAACCAGTTCGTGCTGCCAGATCTTGTAGCCGGTCACGTAGGTGGCATCCTGGCATTCCATCACCCGTTTGAGGGCCTCATAATAGAACCGGTCGAGTTGAGCATGGCCCAGGCTTTCCGCCCGTTTTTCGATCAGAGCATCGAAATCGTCGGTCTTCTTCAGATCGAGATAGAACTGGCGGTTGTCGGCATTGAAAGAGATGAATTGGCCGCTGACTGTTTTGTGTATCTCTCGCAGGACTGTTTCCACATGGGTCTGGAGATCCTTGTCGGGCTCATCGCTCCCCAGTCCGACGATCAACGGATCGAAGAGGCATAGACGGTCACGTAGCTCTTCGGCAGATGCGCCCATAGGGGCATAGATATCACCGGTGGTGAGACGGTGCACGGACAAGGCGTGGATCAAACGCAAAGCCATCGGCTTATATTGCTCGCGCGTGATGGCGTTCTCGATGCGAGATTCCAGCACTTGACTACATTCGATGACTTCCCTGATCTCGGAAATAGCCCGGAAGGAGGGATTTTGCTTGAGCGTGTTCCAGTAGCTGTCGAAGGCAATCAGGCCGGGTTCATTCAGTGGCACATCCTTGTCGAGAATTCCTTTCATGCCCAAGGACAGGGTCTTGAGCACTTCGCGTTTTTCCACCACGGTGACACGTTCGAAGGTATCGATATAATCGGGATGTACCGGGAAAAGCCGGACAAATTCGTCCATCCGCTCATTGAGCCCGCCATAGTATTTGGCAAAGGGCATCAGGTAGTCTCGGATCTTGGCTTGTTGCTCGGCTGTCTTCTTGAGCAGGCGCTCGGCCACGACAAATTTCACATCCTTACGAGCAATGAGAATCTGCTCGAAGCGATCCTTTACACGGCGAATGCTGTCGGCGACAAAGGTGAAGCGCGGGCTGTCGAAAATGGCTTCCTGAACACCAGCCATGAAACGGAAACGCAGATCCTTGCAGACCTCACCAATCTCGCGAAGAAAGTTGAGATCAAGGATCAATTCCTGATCCTTGCGAGTGCGCAGGTAGTCGAGAAGCTCGTCGACAACCAGCAATAGGCCTTGCTCGGGGAACACCTCACCGAACTTGGCCATCATGTCTTCGAAGGCTCGTTTGTGGTTGGTGATAGTTTTGACTTCAGGGAACACATAGTCCACGCCGAATTTCTCAAGGTGTTCTTCCAACTCAGAGACCAGGATATCACGCAGGGACATGGTGGTAGCTCCGATTTCGGTACGGATGACTTTGAAACGCCCTGCGATCTGAGAGGCAACATCACGAACACCAGCATGGTTCAGATCAGCCAGCAGGGAAGCGTCAGCAGCGAGGCTGGAAACCACCGACATCAGGTGCGACTTACCGGTGCCATAGTTACCGACGACCAGCAGGCCCTTGTTGTCGGCAGGCTGGTCAAACTGCATCTGAGGGATGACAAGCTGCGTGAGCCGTTCAGCCATTTCGTCGGAAATGACATAAGTGCTCACGAGAGTATGTGCGGCGTTTGATTTGTCTGCATCACGCAACTGAACGACCGACTCAATCGGGTCGAATTGGATAAGATTGCCGTATTTCATGCTTGTTCTGATTCTTTTTTATTTATTGCCGAGTCGATCGTGGCCGTGCCATCCATACTTACGATCAGTACATCGGCCGAGTCATAGCAGCGGTACTCAGGATGTCCATGTTTGGCGTATAAAAGTTTCCCGGAATGGGTGGTTCCATTCCAAGAAGCAACTACGGATCGGTTTCTTGAAATCGACTGTAGCAGGCGCAAAGGGTCCTGTTGGAGGTCCTTGTCAAAAAGGATCTCGAGGTTATCCAGTATCACGGGTGATTGTGACTGGCTCACTACCTGATCAAGAATGCCTGGCAACCGAAGCGAGCGTTGCCTTGCTGTCAGTTCAAGCAATTCTCTGGAAAGAGTCAAATTGACATTGGCGACGGACGAAGCGAACTCATTAGCGACCTCCCGAAGAACATCGGTCTTGCCGGAACCTGTCTCACCTACAAGTAGCACAAGGCGATGATACAGACCTTCGGCTGCTTGGAGTGATCGTTTGATTTTTTCGTGTATGGATTCGGCCATAGTTGCTTCTTACTGCTCGTTGTTTGATGCACTTGTAGATCGTCTCATTGCTCACATTCAGATATTTGGATGTCCACTATTGTTCGCCCATCATCTGTATCCTGCGTTCATCATGTTTTCCGTCAAACTCAATTGTAACACCACAAACTAGCTCCCACAAATTACATTGGTGGCTTGTCAAAATCAAGTGTTTTTTGTGATCTTGAGTGAAGCGTCTAAAATCAAAAGCTCAATGAAGAACAAATTTACCAGGAGCAAGATGCAAAGATACATTCAAAACAATATCCCCGTGCACTACTTGAACGGATCGAAAGGCTCGCGGCCAAAACAAACAAAAACACATCAACTCTATGATATTATATCTAAGAATATCAACCGTACTTAAAGAAAAAATTAGAATTATATCCAAAAATGAATGATAGACAAAGAAATGCGATTTCGCTATACATACGATATAAGATTTCAAAAGCTCCTTACGTGAGCAATAGAGAACGAATTCTTACCATGGTTGCTTCCTAGGTGATGACGAGATGATGCGCGAGGTGTCCTTGCCCAGTTCCGTGATTTCGGAGCGCAGCGTCCACGCGTAGTCCATGAAGCCCATGCGGATGTCTCGGGATAGAGGTTTTCCAATGGGTCGGCAGGTTGCGGGTGTTACTGTTTGCGTTTTTTCGGGGGCAGAGGTTGTTGGGCGGGTTCTTTGGCGGGCGGGATGTTGAGTTTTTTCTTGAGTTCTTCGTCGACCAGCCGGGCCATCGGGAGGACGTTGAAGTAGGGGTTTTCCGAGACGATGGAGACGGCGGTGTTGCCGCGCGTGAAGTAGATGGCGGATTTCTCGCTGCCGAAGACGACGGCTCCATCCCTCCCGAGGCGGGCTTTGGTGGCGATGTCGAAGTCTCCCACCCAGCCGGGGTTGATGATCGAATACTTGATGACGTCCTGATCGGTTTGTACTTTATGATCCCAGCGATGAAGCATGTGATCCAATGCCCTGAAGTCAAGTACGGTGTTGATGGCCAGGTTGCGGTTGAACTGGTGGACGATGGTGTAATGGATGCGTTCGCTGCGGCTGCCCAGCGTGGCCTTGAAGCCGTCTTCCTCTCCGGATGTTTCCATGACCTTGAGCTTGCCGGTGGCGAGTTTGTCGACGATGTCGCCGCAGGCGACTCCTGCATTGATGTTGGGGATGGTGTTGACCATCGGTTCTTCCGGGATGTTCAAGGCATCCCTCAAGCGAACGCTGCTTCCGCAGGAAAGAAACGGCACGGAGCTGCGCAGGCCGTAGGTGACGGCCCGGTCGATTTCGATCGTGGTATTGCGGAGGGATCGTTTGGACTCTTCGTTTTTGGCCTGTTTCAATGCTTCCCCGGCCTCTTCCACCTGTAGTTCCCCTTGTTGCACGCGCGCGAATGTTTGTAGGATATCTCTCGTTTCCTGCATTGAGACCGGCCTTTCCAGAGTATTCTCCAGATGGAGTTCATGAAAGAAATAATGCGCATACGCATAAGCCAGTAATTGCTTACTCTGCGTCATACATAAAAGTTCATTTTTTTCGCGCTTGAATTGAATCGATCGGACAAAATCCATATTGAACGGCCTCGACATAGGCAGCGTCGCCATATGGATCATCCCGTGAAACCACCATGCCTGCATGATGTCATGGCTGGAGCCGTACATGGGGCTACAGTACAGGATACATTTGCCGTTCAGACCGTACACATGCAACCACCCGGCTTTGAATTGCATGTAATAATCCTTGATGCGGAAGGTGCGGTTATACCAGGGAAAGGCTTCTTGCCACAAGGGAGGGGCGGCGGCATGGCCGGAATCAGCAGGATAGGGATATGCTTCATGTTCCTGATTATGAAATTCGGTCACGATTTCTGCTCTCGTTTGGACGAGGCCTTTTCCGTCTTTGCCCGACAAGAGAAGGTAGTCGCCTTCCGCCATGGCCGGCAATCCGGCCATGGCGCAGACGATGAACACGATGTTTTTGTAGAAGGATGAAGGTGTCATTTTATTGGGAAGCTTGTTTGTTGTGAGTGTGCAGCATGATGTGGTGCGGTTTCGGTGTTTCAAAAACGGCATCGTACAATGTCACATAGCGCGACTGTTCGTAATCGACCAACCGAGAATCAGCTCTCGGCAGCGGCAACTGCCCCGAATTCGGGCGCACAAAAAACGGAGTGGGATCATAGATCCTGTTTCCGTGGCCGAGGAGTGCATGGCCTTTCTTCGTATCCAGCATCCGCGAGAGCGTACCGTATTCCATCCCGCAGAGCGACAACAAAGAATGGATCAAGGCGACGCCTTCTTCACAGATGATGACGGGGTGGTCTCCTCCGCACAGCCGCCGCGTGCATTGGGGGAGATCGATGCTGGTGGCGTGCCCTCCTTTCAGGAAATAGCGGTCGTCCATGTATTGCAGCACGGTCGAGACGATGATACCTTTCTCCAGCGCCGCCAGATTGTAGTCTCCCATTGTTTTCAACCCGTAGGAGAAGACGCTGACGGCATTGGCTTGCGCTCCGGCGGCATTGGTCGGCCATTCCAGCTTTTTGTATTCCGGTGGAGGTGGCGTTTCTCCCGGGCGGGACGGCACGGCCAGTTCGATCGGATTCTTGAGCTTGGTTTCCAGCAGCAGATGTCGCGTCAAGGCTTCCAGCGCGTCGATCCATGGCCGTTCCATGGTATTCTGCTCCTTCATGCCGGAGAGGGCGACCCATTCGTAGTCTTTCCCTTTCACCATGGTGTATTCCGCAGATGCCACACCATCCGTTTGCGAACGATCAGGAATGAAAGAAATCGCCGGTTCGGCGTCTTTCCCGAAAGACCATGTATAGGACGACCCCCGCAGCAGGTAGTTTCTCTCTGCATCGGTCAGTTCCCGCTTCAAGCCGGGAATGGAGATGGCGATTTTGTACTGTTCGCATTTTTCACGGCCCGATCCGCTGAGCAGCAAGCGCCAGGAGGAGTACGCCGCCGAGGTGTCGGGGGTGCGCTGTTTCAAGGTGGATTCGCCGAAGACGGCGAAGACCCGGCCGATGCGTGAGGAGTCCTTGCCCAGTTCCTCGTTTTCGGTGCGCAGCGTCCACGTGTAGTCCATGAAGCCCATGCGGATGTCTCGGGATAGAGCTTTTTCGGCCTGTACATCCGCCTGAAAGAGGCGGTATTTGGCACGAGGAAGCGGCAGCCGGAAGAGTTCGATCGATCCGCTGCCGACGGGGGTGATGTTGGTGGCCGCATTCAAAGCGACAGCCATATTCTTATAAGTATATCCGTTCAGGGAGTCGCCGCCTTCGTTTTCTTCCAGTGCCGCGGGTTTGCCGTCCGCACTCCGTGTTTTGGTGGCATCGCCCGTCAGCGTGAGTTTGGCAGGATCCGCCGCCAGAGCTTCCTTGACGGCGAAGAGGATTTTGTAGCGCGGCGTGATGCCCGCCTTGTAGGCGGCGGTTTCTTCCGAGCGCAGGCGGGCGACGGAGCGGTTGTAGCGAAGGTTTTCGGGGTTTTTGACGGTGAAGGAGCCGAGGTTGCCCGTACCCGTGCCTTTCGCATACCCTATGCCGGTGGCGTAGGTGAGCGGCGAGTCCTTGCCTCCCGTGCCGGAGACGGTTCCTTCGGCGATGTATTCGGCGACGGCGACTTCTTCTCCCCGGAATTCCTTGAGGATGGTGATGGCGTCTTCCGCCGAGTCGCCCTTGATGCAGTCGCAGGCGACGGCGAGGACGACGAAGTCCGGCGAGGCGTTTTTGTCCGAGATGACGACGGCTTTGGCGATGTCCGATTCAAGGTAGACTTTTTCTTCGGAGGATCCGGCGGCAAACCCGCTCCATCTGACTTGGGCATCGAAGGGGACGACGCGGCTGTGGTCGGCGGATGTGTTCTTTCCGACATCGATCAAAGAGGCGTCGTCTTTCAGGCAGAGGAATCCGTCGTAAAGCTTGATGCTCTCATTGAGTGTCTGATAGAAGGTTTCACCCCAGTTGATCTCTGCCGCTCTTTTCTTTTGATGGTAAGTACCCTTTTGATTATAAAGGGAGGTGTGTTCGACCCAGTCGTCCGTCCACGGCAGTTTGGGGGCACGGATCGTCCTGCCGCTTTTGTTGACCGCTGTTTGCCATGTTCTGACACGGTCGGCATCCGCTACATAATCGCTCACCGTGTTTCCGGACCTGCCTCGTTCAAGCATGTCTTTCCATGGGCATGTTTCGAATGAGTGCTGGGTTGTATTCAAACGCCCGGTATCCAAAGCTGCCGTGATGTCCTTTCGGTGGCTTGCTTCCTTGTATGTAAACTTCTTCACCGCCTCTGTGGCGGTTGTAGTCCAGTTTTTCCACAAGGCAAAGTCGATGGCAATGATTTTCTGAGCATTCTGCGGGTGCCTCCATGCATAGAAGCTGGTGGAAGGGCGTGCCCAGAAGTCGAATACCCATTGGTCTTTTGCTACGAGTTTTGCAGGTACGGGCCAGAGGTTGTCGAGCCTGCCCCAGACGATGGATTTCTTCTTTTCGGCCAGTTCCTGCCGCCAGACGGGGTCATAGGGGGCGACGCAGGCGACTTTTGCCCCGAGGAGGTCGGGGCGTGCGCCGTAGAAGAGCTGGGCGCCCGCCAGCGTGCGGGGATTTTCCGCGTAACGCGAGGGGTCGACTTCGTAGAGGATGTCCGGAGTGAGGGAGACGAATCGGACGCGTTTGGCGGCCTTGTCTTCCGCCCCGGGGTTGGGAGTTTGGTCATCATCCGTGTCTTCGATGATGACGTCTCCCGCCCGAGGGGACGGAGCGGCGGGGGAGACCGCACAGGAGAGGCAGGATGCCAGCGCGAGGGAGAGGGTGGCTTTCATGGTCGTAGCGGGGTGGGGAAGTTGAGTCAGATACCGAAGATTTCGTCATCGTCTTCGTCTGGCAGAGTTTGCGTGCCGGTCGGTTGGGGTGCTTTGCCGGACGGTTCCGGATCGAAAGGACTTTCGCTTTCATCTTCATTTTGGAAGCGTTCGGGGTGTTCTTTCCTTTCTTTCTCGAGGCGTTCCTGTTCCTGCTTCCATGCCTCTTCTTCAGCCCGGAGGCGGGCTTCTTCCTTGCGTGCGAGTTCCTTGCGCTCCGCGATGCGCTGGCGCAGGGTGGCGAGGTCGGGGTTCGGCGTGCCTTTGTAGCCTTTGCGGTATTGTTTCCAGTCGATCCGGTGGAGGTCGAGGTATTCGAGTTCTTCGATGCTCAAGGGGACGACTCCGGGGCTGAAGGGTCTCCATGCCGCCGAGCGGGCATGGACGTAGAGTTCCTGCACTCCTTCCCAGGCTTTGTCCATGGCGGCGTCGTAGGCTTTTTCGGTGGCGGGGGTCCACAGGCCGAGTTGCCAGCGGCAGTAGTCGAGGTAGCCGGAGGGGGCGAGGCCGCAGCCCTGCATGTAGCGGTAAGCGGTGAGGGCATCGAGCCGGGAGCGGAGGCGGTCTTTGTCCGGGAGGAGTTCGGGGTGGGTAGCGCGGCTCCAAAGGGCGAGGGGAGCGGCCGGGAGGTCGCCGGGCTGGAGGCCGCGGTAGTCCCAGTCGCTCAAGGGGGCCGGGGATTGGCTGGTGGCGAGTTTGCCGATGAGGGTGGGCGGGCGCTTGATGATGAGGCGGCTTTCACGTATGGGGGAGATGAAGACGCCGTTCAAGATGGTGTTGAAGGAGTTGTTGCGGCAGACGCGGACGAGGTAGGTGGCGGGGCCGGTGACGTAGAAGTTTTTGTAGCAGCCGCTGCCGGAGAAGTCGCGGATGCGGGTGCGGGCGAGGACGGGGTTGAAGGACTGGAGGGAGGCGAGGTCTTTTTCCTGCGTGTGTGTGTCGCCGGTGCGGAGTTCGACGAGGTAGTCGCGGTAGCCGCTGCGTTTGACGTGGCCGTTGGGGTTGTAGAAGTAGAGGGAGAGGAGGTGGGGGCCTTCGGGGATGGTGGTTTTGACCCAGACATCCGGCCCGTCGTGGCTCATGGGGTATTCTTCTCCGTGGTCGTCCCATTCGGCTTCGGTGCGGGTGCCGGCTTCCGGGTTGCGCAGGACGTTGGGATTGCCGGGGAGGTGGCCGTCGTGCAGCCAGAGGCGGAGGTGGTCGCCTTTTTGGCGGTGGGGACCGATCATGCCGCCGATGGAGGGAGGTTCGTCCTGGGCTTCGAGGTCGATGAAGACGTTTTCGGGGGAGGCGGCGGCGCAGAGCATGGCGACGCTGCGGCCGTAGCGTTCGAACCAGTTGCCGCGGGTGAGCCAGTCTTCATGCCAGTAGAAGGCGGGCTCTTCGGAGGGCTGGCCGGAGGAGGCGTTTTTCTGCAGGCGGGCGATTTCTTCTTCCCGGGGGATGGTGGGTGCGAAGGGATGGGTGCGCGGCGTTTTGGCGGCAGGAGCCTTAGACCCGGGGAGGGCCGGGAGCTGGGCGACGCGCTGGAGGCCGCCGCCATAGGTGGTGGCATAGAGGATGCCGGAGGGGAGGCGGAGGAAGCCGGTGACCCATTTCGCACGCGGGTCTTTTTGTTTGTTGAGTTCGGCGGTTTCCTGCATGGGGGCGAGGGTGGCCGGGTCGACGAGCTGGGCGCCCGCCTGGCGGTAGCCGATCCAGAGGCCCTGTTCGCAAGGGTAGAGGGCGGTGACGTGGTCTTCCAGCAGGAGGTCGCCGGGGGCGGCCTGGCGGATGGCGGCGGGGAGTTTGGTGTCGTAGAGGCCTTTGTTTTTGGCTTCGTAGTCGCGGCCCCGCAGGTAGTTCCAGGTGGCACCTGCATTGCCGGAGGTGGCGACTCCGGCGGTGCTGCCGTACCAGATGCGGTCTTGGCCGCCCGCCGCGATGGCGTTGCCGAGGTTGGAGGGGAGGCCGGTGCCTGCGGCATCGTAGGGCTGGCGGACACGGTTGCGGTTGTCGTAATGCCACGGCGCCTGGGTGTTTTTCCACGAGGCATATCCGTTGGCGGAGGTGGAGGTGCCGATGCCGCCGCAGTTGTAGGCGGCGAGGAGGTTGGCTTCGCCGTCGAAGGCGAGGGCGGCAGCGGCATCGTCCGCCAGTCCTTCGGCCCGGGTGAAGAAGGTCCATTTGTTGTCTTTGTAAAGGGCGATTCCGCCGGAGGTGGCGACGGCGACGCGGTTTTTCCATGTAGCGATGTCGTAGATGCGTTCGCCGGGGATGCCGTCTTCCCGGGAGTATGTTTTCCACGATTGGCCGTTCCAGACGGCGATGCCCCGGTTGTCCGTGCCGGCCCAGATGTTGCCGGAGGCGTCTTCGGCCAGGGCATAGGCATTGAGGGTGTCAGGATAGCCCGGCTGCAGGTGCATGGGTTCCCATGTGCCGCCGTCCGTGCAGCGGTAGATGCCTTTGCCTTCCGTGGCGATCCAGACAGTGCCGTCTCCGGTCAGCAGTCCTTCCGTGATGTACGGGGTGGGAGCCTGCGGCAGGCTGGCCGGGGTGGCGTGCAGGCCGGGAGCAAGAACCACGCCCAATGCGAGGGTTACGGGAAGATAGGAGAATAGAGTATGTTGCATGGTAGGAGATGGATGTGGTTTGTTATATGAATCCCAATCTATCAGTTCTCGGCATGACTGCAAGATAAAAAAGTATTACAAGTATGTAACAGGTTGATTATTTTTTCTTGATAAATAAGATGTGACAGAAAAGGAAAGAGCTAAAAGAACCACTGAATCTGCTGCTTTCCCGTTGGATGGATAATCTATCAAAAAATGTTGAGCCAGAAGACGATGAACATGACGATTGGTAAAACGATATCACCCTTTTACTCGGAGACTATACATGATTGTAATCCGTGCATGGTACATGCATTGGGAGTACCCATCGGGGGCATAGACAGAAAGTGGGGAGCCTCCGAACCATCATATTATTGTCTCGGAATTTTTTAAAGTATCATCTTACGAAGAAGAATCTTTCATCTCTCTTTGCGTGAAAGACTATAGAGCCTTGTCATAATTTTCGATTGAAACGAAGTTTGCTCCATATCTAAACTACCCGTCAATTTCTATAGCTTTTCGGGTTTTCATCTTAAATGCACCTTTACACTGGACTGTACTCTCTCTCCGTGTTTTCAAGGCTTTTAACCCTTATCCAATGCTATCTCACCCCTCTTGACAAGGATCATTTCTGAATGGAGCTGCCGTGCAGGAAGTTGTATGTTTCGATTTTGCCGTGCGGCTCGGCAGGAGTGAAGCGGATTTGGTGGCCGGAGATGTCGCAGGGGGCAAGGCCGGGGGTGGTGGACAGGGGCGGTTCGTGCTGCCATTCGGTCCAAGGTATGAGTTGGCAGGATGTGATCGATAGGGCGAGAGTGGCCGCGAGCAGTGTTTGATATCGGATCAATGGGCGCATGGGTAGAGGCTGTTCGAAGTGTTATCTCTCGATTGGCAGTTTGGGGGCACGCTGCGGTTTGTTGAGTTTGACTCCGATCTTCATGAGGTAGAGGGGGAATTCTACGGAAGGGTGTGTTCTGGATGTTTCCTGTTCGTAGACCAAATCGAGAGCGGTCAAACCGTCGGGGGTGGTGGCGTTGATGTCGGCCCCCCGTTCAATAAGCAGGCGGATAAGGGATTGGTTGCGTTGAAGAGCTGCATTGATGAATGCTGTGCGGCCTTGTGAATCGCGGGCTTCTATGTCGAGGCCCATGTCGAGGAGGCGTTTGACGAGTTTTTCTGAATCTCGGCTGGCGGCAATGGGCAGGCACGCGGGATCGGCTTTCAATCCGTGCTGGAGGAGATCGTTCCAGATGGTTTCGTTGTATGCAGGGGCGTCCGCGAGGCATTCGGAGAATGTCATTTTAGGAGTGTTCAGAGAGTGGTCGGTGATTATTGCCTGTGGCAAGGCTCCATGTTCGACGAGGAGGCGTGCCATGCCGAGGTTTTCGTTCCGGCAGGCGAGCAGGAGAGGCGTACCGATTTGCGGGTGGGATGTGTTTGCATCGGCTCCTTGAGCCAGAGCCTGAATCGCCGTTTCCTGATCGTCGTAGATGGCAGCGAGCAGGAGTGCGGTATTTGGATGTTTTGCGTCGTAGTCCGGGGGTGTGTCAGGCTGAACGAGTAGTTCTCCGGGGAGGTCGCCGGCGGGTTTGCAATATTGTTCCGGGTGCCGGATTGATCTGAAGGGGAAGTCTTCCGGATATAGTGTGTATCTTCGGAATGTGCCTTCGATGGTGTCGCCTGAATAAAGCAGAGGGTTTTTCTGCTCGGCAATGAAGGGTGTGGCCAAGTGCCATTCTTCCATGACGAAGAATCCGGTGATGGGTTCACGTGTGCCTTTGATGATGATGTTGGCTCCCTTTTGGCTCTGGCTCCGGATGGCACTGTTCAATTGTATGAGCGTATCCCACTCTTTCGAGTTGCGCGTGGCGCGGATGGGGATGCGTGTTCCGGAAGTTGTGTAAGCATAGGCGTTGTGTCCAGTCCATGAATAATGGTATCGATAGAGTGCCGGGGGCGAGGAGGGGTATTGCGCCAGTTGCCGGATTTCTTCAAGGACGGTGGATGGCTGTATTTTGCGGATCAAGGGTGATTCCGGTTTTTCCTTGATGGCCTTTTCGATGAGAGGGAGTGCAAGCTGTGCCTGCTGGGCGAGGGTGGCGAATCGCGCCTTGTTGCTGTATTGCTTGTGGTCGATCCGGTCGTCCCATTCTTCGAGGCGGGAGGTGAATTGCTCCCATTCCTGTATAGCCTGTTGCGGGTCGGGAGATGCGAGGAGTTCGGGAATGCGGGGTATGAAGCGGATCCATTCGTCGAGGATGTTCCGTACGGTTTGCCTCGGTTGGTTGTTTTCGGCAGTGTGCAGGGAGAGTGAGGGTTGAAGTGTGGCGTGTGTAGTTTGGAGCAGGGAGCATGTCAGAGCTGCGATGATGCAGTAGGATGCGGGGAGGTGTAGTTTCATCGCCTGTTTTTATACCTTTTTGCCTTGCGGATGGCGAGAGGAATTTGCGGCCGGTTCAGAGGGAGCTGCGAGAGGGATGAGTGCATGCCGGTATGACGGGAGGAAAGGGAATGTCCGTGACATGTCCGTGTTCGTGTGTTACCCTCCGCCTGCCTTGACGGGAGGCTGTATGACGATGGCTATGATCAATTTGAAAGGTTTGGTGGATAAGACGGAGATGAAGCAGTTCCTGCTGCTGGCTTTGCCGTTGCTGATCGGCAATTTGTCTCAGACGGGCATGGGGGTGGTGGATACTTTGGTGGCAGGACGTGCCGGCCCTGACGATCTGGCGGCGGTGGCACTCGGTTTTTCGATTGCCACGCCGGTGACTTTGGCCTGTACGGGGTTGCTTTCGATTCTCGGGCCGATGATTGCGAGGTTGCGCGGTGAGAATCGCCATGGACGTATCGGGCATTTGATGCATAACGGCGTGGTGCTGGCTTTGATGTTGTCCGTGCTGGCGATGGCGGCGATGTTTTTTCTCAGTCCCGTGCTGGGATGGCTGGCAGATGAGGCTGCGGTGGGAGAGATGGCGGAGGATTATCTGATGGCCGTGATGTGCGGGGTGCCGGGGGTGTTGTGTTTTTGCGCTTTGAGGAGTTTGAACGAGGGGTTCGCGATGACGCGCCCTGCGATGATCGTGGGTATAGCGGCGTTGCTGGTGAATATTCCCGCGAATTATGTGCTGGTGTTCGGCTATTTCGGGTTGCCGAAGCTGGGTGGCGTGGGGTGCGGCGTAGCTACGGCATTGATTAACTGGCTTCAGTTGGGTGTGATGCTGCTGCTGGTGTGGTCGCACAAGAAGCATGCTCCCCACAGGAAGCAGATGGTGGCGGTGCGCAAGCCTGCGTGGAAGACGGTGGGTGCGATTTCGAAGCTTGGGTTTCCGCTGGGGGTGTCGCTGTTGTGCGAGGTGTCGTTTTTCAGTGCATCGACTTTGGTGCTGGCTCCGCTCGGGAAGATTGTGGTGGGCGCGCATCAGGTGTGCATCAATGTGTCTGCCATGGCTTTCATGCTGCCTTTGTCGGTGGCGGTGGCTTCTTCGATTCGCATGGCTTATTTCGTGGGGCGCAAGGATTTGGTGCGGTTCGATTTGCTGACGCGTACGTCGTGTGCCTGCATGGCGGTGATTACGACGGTGCTGATGACGGTGCTGATTTGTTTTCGTGTGCAGATTGCGGAGTTGTTCCAGCCGGGGAATGCCTCTTTGGTCGAGGTGGCCCGGGTGCTGCTGGTGTTGTGTGCCCTGTACCAGATTCCGGATAGCATGCAGGCTTTATGCGGAGGGTTTTTGCGCGGCTGCCACGATACGCAGGTTATTTTCCGCGTGAATATGCTGTGCTATTGGGGAGTAGGTTTGCCGCTTTGCTATGTGTTGTCCCGTACTGATTGGCTGGTGCCTGCGATGGGGGCTGCAGGGGCATGGACGAGTTTTATCGTGGCGTTGTCGTTGACGGCGCTGTTGCTTGTGCGGCGTTTCATGAGAACTCGCCGTGTTTTGTTTGCCCGGATACAGGGGGAGGAGTCTCGGGCGAAGCAGGGCCGCCTTTCATAAATAAAAGAAAATGCCGCCATGCAGGCGGCATTTCGATAGATGAAGTTGTCGGGAGTGCCGGGGTTTCAGTATATGTCCGGGATCAATCCGGAGTTCGTCGAACCAAGGGGGAGGCGTTCGATGATTTTACTGTCGAGGTTTTCTTCTTTATGCTGGGGGAAGAGGCGGCTGTCGATCAGGTCGTGGCCGATGGTCGGCATTTTGTCGTCGGTGACAGGAGTGATTTGGATGTCGGTCGTTGTTTCCTGCGAGACGCGCCTGATTTCAGGCAGATGGGTGGGGGTGGGGTCGTAGATGCTGTCCTGCGTTGTATACTGGGCGGCAGGTTCGTCCTGCGGCCAAACGGTGTAGGAGACGGCTCCGACGGTGACGGCGAGGAGGCATCCGTATGCCCAGCTCCAGCCGCTGTTGTGTTCAAAGAAGGCCTTGAGACGTTCGCGGATGAGGCTCCGGACGGAATGATGCATGGCCTTGTGGGCGAGGCGATCCTTGAAGTCGGCGAGGAAGCGGTCTTCGAAATTCGCTTCCTTGGTCGGTTCGCGCCTGAGGGAAGCTAGAAGGGCGGAGAGCTCTTGTTCGCTTACTGTACAGGCAAGGGGATCGTCTTCTTTTGTAGACTCTGTTTCCATGATGTATCGGATGGTGTGAAACGGTGTTACCTTGGTGCGTGATCGCTATGGCTAAGGTATGAAGTGTTGACGCTTCGGGGGAGGCCGATGTTCAATTTTTTTGGGTCTTGCGGAAAAAAACTAGGATACTTCGTCGGAGAGCATTCCCTGCAGCTGTTTATGCGCGTAGTGGAGGCGGGAGCGCAGGGTGCCTTCCGAGATGTGGAGGATGGCTGCGATTTCCGCATAGCTCATGCCCTGTATGTCGAAGAGGGTGACTACTTCACGGTGTTTTTCGGAGAGGCTGCCGAGCGCTTTGCCGAGTTTGGCCTTGAGGTCGCTGATGTAGGCTTGCCGGGCAGGGTCGGAGGTGATGGAGGTGTCGGCAAGGCGTACGTCTTTTTCAAGGGCGTCGCCGTGTTCGTCGTTGTCGATGCTGTAGCTGTTTTCCCTTTTTCTCCGGCGCAGGAAGTTGCGGGCCTGGTTGGCCGCGATGGAGTAGAGCCAGGTGTAGAAGGTGCTTTTCCCGTTGAAGTAGTGGAGGGAGTTGTAGGCTTTGAGGAAGGATTCCTGTGCGATGTCGTAGGCGTCCGCTTCACTGCCGATCATTTGGTAGAGCATGGCGTGCAGCTTGCGGCTGTGCCTTCTGACGAGTTCGTCGTAGGCCCGCGTTTTTCCGTTGCGCGTGAGGTCGACAAGTTCGGCGTCGTCGAGCTCGTGGGGGTTGATCGGTTTGCTGCTGTCGTTCATGAGAGGCTTTGTGTCGATGAAGCTTCCTCTCCCGGTTCAGAGAGGGAGGGCATAGGATCGGCCGGTGCGGCCTTCATACCAGGCGATGTAGGCGGTGTTGACGGTGGTGTAGCCGCCGGGCGTGGGATAGTTGCCCGAGAAGTACCAGTCGCCGCAGGGTCCTTCGATGGATTTGTGAAGAGCTTCGATGCTCTGGAAGATGACCTGAACGGGACAGGCAGCATCGTCAGGGGTGACGAGGCGGGTGATTTCTTCCGAGATTTCGTCGTCGGTGAAGGGTTCGTAGATGGCTTTGACGCAGTTGATTCTCTGTTCTTTCGGCAGGGTCAGCTGCTGTTTGCACGCTTGGTAGGTGGCTTCGAGGATGTGGTGCAGTTCCCGTTTTTTCAGGAGGGAGACGGCGGCTTGGAAGGCGATGAATTTGCCGAGTTCCGACATGTCGATGCCGTAGCAGTCGGGGTAGCGGATTTGCGGTGCGGTGGAGGCGATGACGATTTTACGCGGGCGCGCCCGGCCGAGGATGTGGAGGATGGAGGTTTTGAGCGTGGTGCCGCGGACGATGGAGTCGTCGATGGCGACGAGGGTGTCTTCATTGCTGACGGCGCCGTAGGTGAGGTCGTACACGAGGGAGACGAGCTGGTGGCGGCTTTTTTCCTGCGTGATGAAGGTGCGCATTTTGATGTCTTTGTGCGCGATTTTTTCAGCACGCGGCCAGCGTCGCAGGATGGCTTCCTCGATGAGGTCTTCGGTCATGGTGCCGTTGCGGTAGGCTTCGAGGAGGCGTTTGTGGACGCGCTGGCGGCGGTAGAGCCGGAGTCCTTCGAGCAGGCCGTAGTAGGCGGTTTCCGCGGTGTTCGGGATGTAGGTGATGGCGGCTTTGTCGAATCCTCCGTCGAGGGAGGCGACGACCTGTTCGGTGAGGGCTGCTCCGAGGGCTTTGCGTTCGCGGTAGATGATGGGGTCGTTGCCGCGGGAGAAGTAGATGGATTCGAAGGAGCAGGGGGTGGGTTCGAGGGGCTTGGTGTAGGTGCCGAGCCGGACGGTGCCGTCGTTTTTGACGCAGAGGATGTGCCCCGGTGCGAGTTCCTGCACTTCTTCGCTTTCCTTTTCCAGTACGCTCATGAGCGGGACGCGTTCGGAAGCGATGGCGATGTATTCATCGGTCATGACGTAGTGGCAGGGGCGGATGCCGTGCGGGTCGCGCAGGCAGAAGAAGTCGCCGTTGCCGACTGCGCCGAGGATGGTGAAGCCGCCGTCCCAGCCTTGGGAGGCGCGGCTGACGATGTCCACCATGTCGATGCGTTCGGAGATTTTCTGCGGGATGTCGGAGCCGGGGATGCCGGCATCGCGGAGTTCGCGGTAGAGGTCGGTATGGGCTTCGTCGAGGTGGAAGCCGATTTCTTCGAGGACGGTCTGGGTGTCGGTGCCGAAGACGGGGTGTTGCCCGCGTTCGATGAGGCGCTGGTTGAGTTCACATGCGTTCGTCATGTTGAAGTTGCCCAGCAGCATGAGGGAGCGCGTGGCCCAGTTGGTGCGGCGCAGGTAGGGGTGGCAGGAGCCTTCGTCGAAGCGGCCGGAGGTTCCGTAGCGGAGGTGGCCCATGAGGATTTCTCCGCCGAAGTCGAATTTGTTTTTGAAGGAGTCGGCATCGGAGGGGGATATGCCTCCTTTGCGGATGAGTTTGCGGACGCGTTTCTGCTGGCTGTTGAAGATGTTGCTGAGTGCGTCCTTGGTGGCGTCGCGGGAACGGAAGATGTAGGGTTCTCCGAGGGGCATGCCGAGCTTGATGCAGCCGATGCCTGCGCCGTCCTGCCCCCGGTTGTGCTGCTTTTCCATGAGGAGGAAAAGCTTGTTGAATGCCCACATGGGGGTGCCGTATTTGTCGGCGAAGTAGGAGAGGGGTTTCAGCAGGCGGATGGCCGCCACGCCGCATTCATGATGTAGAGGGTCGCTCATGGTTGCTCCGGGCTCGGGTGTTGCCGATGTTCTGGTCTGTGATTATTTGACGGTGACGTTGATTCCATGCCCGGGGCGGAGCGTGCCGATGACTGTGCCGCCGGGACCGGCCTTGACGGCTTGTTCGACGTCTTCGGGTTTGACGATGGCGACCCAGCCGATGCCCATGTTGAAGGTGTTGAAGCGGTCGTGTTCGTCGACGTAGGCGAGGATTTTCTGTGCACCTTCGTTGTCCCATGCGGGGATGACGAGGTCTGCACCGTAGTCGCCGAGGAAGCGTTCGAGGTTTTCGGGAAGGCCGCCGCCGGTGATGTGGGCGTAGGCTTTCGGGATGATGTTCATGGAGCGCATGTCGTTGACGACGTCATGGTAGAGGCGCGTGGGAGCAAGGAGGGTGCGAAGGTCGCTTTCGGAGATGACGTCCGGGTTTTCTTCGATGACGCGGCGGACGAGGCTCCAGCCGTTGGCGTGGAAGCCGTCCGATTTGTAGCCGATGAGGATGTCTCCGGTGGTGACGGTGGTGGGGTCGATGAGGTCTTTCTTTTCGGCGCAGCCGATGCAGAAGCCGGAGAGTTCGACGATGTTTTCAGGAACGACGCCGGGCATTTCCGCCGTTTCGCCGCCGGCGAGGATGCAGTTGCAGTCCTGCAGGTAGTCGCACATGCCTGCGACGAGGCGGGTGATGCGGGGGCGTTCGGTTTCGAGGTTGGAGATGCCGAGGTAGTCGAGGAAGAGGAGGGGGTCGCCGCCGGTGGTGAGGATGTCGTTGACGTTCATGGCGACGAGGTCCTTACCGGCGGTTTCGAGCATGTCGAGCTCGAAGAGGATTTCGGTTTTGGTGCCTACGCCGTCGCATCCGGTGACGATGACGGGTTCGCTGTAGGAGCTGAGGTCGTATGCCGCGGCGAACAGTCCGAAGGCCTGATGCAGTTTGCGGTTTTGCTGGGTGCGTTTGACATGCGTGCTGATGTCGGATACGAATGCCTGAGCCTCTTTGGTATCGACTCCCGATTGCTTGTAAGTCAGTTTTCCGGACATAAAGAATATTGGCGGGGAATGTGCGACCAATGGTACACCAGTAAAGGAGAAAGGGCGAGCCTAAAACGCGTATTGCGATTCTTTCTTGTCCGGGGCGGGGTTGGAGGTGCGGAGTGTGTTTTTTGCCTCTGTATGTTTCGTTTGCGTTTGCGGGCGTCTTTTTGGATTGCACGGGGGCAGCGCTGCAGGTAGGATGTTGCCGCATGCCACCGCCGCGCAAGTCGTCCGAGTTTCCGAAACGCCCGATCCATGGGGATTGGCGTGTGGAGGTGTCGGGTAAGGATGTGCCGGAGAAGGTGCCTCCGCTGCGGCGTATCTGGCAGGGTTGCCGGAGCCGTGCCGTGCACCGGATGCAGGTGGCTGCAGCGGCGGGTACGTATGAGGATGTGCAGGGGGAGGCGGGTTTTTTCGAGCCGATGCGCCCGCTGACGAAGTGGCTGCGGAGGCTGATCGGGCTGTTCGTGCTGCTGCCGGTTGCGGTGGTGGGATTGATGGCTCTGGTTCAGCAGTTGTCCGCCCGGGAGATCGATGTGAGTTTCTTTTCTTCGGTGGCGGTGTGGTATTCGCTGATGGGGATTTTGCTGTGGTGCGTGATCGGGTTCAGCCACGTGTGCGATCTGGCCTGTATTTATTTGTATGTGCTGGGGCACGAGTTGACTCATGCCGCTGCGGTGCTGTGCAGTTTCGGGAAGGTGGAGAGTTTTTCCGTGACGGTGGAGGGCGGCTATGTGGAGACGACGAAGAATAATCTGTTTATCGCGCTGTCACCATATTTCATTCCTCTTTGGGCATTGCTGTGGATGGGGCTGATGTCCCTGCTCCATATGTTCTGGACGTTTGCGGGGTATGAGGAGCTGTTTTATCTGGGCGCGGGGTTTTTATGGGGGTTCCATTTGTACTGGACGGCCTGGATTATTCCCCGCGAGCAGCCCGATCTGGACGAGAACGGGACGTTTTTTTCGTTTATGCTGGTGTATGTCGTCAATTTGTTGACGATCGTGCTGATTCTCCGCTGTTTCGGGCTGGTGTCCCTGAGCGGTTTGGGCGCCGATTTCATGGATCGCCTGCATGCGGTGGGCTCGATGCTGGCCGATGTGGCGGGGTGGCTGCGGGCGCGGTTTTGAGCGGCAGCAGGATGCTGCCGGTTTGTTGCCGAATCAGCGGGATAGTTTGGCGAGGTGGCTGGCGAAGCCCGGGTAGGAGGTGTCGATGGCGTCTGCCGTGTCCAGCGTGGTGGTGCCTTCGGCATTGAGTCCGGCGATGAGGAAGCTCATGGCGATGCGGTGGTCTCCGTATCCGGGGAGGGCGCAGCCATGCAGCGGCGCTCCGCCTGTGACGGTGATGCCGTCTTCGTATTCTTCGACGTTGGCCCCCATGCGGCGGAGGTTGCCCGCGGTGGTGGCGATGCGGTCGGATTCTTTGACGCGCAGTTCTTTGGCGTTGCGGATGCCAGTGGTGCCTTCGGCGAAGGCGGCGGCTACGGCGAGGATGGGTATTTCGTCGATGAGGTTGGGGATTTCTTCCGGAAGGATGTCGGTGGCGACGAGGCGTGCGGGCGTGCGAACGGAGATGTCGCCGTAGGGTTCGCCTTCGTGTTCTGCGCTGCGTAGGGTGATGCGGATGTCTGCTCCCATGCGGCGGAGGACGTCGATGACGGCGGTGCGCGTTTCGTTGAGGCCGACGTTGAGGAGGGTGATGTCCGAGTTCGGGCAGATGGTGGCAGCGACGAGCCAGAAGGCGGCGGAGGAGATGTCTCCGGGGACGGTGATGTCTTTTGCCCGGATGTCTGCCGGGCCGGTGGTGGAGATGATGAGGCCGTTTACCGTGTAGGGGATGCCGAAGTGGGCGTAGAGGCGTTCGGTGTGGTCGCGCGTGACGGCAGGCTGTGTGACGCTGGTGGTGCCTTCCGCAAAGATGCCTGCCAGCAGGACGGCGCTTTTGACTTGCGCGCTGGCCATGGGCAGGTTGTAATGGATGGGCTGGAGGCGGGTTCCGCGGATGAGGAGGGGGGCGCAGCCGGGTTTTTCACCGAGGGCGGTGATGTCCGCACCCATGAGGGAGAGCGGCTGGATGATGCGCTGCATGGGACGCGAGCAGAGGGAGGCGTCGCCGTAGAGTTTGCTGGTGAAGGGGAGGGCGGCGAGGATGCCTGCGAGGAGGCGCATGCCGGTGCCGGAGTTGCCGCAGTCGATGTCCTGGGCGGGAGCTTGCGGCTGCATGCAGCAGCCTTCGAGGATGAAGTCGGTGACTCCGTAGCCGGGTGTTTCCCGGAGGGGGGTGATTTTGGCGCCGATTTGCTGCATGGCGCGCAGGGTGTTGAGGCAGTCCTGGCTGCAGAGGTAGTTTTTGACGGTCATGCGCCCGGCTGCCAGCCCGCCGAGGATGGCGACGCGATGGGAGATGCTTTTGTCTCCGGGGATGGTGATGGTGCCTCGCAGTCCTTGAGTCCGGCGTGTGGAGAGGGTGTGGGCGCTATTGGTCATGATGCTGGATTTTTTTCTTGAAGAATGCTTCTTTGCGCAGTTGTTCGCGGTATTGTTCGGCGGCGTATCGGGTTTGCCAGTTGAGGATGGCGGTGCGGAGGCTGTCTTTGACGTCGTCCAGCGGCGGGATGCTGCCGGGGGTGATGTCCGAGGCGAGGAAGATGTGCCAGCCGAGTTTGCTTTGGAGGAGGACGGGTTTGCCTGCGGGGAGGGTTTGTTCGTCAAAGAGAGCGAGGTCGGAGAAGGGGCGTCGGGTGTTGTCGTGGATGGTGCCGAGATTGCCGCCGTTCGGTGCGGTGCGTTCGTCTTCGCTTTGCGTGCGTGCGAGTTCGGCGAATTGCTGTTTGAGTGTTTCGGGGTCGGTTTGTGCGGCCAGTTTCGCGTAGGTTTCTTTGGCTTTGGCTGCGAGCGTTTCCGGTTCCTGATGGAGGGAGGCGTAGAAAATGTGGCCGATTTGCCGGGAGGCAGGGGTGGCGAGTCTGTTTTTAAGGCGTTCGTAGTAGGCGGCTACGTTTTCGTCGGTGGGGACGATGTTGTCGTCGATGGAGCGGTGGACGGTGGCTGCTTCCTTGAGGCGGGCTTCGATTTTGTCGGTGAGCGAGGCGCGGGTGTATCCCTGTGTTGCGAGCCATGCCTCGAAGTCTGCCGGGTCGCTGTGGCGGGCGGCCATGCGTTCGACGCTTTGTTCGGCTTCTTGCCGGGTGTCGGGGAGGCGCATGTCGTTGGCGCGGGCTCGCAGGCGGAGCAGGGCTTCATCGATGAGGCCGAGTTTGACGGTGCCGGGCAGGGCGGTGGCAGTTGTCGCCTCCCGATGGCCGGAGGCGAGGGCGATTTCCCTGGTGCGGCGATCGTACTGGTTTTTGGTGATGCCTTCGCCATAGACGACGGTTTGAAGGGGGGAGTTGTCGTTGGGCGGTATGCGCAGGGCGCTGAAGTGGCGTTCGAATTTTTGGGCGAGCGGGCCGTGCCAGACGTAGAGGTCTCCCGCCATGTAGAGGAGGATGGCGGAGAAGACGTAGAGTTTGATCGCGAATTTTTTGATCGGAGTCATGGCGGCGGGAGGCTGGCTGGGGGTCAGGCGCCTCCGGCATCGCCGAGGTGCTGCAGGCTGGCGGGGAGGAAGCGTTTGAAGCGGGATTTGTCGATGCTTTTCATGTAGGCTTCTTCAGGGGAAACGATGCCTTGCTGGAGTTTTTGCCAGATGGCGTCGTCCATGAATTGCATTCCCATGGCTTTGCCGCCGACGATGACGTCTGCCAGTTTCTGGGTGGCGCCTTCGCGGATGATGGCGCTGACAGCGGGGGTAGCGAACATGATTTCGTTGACGGCGACGCGGCCCGGCTTGTCGATGCGTTTCATGAGGAGCTGGGCGACGACACCCCGCAGGGAGGCGGCGAGCATGGTGCGTACCTGCGATTGCTGGTCGGACGGAAAGACGTCGATGATGCGGTCGACGGTTTTGCGGGCGTTGTTGGTGTGAAGGGTGCCGAAGACGAGGAGGCCGGTTTCGGCCGCAGTGAGGGCGAGCTGGATGGTTTCGAGGTCGCGCATTTCACCGACGAGGACGATGTCCGAGTCTTCGCGCAGGGAGGCGCGGAGGCCGTCCGCGAAGGAGGGCGTCTGGATGGGGACTTCGCGTTGCGTGATGATGCTTTGTTTGTTGGAGTGGACGAATTCGATGGGTTCCTCGACGGTGATGATGTGGCGCGCCTGGTTGGTGTTGATGTAGTCGACGAGGGCGGCCAGTGTGGTGGATTTGCCGGAGCCGGTCGGTCCTGTGACGAGGACGAGGCCGGAGCGCATGTCGGCGAATTCGCGGACGGCGTGCGGGATGCCGAGGTCGTCGAGGGTGGCGATTTTGGTGGGGATGAGTCGGAAGACGGCGGCGAGGCCTTTTTGCTGTTTGAAGTAGTTGCAGCGGAAGCGGGAGTTTTCGTCCATTTCGTAGGCGAAGTCGAGGTCGCCCGTCTGGAGGTATTTCTGGAAGGCGTTCGGTTCGCAGATTTGTCCGAGGAGGCGGTGGATGGTGTCGTGGTCGAGGATTTCCTCGGAGATGCCGGTGACGCTGCCGTGGACGCGGATTTTGGCGGGTTCGCCTTCGCTGAGGTGAAGGTCTGAGCCGCCGGATTCAATCAGGAACTGGAAGTAATGGTCGATCTCGTTCATGAGCCGGAAAGAGGTAAGGGGTGCGGTTTAGTGGATGCCGAGGAATTGCTTCATGAGCGTTTTGTTGTCGGCGCGGTTGAGGCAGTCCTGTGCGGTGATGAGGCCGGATTTGTACAGTTGCTGGAGGGAGTCGTCCATGAGGCGCATGCCCTGTGCTTTCCCCGTCTGGATGATTCCGGGGATCATGAAGGTTTTGCCTTCGCGGATGCAGTTGGCGATGGCGGCGGTGTTGACGAGCATTTCGAGAGCCATGACGCGGCCGTCTCCGCTGGCTTTGGGGATGAGCTGTTGGGAGAGGATGCCGCGGAGGGATTCGCTGACCATGATGCGGATCTGGTCGCGCTGTTCGTTCGGGAAGACGTCGAGTACGCGGTCGATGGTGCGTGCGGCGGAGCCGGTGTGGAGGGTGCCGAGGACGAGGTGGCCCGTTTCGGCTGCGGTGAGGGCAAGCTGGATGGTTTCGAGGTCGCGCATTTCACCGACCATGATGACGTCCGGGTCTTCGCGGAGTGCGCCTCGGAGGGCTCGGGCGAAGGATTCGGTGTGTTTGTGGACTTCTCGCTGGTTGACGTGGCAGTTTTTGGAGGGGAAGATGTATTCGATG
Source organism: Neoakkermansia glycaniphila (assembly GCF_900097105.1). GTDB lineage: Bacteria > Verrucomicrobiota > Verrucomicrobiia > Verrucomicrobiales > Akkermansiaceae > Akkermansia > Akkermansia glycaniphila. The sequence continues at coordinate 646,007 of NZ_LT629973.1, read as the reverse complement.
GGGTCTTCCAGCGTGATGATGTGGTCGTGCCTGTCGGTGTTGATGAAGTCGATGATGGAGGCGAGGGTGGTGGATTTGCCGGAACCGACTGCGCCCGTGACGAGGATGAGGCCGTTCGTGTAGCGGGTGAGGGGTTTGATGTATTCGGTCGGCAGGCCGATTTCCTCCATGGTGCGGATGGTGGTGTTGATGATGCGGAAGCAGATGTCGTATCCGAGGCGCTGGCGTACGACGGAGGCGCGGTAGCGGCCGTATTCGTTCTGGTAGGCGAAGTCGACGTCGCCTTTTTCGCGAAGTCGCGCCCATTCGACATCGGTGAGGAAGCTGTTGACGAGCATTTCCGTGTCGGCTGGCTGCAGTTTCGGAGCTTCCGTCCAGATGGGTTGCAGTTGTCCGAAGCGTCTCCATGTCGGTGGGCAGTTGACTGCAAGGTGAATATCGGAACAGGAGAATTCCTGTCCGATTTTCAGGTATCCATCGACGTGGGGAAGGATGTATTCGCTCATATGCGTGGCATTCAGGTAAAAGGCTCGGGGGACTCTAGCACACGGTGCATCCGATGGCGAGTTCAAAATGCTGCATGGATTGTGCGGCGGATGGGGAGAACGAAAAGAAGCCGCCCGTTCTGGGCGGCTTCCTGCTGTTTTAGTTGTTCGGTGCGTTATTTGGCGTTTCTGTCCTGCCTTGGGGTGCCGTCGTCCATGCGGAAGTTGACTTTTTTTCCGTCGAGGTAGGGGTGTTGTTTCTGGAGTCGGGTTTCGAAGTCCTTGATGTCTTTTTTCTCTTTGGGAGTCCATGCTATTTCCGCGAGGGCGATGGCGCGGGGGAATGCCTGGTATTCCCATTTTTGCATGGTGGGGATGTATTCGCTCCACAGGTTGCCCTGTACGCCGAGGACGAGTTTTTCCTGTTCGGGGGTGACGCCCGGGATGATGGGGTCGCTTTGGTAGACGCGTTTCCAGTCGAGGTTGCCGCTGTTGATGGTTTCGTAGGCGGGGTCTGCGGGTTTGGCTCCCTGAGAGTAGTCGAAGTAGTAGTGGCTGTTCGGCACCATGATGACGTGGTTGCCCTGCTGGAGTGCGTGGAGAGCCCATTTCGCATCGCGCCAGACCATCATGGTGGCAGTGGGGGAGAGGCCGCCCTCCTGTATTTCATCCCATCCGATGATTTTTTTGCCTCGGGCGTTGGCCAGTTTTTCGACGCGGCGGATGAAGTAGCTCTGGAGTTCCTCTTCGTTTTTGAGGCCGTTTTCCTTCATGATTTTTTGCGCAAAGGGTGATTTTTTCCACTGGTCCTTGGGGGCTTCGTCGCCGCCGATGTGGATGTAGGGGCTGTCCGGGAAGAGTTCGCAGACTTCGGCGAAGATGTTGTCGAGGAAGGTGAAGGTTTCTTCGCTGGGGGAGAAGATGTACGGGAAGACTCCCCAGCGGGTGACGACGGAGGGGTTGTAGCCGGGGATGTCTTTGTTGCCCAGTTCGGGGTAGGCAGTGATGGCCGCTGCGGCATGGCCGGGGACTTCGATTTCCGGGACGACGGTGATGTGGCGCGCCTTAGCGTAGGCGACGATGTCGCGGATTTGCTCCTGAGTGTAGAAGGCCTGGTAGGGTGTGCCGTCTCCTTTGTTGCGCTGGCCCATGATGGGTGTTTCGGAGCGTTTGCCGCCGATTTCGGTGAGTTTGGGATATTTTTTGCTTTCCATGCGCCAGCCCTGGTCGTCCGTGAGGTGCCAGTGCATGCGGTTGAGTTTGTAATGCGCCATGAGGTCGATCATTTTTTTGATTTCATCGACGGAGCGTGCGCGGCGGCAGCTGTCCACCATGAGGCCGCGCCATTCGAAGCGGGGAGCGTCGGTGATGTTCATGGAGGGGATGGCGGCGTTGCCGTCGGCATCCTTGACGATGCTTTGTGCGAGTGTGGTGAGGGCATAGAAGATACCTGCATCGGAGTTGGCTGCGATGGTGATGCGGTTCGGTGTGACGGTCAGGGTGTAGCCTTCCTGATTGCCGGTGGTGCCTTGCGATGTGCTGGCGGAGATGTCCGGACCGATGAAGAGGTCCACGTTGTCCGGGGCGAGGGATGTGGGCAATCCGAGCTGCTGCATGTGCCGGTAGAGTGCGGGATTGTCGGTGATGATCGGGTTTTTCAGGGAGAATCCCGGGGTACCCGTTTGTTCGGCGATGCTGGCGGGCAGGGGGACGATGGCCGTTTTTTCATTGACGGGGGCGGAGGGAGCGGCAAGGGCGAGTGTTCCAAGAAGGCCTGCCGTGCAAAGGGATGTTCCGATGAGCTTGGATTTGTCCATACCCGTACATACGCGGGAGGGCCGGTTGTTCTATCATGGTTTTCTTCGATGGACGGTTGATTCGCCGCTTTTGATGAGTAGTCGGAAGGCCTTGTTTTTCATGAGAGAATGCAGTTTCTATCAATTAGGAGGGGTGTCCTTCTTCCTGATTGACAGAATGCGCGCGATGGTTTAGAAGGAAGGTGCAATTGATCCATTCGACATTATGAAAAAGATATTGATTCTTATTGGCGCCAGTGTGGCTCTCACGTCGTGCAATACCGTGAGCGGAGTCGGCAGGGATGTTTCCACTGTCGGCGATACGATTACCGAGGGTTCTCAAAAGGCCAAGGAAGCTCTTTGATCCGGTTCGTCCGGAGAAGAGGTTTCTGTGATTGACCGCCTTCTTCATTTTGCCCCGGCGGCAGATGAAGGAGGTGTTTTACTTTGTCGTTTTCAGCTTGCTTCATGGAATATTTTCTGTAGGATGTGCGTGAATCGCGTCTGCGAAAGGATGCTGTTCGTGCATTTATATAATATTGTTTTATGAAGAATGTATTTCGTTTTCTCGTGTTCGGCGGGCTGGCTCTGGCAGCCGGTGCGGTTGCGGCCGAGAGCAAGCAAAGCAAGTCTCCGGCCAAGAAGGTGTGGAATTTCGATAATCTGGACGGATGGAAGCTGTACAGCCAGGATTCCAATCCGAATCAGCAGTGTTCGATCGAGAAGGGTTGCCTGAAGATTTTCACCCGCGCTGGTTCCGATGACCGCAAGAAGGCTTCGACGGTGGAGCAGGTGTATACGACGGGCCGTTACAAGTGGAGGACGTACGTTCCCAAGATGGGCGTGGGCGATCAGGCGAGCGTGGGTTCGTGGATTTACTGTGACGATCAGCACGAGATCGATTTCGAAGTGGGCTACGGCAAGAAGGAGGTGCGCGATAAGCTGGGCGCCAAGCCGGGCGATCTTGTGGCCTATATGACGACTCAGGCGCATCCGTTTTCTTCGGTGCCCGTGCTGGTCAAGCCGGGCTGGCATACGTTCGAGATCGATTTGTCGAACAAGGACGGCAAGTACCATGTGCAGTGGCTGATCGACGGCAAGGTGCGCCATTCGCTGACGCAGACGTTCGGCCCCGAGTTTGCCTTTCACATTTATTGCAGCGTGGAGAATTTGAAGTTTCTGGGCGATCGCCCGGCTTCGCAGGACAATTACGGCCTGTTCGACAAGGTGGAATATACCTACCACGATTGATGCCGAGTGCTGATGCCGTGCGTGCTCCGGGAGTGCGTGCGGCGTTTCGGTGCCGGCAGCGGCTGCCGTATTATCCTCTTGATCTTTGATTTCGCGGCGGTAGAATAGGCGCCATGGCGTCCAAGCGCGACAGAGAGAAGACGGTGAGGCAGGAAGAAGCCGCTGCGCCTGTGCCTGCATGGCACGGCAAGGCCTACGGTGCGTTGATTGCAGCCGGAGGGTTGATGCTGTTGTTGTCTCTGGCGACGTTCCGCCTGAATGAGGTGGGTTGGACGGCGTTGAATGCGAAGGCGGAGGTTGTTGCCTCCAATACCAATTTTTTCGGTTTTTTCGGGCGGTATCTGGCTGCCTTGTCGTATTGGTGTTTCGGCGCTGCTTCGTGGATGGCTGCTGCCTGCCTCGTCTGGCTCGGTTGCTATAAGATCGTGCACCATGGCGAGATTCGCCTGCGGATGTGGATTGCTTTCGGCTGCGCGGTGTTGTCCGCGTGTATGATGTTGAGCGTGCAGCCTTGGGTGCTTTCCGCATGGGCGGCGGAACACCAGCTGTACGGTCCGGGCGGGGCGCTCGGGCATTTGTTCGGGCATTGCTTCATTTCCCAGGTGATGGGCATGGGCGGTTCGCTGATTCTTTGTGTGTTCGCGTATCTCGTGTCTCTCGTGTATGTGCTGGGGACGACTCCTTTAGCGGCCGGGCGCGTGCTCTGGCATGATTTTCGCCAGTGGTTGAAGGCGGCCTGCGAGCGCCGCCGGGCCCGCAAGGAGGCCAAGGCTGTGCTGATGCGGGAGCGAGAGGAGGAGAATGCCCGCCGTGCGCTGGAGACGGGCGATTTGCAGTCGGCTACGGAGCCTTTGTCCACACCTTCCCGCAAGGCAGCCGTTTCCCGCCGTACCCGCCAGAGCGGCGATCCGCTCGACGATTTGGAGAAGAAGGTGGAGGAGGAGATCGTGGCGATGACGGAGCCGGGTTTTCTGCCCCTTTCCGTGAAGAATCCGGAGCCTCAGATTATCGATGCTTCGCGCACGCGGCCTCCACGCCCGGTTTTGACGCTTCGTTCCGACGATGGAGCGGCGGCGGATGCGGCGATGGATGCCTATGCTCTGCCGAGTCTTGAGATTTTGCATTACGAGGAGAGTGCCGGAGAGCAGACGGAGGATGATCGCGCGCTTTTGCTGGAGAATCAGCAGATTATCGTGGAGACTCTTCTTTCCTTCGGGGTGGAGGTGGCTGCCGGCAATATTACGAAGGGGCCGACGATTACGCGGTATGAGATTTATCCGTCCAAGGGGTTGCGTGTGAACAGGATCACGTCTTTGGAAAAGGATATTGCACGTGCGACGAAGGCGGAGCGTATCAATATTCTGGCTCCCATTCCGGGGCGCGATACGATCGGCATCGAGATTGCGAACAGCAAGAAGATTGCCGTTGCGTTGCGCGAGCTGTTGCAGGACGATGAGTTCCTGTCGCCGAAGAAGCGTATTCCGGTGGCCTTGGGCAAGGATGTGTACGGTCGTACGGTGATCGGCGACCTCGCGGCGATGCCCCATCTGCTGGTGGCCGGTGCTACGGGTTCCGGCAAGTCCGTGTGCATCAACAGCATGATTACGTCGATGCTTTACAAGTTCAAGCCGGACGAGCTGCGCCTGATTCTCGTGGATCCGAAGGTGGTGGAGATGCAGCCGTACCGCAAGCTGCCGCATTTGATCGTGCCTGTGGTGACGGATCCCAAGAAGGTGATCGGCGCTTTGCGCTGGGCAGTGAATGAGATGGAGCGCCGCTACCGCATGTTCGCGGAAGTGGGGGTGCGCAATTTCGAGTCGTTCAATGCACGCCCGAAGGATGAGCCCGTGGAGGAGGAAAGCGAAGAGCCGGAAGAACCCGATTTCGAGCTGGCGGATCGCATCGCCCGCGAGCTGGAGAGCCAGGACGACGATACGATGCCGGAAGATGAGGACGACGGACAGGACGAGCTTGATCTTGATGCTGGAGACGAGATGCCGGACAGGATTCCGTATATCGTGATTATTATCGACGAGCTCGCCGATCTGATGATGGTGGTGAAGGAGGATTTGGAGAATTATATCGCCCGTTTGACGCAGAAGGCCCGTGCCGCAGGTATTCACCTGATTGTGGCGACTCAGACGCCGCGTTCGGATGTGGTGACGGGGATGATCAAGGCGAATATTCCGTCGCGCATCGCCTTTCAGGTGTCCAGTGCGCTGGATAGCCGCATCATTCTCGATTCTTCGGGCGCCGAGAAGCTGGTGGGCAAGGGCGATCTGCTGTATTTGCCGCCGGGTTCCGCCAAGCTGGAGCGTGCGCAAGGTGCGTTCGTTTCCGATGAGGAGGTGGAAAAGATCGTGAAGCATTGCGCCACGCAGGCGAAGCAGAGTTTCCATGAGGAGGTGCAGCAGAGTATGGAGAGTGATGGAGGCGACGGTTCATCCGGCGGCGATTCGATCGATGCCCAGGATGCGGAGTTGCTGCAGCGATGTATCGAGATTGTGATTGTGGAGCGCAAGGCGAGTACGTCTCTGCTTCAGAGGAGGCTTCGCATCGGCTACGGCAAGGCCGCCCGCATGCTGGAGCTGATGGAGCAGCGCGGTATTGTGGCTCCTTCCGACGGGGCGAATCGCCCGCGCGAGGTGCTGGTGGATTGAGTTTGCCGATGGCCGGGAAATGCACCGGCTGTCAGAAGGTCAGTGCGAAGCCGAGGCGGTCGAGCGGCGCGTCTTCGAGTTGCAGTTCCCGGATGAGGTGGAGGAGTATGCAGAGGCTGGCTGTGGCGTCGTACAGGGCATCGTGCCATGTTTTGCCGGGGACGATGGCGGAGATTTGTTCCGTCAATCCGAGGGCGGAAGCGATGTCGCCGAGGCTGTGGGAGGGGAGAGCCGGAAGGCAGGCGCGGGCGAGGGCGAGGGTGTCCAGCCACGGGCCGAAGCCGTGCCCGGGAAATTGGCGGAGGAATCGCTGTTCGGTGGAGTGGTTGTGGCCGATGGCGACGGTGCCTTCAAGATGTTCTTTGATTGGGGGCCAGAGGCTGATGTAGGGCGGTGCCTCGGCGAGCATTTCCGTGGTGATGCCGTGGATTTTGGACGCGGTCCAGCGGACGGGGCGGGTGACGGCGATGTAGGATGTCCAGGTGCGGATGGCGCCTGCCGTGCCGTCGATGCGGGCAATGCCGATCTGGACGGGCTGGTCCGTTTCTCCCGGCGCGGCTCCGGCCGATTCGAAGTCGATGGCGGCGAAGGAGAGGTGGCGGATGATGTCGGCGGGGGCTGGCATGGGGGTTCCGGTCAGGATGCCTTGGAGGCGATCCATTGCCGGATGGCGGCGATTTCGCCTTTCAGGGCTTCGTAGTCGCAGGAGAGGTAGCGGCCTTCGCGGTAGAGGATGCGCCCGTCGACGACGGTGAGGCGGTTTTCGAGTCCTGTGGCGGCATAGACGATGTTCGAGACGATGTTGTGGACGGGCTGCATGTTGGGTTCGTCGAGCCCGAGGGCGACGAAGTCGGCGATGCTGCCGGGTTCGATGGTGCCGAGGCCTTCCCAGTGGAGGGCGCGGGCGCTGCCCCGGGTGGCCATGTCGAGAGCGGTTTGGGCGGGCAGGGCGGTGGGGTCCATGGTGTCGAGCTTCTGGAGCAGAGAGCAGAGGTACATTTCCCGGACCATGTTCTGGCTATTGTTGCTGGCAGGGCCGTCCGTGCCGAGGCCGACAGGTATGCCGCGGGAGAGCATGGCTTCGATGGGGGCGGCTCCGGAGGTGAGTTTCATGTTCGAGGCCGGGTTGTGGACGATGGCGCATCCGGCTTCGGCGATGGTGTCGAGGTCTTCGCCGTCGGTATCGACCATGTGGAAGAGGGTGGTGTCGGGGCGCAGGATGCCGAGGCTGCGGCAGTATTCGACGGGGCGCTGGCCGTGCTGTTTGAGGCATCGTTCGGTTTCTCCGGAAGTTTCGGAGAGGTGCATGCCGAATTGCCAGCCGAGTTCGTCCGCGAGGGCGCGGCATCGCTGGAGGAAGTCGGGACCGGTGGTGTAGATGGCGTGGGGGACGATGGCTCCCTTGATGCGCGGGTGGCCTTTCCATTCTTCGGCGAGGGCGAGGATGAGGTCGCGGAGTTCCTGTTCGGAGGCGGCGGAGAGTCCCGGGAAGAAGTGGGTCATGGATTCTCCCATGACGGCACGCATGCCCATGCGGTCCGCCGCCTGGAAGACGGAGCGTTCGTGCATGTACATGTCGTAGAAGGCGGTAGTGCCGGTGCGCATCATTTCGGCGCAGGAGAATTCGGAGGCGGTGCGGATGATTTCCGGGGTGAGGTGGGCTTCGATGGGAAAGATGTCTTTCGTGAGCCAGTCCATCAGGTTTTTGTCGTCCGAGTAGCCGCGCAGTGCGCTCATCGGGATGTGGGTGTGGCCGTTGATGAGGCCGGGCATGAGGGCGGCGTTGTCGAGGGAGACGGTTTCCCCGGCTTCCCATGCGGAGGCGATGTCGCTTGCCGGGCCGACTGCCGCGATGCGGTTGCCGGAGACGGCGATAGCCCCCTGCGGGATGACGGTGCGCGTTTCGTTCTGGGTGACGACGAAGGCGGCGGTGAAGATGGTGTCGCAGGTTTGTTTCATGCCGGGAAGATGTGTGTTACCAGTACAGGATGGCGGAGACGAGTACGGCGATGCCGTAGGCGATGCCGGCGATGCAGAGCTGCGCCCAGAGTTTGGGGCGAGCGAGCAGAGCGGCGACCATGTTGCGGTACAGGTACGGTTTGGCGATCCAGAAGATGCTGAGGGTGATGACCGCGTAGCACCAGATCGGTATGAGGAGGCGCGTGCCGGGGTCTTCGAGGAAGGCGGCGTACAGGAAGGGTGCTGCGGCGAGCAAGCCGAACATGCCGAGCGCACGGGGGAAGAGGAGGTCTTTGACGAAGGTAATGAGCAGGATGCAGGTGATGGGGCAGAGGATGATGAGGAGGCCGCGGATGCCTTCGAATTCGTAAAGCCATACTTTCATGGGCGCGAAGGGGCCCCAGCCTCCCAGCATGATGGCGAACCACAGGAAGTCCACGGCCAGCAGGAGGGCCGCCGCCTTGTCGTTGCGTGCCGAGCGGCTCAGGATGCCTTGCACTTTCTGCGGGAAGATGAGCGCGATGGCATGGGCAAGGATGAGGATGGCTCCGAGGATGTATCCGGCCAAGGAGAGCGGGATCATGTCGTAGGCATGGAGGAACTGGGTGAAATTTTCTGGCATGTGTCTGGCAGAAAGAGTACATGCTTTCCCCTGTGAGGTAAAGCAAAAAGGCGGGTATGGGCGGCGGCCGTGCAGGGATGCCGCGGAGGGTTCTTGTCCGCCCGGATTTTCCGCGTACAATGGCATTGTATGCAGGCTGTCTGTTTGCCTGCGCAAAAGGAGGGAATGATGGATTCGACCGAGCGTTTTTCAGGCAAGTCCGATGTGTATGAGCGGTTCAGGCCGGGCTATCCGGCGGAATGGCTGGATGATCTTGTGCGGGAGCATGGGTTGTCTGCCGGATGTGCCGTGGCCGATGTCGGTTCCGGTACGGGCAAGCTGACCCGCCAGTTGCTGGAGAAGGGCTTGTCCGTGTATGCCGTGGAGCCGAACGATGAGATGAGGGCCGTGGCCGAGCGGACTTTGGGAGGATATGAAGGGTTCCGAGCACGCAAGGGAACGGCCGAGGCGACGGGGCTGGATGGCGCATGTGCCGATCTGGTGACGGCGGGGCAGGCGTTTCATTGGTTCGATGCGGCTGCCTTCCGGAAGGAGTGCAGGCGAGTTCTGAGGAATGAAGGCCGCGTGGCCCTCGTTTGGAACAGCCGGGTGGCGGATGATCCGGTAGTGCTTGCCAATGCCCGGCTGTGTGCCGAATTCTGCCCGGAGTTCAAGGGGTTCAGCGGTGGCATGGAGGAAGAGGGAGATTCGCAATTTCGCCGTTTTTTCCGGGACGGTGTTTATGAGTTCCGGGAGTATGCCAATGATTTGACATTCGATCTTGAAGGTTTTTTGGGCAGAAATCTGTCGGCCTCCTATGCTTTGCGTGAAGGGGATGCGGGATATGCGGCTTATCTGGAAGCTTTGGTGCGGCTGTTCGAGTCGGCAAGCAGGGATGGCGTGCTGACGATTCCTCACAGGACGCGGAGCTACTGGGGTGCGGTGTGAGCCGGGGCTTCGGCTGCTGCTGAAGCTGTTTGGGGTGGACGATTACCCAGCTGGCCTGCGTGCTTGCGGCATTCCTGCAGGAGGTGCTTGAATTCGCGTTCGATGTCGAGTTTGTTCAGTTTCTCATCGCCAGTCGAGGAGATCAATTCCATGCTGCCCTGCCTGTTGCGAGCCCATGCCGTGTGCAGGTCGGGGGTGTTGGAATCGGGGATGTAGTCGTTGCTGATTTTTTCATCGAAGGTCATGTAGCGGATGGTCAACAGGCAGGCGACGAGTTTACCCGTTTCGTCCGGGATATAGCGCAGGAACAGGATGCGCCGGGAGATGTCGGTGCCGTCGTTGATTTCGAGAATGATGCCGTTGTTCGTGATACGATAGTCAAGGTAGGCCGTGCTTCCATCCGCGTGTTCCGTGATGAAGTGCCGCGTATGGACATATTCGCCGGGAGATTCAGGTGCCGACAGTGCGTACACGGGCCATGCTGCCGCCATGATGCCGGCGAGGAAGAAGCGAGCTTGTTTCATCTGAATCCGATGGAGTGAACCCTACGCGAGCCGTAAAATTATTGCTTTAGGCGGATTTGTTCCAGTTGTTCTTCGGCATATTTGTCGCCTTGTGCAGCAGCTTTGCCGAACCAGAGTTCCGCTTCACGGAGGTTCTTTTCGGTGCCTTTTCCTTCCATATAACAGAAGCCGAGGTAGCCTTGAGCCTCCGTGAAACCCTGTGCTGCGGCTTTTTGTAACCACTGGAAGGCGAGCTCTGAGTTTTTCTCCATGCCGATGCCGTCCATATAGAAGATTCCGAGGTTATATTGAGAATTTGCATGACCTTGCTCTGCTGCTTTTTTGAACCATTGGAAAGCGAGTTCCGGATTTTGTTCTGTACCGGTACCTTGTATGTAGAAACCTCCGAGGGCGTTTTCTGCTTCAGCGTAGCCTTGTTCTGCAGCTTTTTGGATCCACTGGAAAGCGAGCGTCAGGTTTTGTTGTATAATGATTCCCTTGAGGTAATGGACTCCAAGGTTGTATTGAGCCGGGGCAAGACCTTGTGCGGCTGCTTGTTTGCACCACTGGAGCGCGAGTTCCGGGTGTTTTTCAGTCCCGTCGCCTGTCATGTAGCATAAACTGAGATTGTATTGGGCATCAACATCGCCTCGTTCAGCGGCTTTTTTGAACCATTGAAAAGCGAGAATTGTATTTTTATCGGTGCCTTTTCCTTCCAGATAGCAGACGCCGAGGTATTTTTGAGCCTGTACATTTTCTTGTTCAGCGGCTTCTTTGAACCAGTAGAAAGCGAGACGCATGTTTTTTTCTGTACCGGTACCCTCCATGTAGCTAAAGCCGAGAATACATTGAGCTGGGGCATCGCCCTGTTCGGCAGCTTTTTTGAGCCACGTGATCGCGTTATCCATGTTTTTCTCTGTACCGATCCCATCCTTATAACAATAGCCAAGGAGACGTTGCGCGGATGGGAAACCCTGTTTGGCGGCTTTTTGTAACCATCGGAAGGCGAGTTCCGGGTTTTTCTCTGTACCGCTGCCTTCAAGATAACGGATGCCGAGAGCGGCTTGTGCATAGGTGTCCCCTTGTTCGGCAAGTTTTTTGACTTGAGTGAAGGAGAGTTGGTCCATGCTGTTTTCAGGATGTTGCTGAGGGACGATGCTTTCGGGGGCGACTGTGGGTTGCTGGCCGGAGGCGGGCAGGGCTGCCGCCATGATGCCGGCGAGGATGTAGATGCTTGTTTTCATGTGAATGCTTGAATTGGTTGGTGATGAGATCGAATGTTGAAGATATATGACGGAGGGGGATTGTTTTGAGGCGGAGGGGGGGGATTGATGAGTTACAGGTGTAAGGTAGGCCATTCGGGCGTGTGATCCGGTTCTTTTTCCGGGTAGAGATTCGGCTGCATGGTTTGGCGGATTTTTTTCAGTTGTTCTTCGGCATCCTTGTAGCCTTGTTCGGCTGCATTGCGGAACAGGCGTTCCGCTTCCAGGATGTTTTTCTCGGTGCCTTTGCCCTGGGAATACATGAGTCCCAGGTTGTATTGGGCGGTGGCGTTCCCTTGTTCTGCCGCCTGTTTGTACCAGTAGAATGCCTGTTCATAGTCGCGCGGTGTGCCTGTGCCGTTCAGGTAGGCGAGGCCAAGGTTGTTTTGTGCTTCGATATGGCCTTGATCGGCGGCTTTGCGCGTCCACATGATACCCTGTTTTTCGTCTTTAGGGAGACCGTCGCCCAGCAAAAGGGTGGCTCCCAGCCTGTATTGAGCATCGGCTTGATTTCGTTCGGCGGCCATGCGGATCCATTGGAGGGCCAGTTGCATGTTTTTCGGTACTTGGCCGCTGTTACCGTAGAGTTCTCCGAGGGTGTAGGGTGCATTGGCATCGCCGTTTTCGGCCGCTTTGGTGAGCCAAAGGATGGCTTTTTGCGGGTCTGCAGGTGTGCCTTGGCCCTGCAGATGGCAGATACCCAGATTGTACTGGGCGATGGCGTTGCCCTGCATGGCGGCTTTTTCGAACCAAGAAACAGCTTGTGCCATGTTTTCCGGAGTGCCGTCTCCTTGCATGTACCAGACGCCCAGCATTCTCTGGCCTTGTGCATTGCCTTGGTCTGCCGCTTTGCGGTACCAGAGGACGGCTTCCTGAGGATTTTTGCCGGTGCCTATTCCGTTTTGATGGCAGTAGCCGAGGAGCGCTTGAGCCGGGGCATAGTTTTGAGCCGCCGATTTTGTGTAGAGTTGGAAGGCCTTGGCGGGGTTTTGTTCCATGCTGATGCCCTGCCGGTAGCATTCTCCGAGGTAGAATTGAGCTTCCGCATTGCCCTGTTCGGCTTGTTGGCGGATTTGTTCAAGGGTGAGTTCGGTGTCTGCTAACGGGGCTTGGCGGGTGAGGTAGAGCCGGGCGTCTTCCTGCCCTTGTGCGATGGCTTTGTTGAGCCATTCGATGCCGAGTTTGCTGTTCTTTTCGGTTCCGGAGCCTTCGATGTAGCATTTGCCGAGGCGGTATTGGGCGTCCGGGTAGTTCTGTGCTGCCGCTTTTTGGAACCAGTAGAAGGCTTTGGCCATGTCGGGCAGTCCGGGGAGGTTGTTTTCAGCATAGCAGCAAGCCAGAGCATATTGTGCCTGGCTGTCCTGCTGTTCGGCTGCCTTGGTGAACCATTCGATGGCTTTGGCCGGGTTTTTGTCGGTACCGAGGCCGTCCGCATAGCAGAGGCCGAGGTTGCGCTGTCCGTCCGTATTTCCTTGTTGAGCGGCTTTGGTGAACCAGAGGAATGCCTGCGCCGGGTCGGCCTGTACGCCGCCTCCTTGCACGTAACAGAGGCCGAGGTGGGTTTGGGCATCAGGGATGCCGTTTTCTGCTGCCGTGCGGAACCAGTAAACTGCCTGTTCGAGGTCGCGGGGCAGGCCATCCGCCGTGTAGTAGCTGAGGCCGAGCATGTATTGCCCCCGTCGATTGCCCTGTTTGGCTGATTTTTCGAACCAGTAGGCGGCTTGTTCGGGATCGTGGTGTTCGCCGATGGCATCCTGGTAGCAGAAGCCGAGGTTGCATTGAGCCGTGCTATCCCCCTGTTCTGCTGCTTTGCGCAAGAGGGGAATGGCTTTGCCGATGTTTTTTTCGACGCCGATTCCCTGAATGTAAGCGGCTCCAAGATTTGCCCCGGATTGGATGTCTCCTTCATCGGCGGCTTCCTGCAGGAGGCGCAGTCCTTGTGCGGCATCCTGTGCGGTGCCGAGGCCCTGGAGGTAACAGACTCCCAAAGCTCCCTTGGCATGCAGCACTCCATGTTCGCAGGCATCCTTCATGAGGGCAAAGCCGCGTTCCGGTGATGGTGGGAATCCTTCTCCCCGCAGATAGCTGGCGGCGAGGTCATATTTCGCACTTGGAGTGCCGTGTGCGGCAATTTGATGAGCCAGTTGTTCGGCTTTGGCCATGTCCTGCGGGACACCGCGCCCCGATGCGTAGCAGATTGCCAGCAGTACCTGGGATTTGGAGTCTCCCATGTCTGCCGCCTGTTGGAGGAGGCTGATGGCTTTTTGCGTGTCCTGCGGGATGCCTCGTCCTAGGAGGTAGGCCATTCCCATGGCTCCGAGAGCACGGGGGTGCTTTTGTTCGGCTGCCTTTCGGAACCAACGGATAGCCTGCTTGATATCGACGTTGACTCCTTCACCATTGCCGTAGCGTGTGGCGAGTTCGCACTGGGCATCGGCGTTTCCCTGTTCGGCGCGAGCGGTCAATTGTTCGATGGAGAGCTTCTCCATGACGGGGCTGCCGGTTTGTTCTGTGACGGCTGTAACAGGTTTATGCTGAGCGATTGCAGGCAGGTAAGCCGCCATGATGCCGGCGAAGACGTAGATGGTTGTTTTCATGTGGGTGCTTGAATTGGTTTGTGATGGAATCGGATGCTGAAGATATAGGCCGGAGGCGGATTGTTTTGAGGCAGAGGGGGATTGATGAGTTACAGGTGCAGGGAAGACTATTCGGGAGTTTTATCCGGTTCGAGCTTCGGTTGCATGGTTTGGCGGATCATTTGCAGGAGTTCCGCAGCTTCCTGATTGCCTTGATCGGCGGATTTCTGAAGCCAGTGTTCCGCTTCCTTCGTATTTTTCTTTGTGGCCGTGCCTTGGATGTAGTGTAACCCGATTATGAACTGTGCGTTGCTATCGCCTTGTTCCGCTGCTTTTTTAAACCATTGAAATGATTTCGCCGTATTTTTTTCAGTTCCGATACCTTTCTCATAGCACACACCGAGAGCGCTTTGTGATTCGCTATCACCCTGTTCTGCTGCCTGAGCCATTAGCTGAAATCCGCGGGTTGCATTTTTCTTAACCCCCGTACCTTCGAGATAGCACAAACCGAGAAGGTATTTGGCTTTTGCGTCGCCTTGTGCCACAACTTTTTGTATGATCTCGATTCCCTGTTTTTCATCTTTTTTCGTTCCAATGCCCTGTAAGTAGCACATTCCGAGCATGCATTGGGCTTTTGTATGGTTTTGAACGGCTGCTTTTTTGAACCACTCGAATGCTTTGGTTTCGTTTTTTTCGATTCCGGTTCCGTTCATGAAAATGGCGCCAAGGAGGTATTGGGCGTTGCTATTTCCTTGTTCGGCAAATGTGATCAATTGTTTGAGCTGTTGCTGATCGAGCGGTTGGAGAGTCTGTTGCGATGCCGCTGCATCAGGCGATTCGGGAATGTTGTCAGGCTTCTCTGAAAGAGCGGGTTGCAAGGTCTGTCTGATTATTTTCCGTTGTTCTTCGGCATCCTTGTTGCCTTGTTCGGCTGCTTTGCGGAATAAGCGTTCCGCTTCGGGGGAGGCCGGTTGCGATTCGGGTTTGCCGACTCCGAGAGGCGTTCCAAGGAGGCCGATGGCAAGGATGATAGGTAATGTTTTCATGGGAAAAGGTTTCCGTTTACATGGTATGGTTTTCGGTGAGTTGAGGTCAAGGATAATTTTGACGATTTTCTGTGACCATATGCCTCAGTGTAGAGTGAGCAGCGCTTCTTGAGCGGGTTGGTAGCCGTATTCCGCGGCCTGTTCGAGGTGTTTGCGGGCTTCCTGCATGTTTTGCCTGATGCGGGAGCCTTCCGCATACAGTTTTCCAAGGTTGTAGTGGGCTTGCGGCTGCATTTGTTCTGCGGCTTTCAGGTACCACTGGACGGCGAGTTCCGGGTCGTGACGAGTGCCGAAGCCGTCCGCGTACATCCAGCCGAGGCAGGTTTGCGCCTGTGCATATCCCTGTTCGGCAGAGAGGCGGCACCATGCATAGGCATGTTGCGGGTTGGCTGGGAGGCCAGCTCCATGGATGTACCGGATGGCGAGCTGGTACTGGGCGCAGGCGAGGCCTTGTTCGGCGGCGAGGCCGTACCAGTATGCAGCTTTGCCTTCGTTGTGCGGCACTCCTTTACCGATGCCGTAGCGTCTGCCGAGTTCGGCCTGCGCGGGCAGGTGGTTCTGGCGTGCCGCTTTTCTGTACCATTTGGCGGCGACGACCTGGTTGCGGGTGACGCCGCGGCCATGGCTGTAGAGTTCGGCCAGTTCGTACTGGGCGGAGATGTGGTTTTGCTCGGCAGCTTTGCGGCACCACCGGGATGCTTGCCGGAAGTCTTTGCGCGTGCCGCACCCGGTGAGATAGCAGCGGCAGAGGCGGTGCTGCGCTATGGTGTTGCCGAGTTCGGCTTCGAGCAGGAGCCATTGGAAGGCTTCTTTTTTATGTTCGGGGTCGCTGTCGGGGGCAAGGAGTTTTTCGATGCGTTGGGGCAAGGTGTCCGCCGGATGGATGGGGGCGAGCCAAGGTGTTGAGGTGTGATCTATGGTCATGAGGGAGAATTGTTTCGACATGTTTGAAGGGATGTTTTTGATTGTCAGTTGGGCAGGGTGATACGGGGGCGCCGGAGAGGCTTGCGGGGCGGGGCGGAGGGTATCCACAGGGTGAGTTGCGTCCGTTGCTGCCGGAATGTGTGCGGTGAGCTGGTGGAAGGTGTGAGGAGGTTCGGGTGAAAGAGGGGTTGGCACGAGGTGCGGTGTTGTTCGTGTTCCATATGTTTTGGGGGAATGCGGTTGTTCCGGTGGTTGTTTTTGAGTAGACTGGATGGCCGTTTTAGGGCGGTTTCTCTTAGAATAACGTTTGAGGAATGGCATCGTCTGAAAAAAAAGGATTATTTCCCAATTTTTTTATTGGTGTACATTCCGGATACGGGTATGGCGTTTTCCACGCAGGGAGCGGCGGGATGGTTGTGGCCGCGATGGATGGCCCGTTTTTCAGGGAGCTGCATCGAGATGGATGCGGACGGGAGGTGGCTGCGGCAATAAGTGAGGTGCCGTGTCCGGTTCGTCCCGATGGCGGCGCGGCGGTGTTTCCGGTGCCGGGTGGGTGTTCCAGGGTGTGTGGGTTATGCCTCTACCGACCAGTGCGAATCGGAGGATGGCGGTAGGGTCGCCCCGTTGTGCGGCTTTGGCATACCAGTCGGCAGCCTGCCGATGGGATTGGGGGACGCAGATGCCGTGCTGGAAGTGCCATCCGAGTGTGTTTTGTGCACCTGCATGGCGGTTGGCGGCAGCTTTGCAGTACCAGTGCAGAGCTGCGTCGGTGTTCGGAGCGGAGCAGGTGCCTCGTTCCAACCATGTGCCGAGGATGTACTGGGCTTCCGCATCGTTGTGTTCGGCGGCGGTGGTCATGGAGGAGAGCGCCTGTTCGCGGTCTCCGGGCGTTTTGGCCCGGGTGGCGAGGAGCAGGGCAAGGTTGCGTTGGGCTTGCGGGTGCCCGAGGTTTGCTGCCTGCCGGTAGTTGCGTTCGGCGGCAGGGATGTCGATGGCAGTGCCGATGCCCCATTGCCGGCAGACGGCGAGCCGATACAGGGAGTCGGGGTGCTCCTGAAGAGCTGCCTTGAGGTGCCAGGCTGCTGCTTCCTGTGCATTTGCCGGTGTGCCTGCGCCTTTTCCGTAGCAAAGGGCCGTTTTATGCTGAGCCTGCGGCAGGCCTTGTTCCGCCGCAAGGAGGTACCATCGGAATGCTTTTTTCATGCCTGGCCCGGAGCGGTCGCTGCGGGCGTATTGTTCCGCGAGTGCGTATCGGGCTTCCGGCGAGCCTTGTTCTGCATGGAGGAGGAGGGTGTCGAAGTCATGCGCCGGTTCCGGGGGATTTTGCCGGGAGCAGAGGTCGTTCCATGCGGCGGTGCTGCCTTGCTTGACGGCTTCCTGAAGGAAGAGGATGGCTTGTTGTCCATCGGGCGGGATGCCGTGGCCTTCGGCATAGCAGAGGCCGAGTTGCCGGAGGGCTTCCGGATGTTTTTGAGCGGCGGCCATTCGATACCAGCGGATGGCTTGTTCCCAGTCCTGCGGGAGTCCGGTGCCTGTGGCGTAGCTGTTTGCCAGCCGGTACCGGGCTTCGCGGTGGCCTTGCATGGCGGCTTCCCGGTAATAGTGTGCCGCTTGCTGCGGGTCGGTTGCGGTGCCGCTGCCGGTGGAGAGGCTGGCGGCGAGGTTGTATTGCGCCGTCGGGTCGTTGAGGGCTGCTGCCCGGGAGAAGTGTTCGAAAGCCTGCTGTGCGTCCGGTTGTATTCCGATGCCCTGCGTGTAGCAGATGCCGAGCATGTTCAGGGCTTTGGGGTGGTGTTGGACGGCGGCGCGCCTGAACCATTCGACGGCTTGTTCGGGGTCGTATGGGACGCCATCTGCGGTGTAGTAGCTCATGCCCAGTTCATACTGGGATTCGGGGTGGTTTTGTTCTGCCGCTTTCCGGTACCATGAGGCCGCCTCTTCCGGGGTGTGGATGATTCCTTCTTCGGATGTGCAGGTGCGGGCAAGGAGGTATTGCGAGGCGATGTGGTTTTGTTCGGCTGCGCGCATGAGCCAGGCCCGGACGAGCGCCGGATTTTTCGAGACGCCTTTGCCTTCTCTGTAGCAGAGGGCGAGGTTGTACTGCGCCTGCGGGTTGCCTTGTTCGGCCGCCTGTTTCATGAGGGAGATTCCTTTCGGGAGGTCTTGATGGATGCCTTCGCTGTTCAGGCAGAGGACGGCGAGGGCGGTTGCGGCGTCGGTGTTTCCCTGTTCGGCTGCCTTTTCATACCAGTAGGCGGCGGTGCGGCGCGAGGGTGGGGTGCCTTTGCCGTGTTCGTAGTAGAGGCCGAGGTTGTACTGGGCAGGGGCGTAGCCTTGTTCGGCCGCTTTTTCGTACCAGAAGAAGGCAGCGACTTCGTCTTGGGCAAGGCCGATTCCGGCGGCATAGCAGGCTCCGAGGTTGTGTTGGGCCGAGGCGTTGTTTTGGTTTGCCGCTTTCCGGAGGTAGGTGAGGCCTTGCCTGATGTTCTGCGGGGTGCCATGGCCCTGTATGTAGCAGACTCCCAGCAGGGCGCAGGCACGGGGGCTTTCCCTGCCTGCGGCGCGATGGAGGTACTGGAGGGCTTTTTCCGCATCGGGTTCGGTGCCGAGTCCCCGCAGGTAGCAGATGCCCATGCTGGTGGTGGCGGCGAGGTTGTTTTGTGCGGCTGCCCGGCTGTACCAGTGGAAGGCTTGTTCCGGGGCTGCGGCTGTTCCGATGCCTTCGGCGTATCGGTTGCCAAGTTTGTTTTGCGCTTCGGCATTGCCTTGTTCGGCTTTTTGCCTGAGTTTACGCATTTCGGTCGTTTCCCGTCTGGTGTCTGCGGAGGCATTCCAGACGATGGACGGGAGCAGGAGGGCGAGGGTCGGCAGGAGGGTTCGGATGGTCGGCATGGGGAGGCTGCGGGTGGTTCTTTTCTATATAGAACAGATTTGCGCCTCCGGGTCAAGGTTGTTGAGGTGTTGTTACGCAGTTGTGATTTTAAGGGGATACAAGAAGAGCTGCTCCGGTGTGCGGAACAGCGCTTGATGTTTTTCCGAATGGACGCCGTGTTATTTTTTGAGTTGTTCGGCAGTCGGTTTGGCGATGTTGAGTTTGATGGTGGCTGTTTTGATGCCGGGCGATGTGGCCGTGAGGGTGACGGGGCCGCTTTCGCCGCGTTTGCCACGCACGATGACTTGTGCAAGGCCGTTGAAGGCATCGATGGTGTTTTTCTGGAAGCCGGAGAGGTCGACCGGGTTGCCGTTGCACACGCCGATGATTTCAGCCGGGCCATTGACGGTGAAGGTGAGCGGTTCTTTGGCGGTGGGTACGGTGTTGCCCTTGGCGTCTTTCATGGTGACGGTGACGTAGCTGATGTCGCGTGCATCTCCGGCGATGGCGGTGCGGTCGGCCTGAAGGTCGATGGCTGCCGTTTTGCCTGTGGTGGCGCGAGTAGCGGTTGCCCAGGGCTGGCCGTTTTTGGTGACGACTACTTTGAGTTCACCGGGTTCATATTTGACGTCGTTCCAGAAGAAGCGGTAGCCTTCGGTGTCGCTGCCCGGTTTTTTGACGCGTACACCCTGCGATTTTCCGTTGAGGAAGAGTTCGGCGGTGTCGCCCGAGGAGTAGACATGGACGGGGGTGATTTCCCCTTCACGGCCTTCCCAGTTCCAGTGGGGGAGGATGTGGGCCATTTTCAGATCAGGACGCCAGTGTACCTGGTAGATGAAGAAGCGGTCTTTCGGGAAGCCGCAGAGGTCTACGATTCCGAAGTAGGAGCTGCGTGAGGGCGCTTTGTTGCCGAGCGCGGCGAAGCGTTCGAGGGCTGCTTTGGCTTCTTCAGGGTTGGAGAAGTTGCCTGCATTGGCGCGGTCCTGGTTGTACGGGGTGGGTTCGCCGAGGTAGTCGAATCCGGTCCATACGTATTCGCCCGCGATGTTGGGGTTGGCGTCCTGTGCGGCGAATTCGCGGTCGGGGCGGTAGGCCCAGCCGGGGGCGTAGAGGTCGTAGGAGCTGACCTGGTAGTTGAAGAAGCCGTCTCCGATTCCCCATTTGACGGGGAAGTAGTATTCGCCGCGCGTGGAGACGCAGGAGGAGGTTTCGGAGGCGATGACCGGCTGGTTCGGGCGCTGTTTGATGAATTCGCCGTAGAGGTGGGGTTTGTAGTTGAAGCCGTAGATGTCGAAGATTTCGCCGAAGCCGTTTTTCCATGCATTGGGGTTGTTGCAGCCGACGGTGACTTTGCGGGAGGGATCCGCTTCGTGGAAGAGGCGGACGAGTTCCTGAGCTACTTCTTTGCCGCGAGCGGTGCCCTGTTCGTCGATTTCGTTGCCGGCGCTCCAGCAGATGACGCTGGGGTGGTTGCGGTCGCGTTTGACGAAGTTCTGGAGGTCTTTGACGTGCCAGTCTTTCCAGAGGATGTGGTAGCCGTTGGCTTTGTCGTATTTCTGATGTTCCCAGATGTCGAAGAGTTCGTTGTCGACGAGGATGCCCATGCGGTCGCACGCTTCCAGCAGTTCGGGAGCGGGCGGGTTGTGTGAGGTGCGGATGGAGTTGACCCCCATTTCCTTGAGGATTTCGAGCTGGCGTTCGTAGCCGCGCGCATAGACGGCGGCACCGAGCGGTCCGAGGTCGTGATGCTGGCAGACGCCGTTGATGCGGACTTTGCGGCCGTTGAGGTAGAAGCCATCGGGTTTCCATTCGACGGTGCGTACGCCGAAGGTGTTGTTGACTTTGTCGATGATTTTGCCGTCCAGTTTGATGGTGGTGGCGAGGTCGTAGAGATGGGGGGTGTCAAGATCCCAGAGTTTGGGGTTGCCGAGTTGGATGGTGGAGGTGATTTCCTTGCTTTGTCCGGCGGGGATGGTGACGGTTTCTGGTTTGCCCGCAGCTCCGGCTACGCCTGCGACGGCGTTTTCAACGGAGACGGTAGCGGGTTTGTCCGATGTGTTGAGGACGGTTGTTTTGATTTCGACCGTGGCTCTGTCGTTGGAGACTTGGGGGGTGGTGATGGATACGCCCCAGTTGTCGACATGGACGGGGTTGGTTTTGGTGAGCCATACGTGGCGGTAGATGCCTGCGCCCGGGTACCAGCGCGATGAGCGCGGAAGGTTTTCCGCACGGACGGCGACGGTGTTTTTCTGGCCGGGTTTGAGGTGTTTGCTGATGTCTACGCGGAAGGAGGAGTATCCGTAGCCCCATTCTCCGGCAAGTTCGCCGTTGACGTAGACTTTGGGCATGGAGAGGACTCCGTCGAAGTCGAGGTAGTAGCGGTGTTCTCCTGCATCGGCGGGTACGTCGAAGCTTTTGCGGTACCAGCCGATGCCGACCCACGGGAGTTTGCCGGTTTCGTTTTCAAGTTCGGGGCGGAAGGGGCCTTCGATGGCCCAGTCGTGCGGGAGGTTGAGGGAGCGCCATTTTGTGTCGTCGAAGTTGGTTCCGAACGGTACTTTGTTGGCATTGAGTTTTTCGCCGGCGGGTTTGATTTTCTTTCCGGCGGCATCGGTGAATTCGATTTCCCGGATGCTGGCCCAGTTGCCGCCTCCAGTTCCGTTGACGGTGAATTTGTAGTAGCGGTAAGCGCGAGAGTCGGCAGGTTTTTGGTTTTTGCCGTAGAGGTTTTGCGCCGATTCCGTTCCGTTGTCGCCGATGCGGGCGGCGATGTCGGTCCACGTTTTGCCGTTATCGGAACCGGAGATGACGTAGTCGCGCGGTGCAGCTTTTTCCCAGATGACGTTGATTTGGCTGACGGCTACGGGTTTGCCGAAGTCGGCTGTGATGTAGTGGCCGGGGTTGGCGTTGGCGGCGCACCAGCGTGTGTTGCGGTTGCCGTCCATCGCGTTCATGGCGATGTTCTGGTGTTCGTGGCTGGAAGAGGTGAGGGGGGCGGATTCCGCTCCGGGTTCAGGCTGTACGGTGCCGTCGGGCATGTTGCCGAAGCGGGCGTGTTTCCAGCCGAAGTCGAATGTTTCACGCTGGGTAGCGGGCAAGGGCGCTGCGTTGGCAACGGAGATACCGAGAGTGAGAAGTAATGTCCAGTGTGTTTTCATATGAATGTGGTGCGAGACGATGGGTGCCGGGTTTCTATAATACGCCCGCATGAAGGCGGTTCTTTCATGCGGGCGGAGGTTTTATGCCTGTGTGCGGGCCCGGCGTTTCCGGACTGCTTCGGCCAGCGTTTCGAAGATGTCGAGGGTTTCTTCCCATCCGACGCATTGGTCCGTGATGCTCTGCCCGTATTTCAAGGGGGGCTTGTTGGGCTGTGCTCCACAGACGATGTTGCTTTCGATCATGACGGAAGCGACGAGTTCCGATCCTTCGGCAAGTTGTTCGGCGATGTTCTGCGCGACGACGGCCTGGTTGCGCCAGTCCTTGTTGCTGTTGCCGTGCGAGCAGTCGATCATCAGGCGGTTGGAGATGCCGGCTTTCTGCTGGGTTTCCCACGCTTTGCGAACGTGTTCCTCATCGTAGTTCGTGCCGTGGCTGGAACCGCGGAGGATGAGATGGCAGGTGTCGTTGCCGGAGGTGGAGACGATGGCTGCTCCACCCTGTTTGGTGACGGAGAGGAAGCTGTGCGGGTTGGAGGCGGAGACGATGGCGTCGATGGCGATTTGCGTGCTGCCGGAGGTGCCGTTTTTGAATCCGACAGGCATGGAGAGGCCGGAGGCGAGTTCGCGGTGCACCTGGCTTTCGGTGGTGCGTGCTCCGATGGCTCCCCATGTGATGAGGTCGGCGATGTACTGCGGTGAGATCGTGTCGAGGAATTCGGTGGCGGCGGGCACTCCCATTTCCGCGAGGCGGATGAGGAGGCCGCGGGCCATGCGCAGGCCGCGGTTGATTTTGAATGTGCCATCCATGAAGGGGTCGTTGATGAGGCCCTTCCAGCCGACGGTGGTGCGCGGTTTTTCGAAGTAGACGCGCATGATGATCAGGAGGTCGTCCTTGTAGCGGTCCATCGCATAGCGAAGGCGGCCGGCGTAGTCGACGGCAGCTTCGGGGTCGTGGATGGAGCAGGGGCCGACGATGACGGCCAGGCGGTCGTCGTCTCCCTTGATGCATTGCTGGAGGTTGTGGCGCGTTTCGGAGACGAGTTGCTCCACTTCCGGCGTGCAGGGGAAGTCCTCAATGAGGATGGCGGGGGATATCAGGGGTTTGATGGACGTGATGCGCACGTCATCCGTTTGGAACCAGCTCATGGGTTTAGGCTATGTGGTGATCGAAAGTTTTGAAGAGGTTATTTGGAGCCGCTTTTGTAGGAGAAGACGTTGTCTTTGGTGTTGTCTCCGGTGCCGCGAGGGCCTTCCTTGTCGGGGCCGGTACCCCAGACGATGACGCTTTGATCCGTGGATTTGTTGGTTCCGGTGGCGCAGGGGTCGTTCAGGCCTTCTCCATCGACATTGTGGGTGATTTCGACGTAGTAGGCTTCGCCCCACGGGTCGTAATAGCCGTAGCTGTCGCCGCGGCGGTAGATGCCGTTGACTTTCGTTTCAACGATGGATCCGGTGATGTATTGGATTTTCTTTTCGTTGATGCGGTTTTCGGATTTTTCCTTGCCGAAGAGGATGGTGATGAGGTCGTTCGGGTCTCTTTCCGTGGTGCGGATGGTGGTGCCGGATCCGCTGTCGGCAATGGAGCCTTCATTCTTGACGGGATAGGTGTTGTAGTCCTCATAAAAGTCTTTGATTCCTTTTTCGATGTCGGTGCACTGTTTTCGCGATTCCATGCGTTTGGCTTCGACGAGTTTGGAGGTGATGATGGGATAGGCAATCGCAGCGAGAATGGCGATGATAGCCATGACGATCAGGATTTCAATGAGCGTAAATCCGCGTTTGCAACTGGAAAAAGAGCGCAATTTCATATCACGCCGATTGTATCATGTTCCCCGAGGTTTGCAAGTGGAAAGCGAGAGGATGGCATTTTGGGCGAGGGGTTGGTTCTTGGTGCCTGCGTGTGAGGTTGATCGGAGGCTCGGATGGGCTGGAACCAGGGCAATCAGCATGGCTGCATGTGGTGCGGAAATGGAGCATATACCGGATTTTACTCCGGACTGGTTCACTTTATGCTTGTCTCGGAGGCATTTTGAGGCAATACTGTAGATGTCCTATGGATTTGATTGAAGTAGCCAAAAAGTCGTTGGGCGATATCCTGAATGCAATGGGTTTCGCATATGATGTCGATGTGACGGAGGAGGACGGTGTCGTCTGCCTTCAGATTGCATCGGAAGATGCCAGGTTTCTCATCGGTGAGGACGGTGATCGTCTGGACGATTTGCAGTATCTCGTCAACCGTATGATTCAGAATGTTCTGCCGGATGCTCCGAGGGTGAAGGTCGATTGCGACCATTACCGCGAGAAGAGTGAGGAGAGGCTGCTGGGCAAGGCAAGGTCTTTGGCTGAACGCGTGCTGGAATCGGGTGAGGAGCAGAAGATGCCGCCCTTGAATGCCTATCATCGCCGTTTGGTGCATAATGCACTCAAGGAGATCGAAGGGGTCGTGACGGTGTCGGAAGACGGTGATGATCGTTATAAGCGGATTACGATTCGCCGGGTCTGATGTTTCGCTGTCTGGGTTATGGATGTTGCACGGCTGCGGCCGTGTGTTCCGTGCAGGTTGCGCATGCGGAGCCGTCTCGGGAAGGCGAGGTGTGGCGCGTGTATGTGGACGATTCCGCTCCGTGCCGTGAATTGGGAGCCGTGCTGGACGAGTTGAAGAGGGATGCCCGTTTTGCCCATGTGGCATGGGAGGTTGTGAAGCTTGGCGATGCGACGGCTGATCGCGCGAGCCGTTCGAATGCGGCGGAGGCGATGCGGGATCTGGTGGTTTATACGCCTGCGTTCGTGCTGACGGATCGGGATGGGCTGTATGCCAGCGTCGCCGGCGCTGTGGCGACGGTCGATGGTTTGCCTTTGGCCGATAGGCTGGCTGACGCCGCCGCATTGCGATCGGCAGATAGAAGCAGGCTGCAGGGGCGTGTCAAGGAGGCGTCCGATCGCGCGGATTTATTTCTTTTGATGGGGGAGGTGCATGATTTGTCCCCGAATGCCGATGCGCGTTCCTTGAAGGCGGTGATTGACAAGGTTGCCGCGTTTTGCAAGGATGCCGGACGGCCCGTTGCCCTGCGCCAGTCCGCTGCTCTTCGTGTGCTGTATCCTCTTTTGCTGAGGAAGACGGCTGTTTTGTATGATGGCGTGCATTCTCCGCGTTCCGAGGCTGCTTTCAATGCAGCCGTGGCAGCATTGGAGTATGCCCGCGATATGGACAAGTCGTCGGCTGAGGGGAAGCATGCGCATGCGTTGCGCGAGGAGTTGCGGCGTGCCCGTTTGCAGGCCAAGACGAGGGATTAAGGCGTTTTCAGGTTTGCGGCGGGATGGGAGTTGGGAAAGTGTTCATCCGGGATGCTGAGGCCTGAACAGGGCTGGACGACATTCAGGTTGATGCGATAATAGGAGGGAGCATTGTAGTCGATTTGTGTGATATGATGGGCAATGATGAGTTGAGGAAATGTCTTATGCCATGGATAATCGTGATGATGAGTCTGCCTATCCAAGAGGAAACGGACGGGTTCCGGCCATTTTCCGTTTTCATCGCAGTAATAGCGCACTAGAGTATATTTTTTGTTCAAATACTCGATCAAATAGGGGTTGCTCCAGATGAATTGTTCGCAGAGCGATTCTTCTCTGCTTCCCTTTTTCCCTACGAGGAATAGCATGATCCGGCGTGAGTGTCGTTTGGCATCGGCTTCTGCAGCAGCTGCATCCGTGTGAAAGACAAGGGTTTGTTCCATGCGTTCGTCCGGAGTGTCCCAGGTCTGGAGGATGTCCAGATCTTCCCCTTTGAATTGGCTGAAGCGGTAAATGGTCTGGCTGCCGTCCAGCAGACGCAGTGTGGCGGTTCGCCGAATCGCGTCGGAAAGGGATGCTTCGATGATGAGCGGTTCCTTGCTGTGCAACTGGCAGTATACGTTCCAATTACGGATGCTGTTCAAGCGTTTCCATTCTTCGACGTGGGCCGTTTCCTGCGGGGTGAGCGCGTTGCGTTGCAGGTTGTAGAGGCGGTCGTCGCCGGTGCGGATGACGAGGTCGTTCGGTCCCAGGCTTTGGATGGATGCACGGACGGTTTGGCCGTTGCCGATGTTCCATGTGTGGACAGGCATGGAGTCTGCATCGCTTGCCATTGTATGGGGAAGCATGGGTACGGCGGAGGGAGGAGCGGGTTTTTTCCAGGTGCGGAGGTAGGCGTGGTCCTGGGCGCTCAGGCGTGAGAGCGGGATGCGGAGGGTGCGGCCTTCTTTTTTCTGAAGATAGATGCTGTCTCCCGGAGTGGAGATGGCTGCAGCCTGGATGGTTTGGCCGTTGTCGAGCGTCCATGTGCGCGTGGCGTCTTCCTGCGCGAGTACGCTGCCGGCAAGTGTCAGGGAGGCGAGGATGTGAGATGTGCGGTTCATGGCGGCGGGGCGTGATCAGGGTAGGCGTGTGGCGCGAAGGGTGTCGAGCGCCATGCGGGCGCCTGGGTGTTTCGGCTGGTTGTGAAGTTTTTGTTCGAGGGCCCGGATTTCATTGTTTTTCCATTGCATGCGGCGTTCTGCCGGGATGGCGGTGTTGGGCAGGAGTCTGGTCAGGATGTCTTGGGTGAGGCGGGGATGTCCGCTGATGTCCGACAGTGCCTGTTCGATGTGGTGGTATGCTTCCGTTTGTTTGCCTTGGTCGAGCCGGACCATGCCGCGAGTCCAATCCGCCATGGCTCGCGAGAGGACGATTTGTTCATGGGTGGGGTCCGTGTAGGACGGGGCGTTGACGCAGATGCCGCGGTGTACGATGTATTCGTAGATGTAGTTCGCCTTGTCCCATTGTTCGGATTCAACATAGGCTTCGGCCAGGTTGTGCATGTCGACGATACGATGGCCCATGTTGAAGTAGAATCGTTCGGCATCGCGGTAGTTGCCGTAGGTCAGAAGGGTTTGCACGAAAAGGTCGTAGTCGTCCCTCAACCCGGCCTGAAAGAAGAGTGCGTTGAGGGTGACGGCGTTTTTGTAGTGTTTCCATGCCAGTTCGTCGTGACCGAGGGCTTCTTCATATTCAGACATGGCGAGGTGGAGCAGGGGGCGGTCATATCGTTTGCTGGCGTTGATGTCCCGAATGAAGGGGGCCGCCTGGTCCAACCTGTTTTGCTCGATGAAGTGGTGGACAATCGCATAGACGGCAGACGGGAAACCCGTTTTGCCGAATTCAGGAATGAGTGAGGCCAGTGCGCCAGCGGCTTCTCCATAGCCTTGTTCGCCAAGGAGGCGGATCATGATATGGAGAGAGTCGATGCCGATGGTGCCGTTCCGATAACCCTCCATGCCGTTGATGACGATGCGGTCAAGGATGTCCTGCCTGTCGCTGTTTGTGGCAGGGATTTTGCCTGCCAGGATGTTGGCGGCGCGTATGCCTCCTCCGAGTCCCCATGCGCGGTTGAACTGCGGGAAGATGCTGTAGTGAGGAGAGCGAAGGATGTCGAAATAGCGGGAGATTCGTTGCGGGTCGCGTTCGTAGTGTGAGAAGAGTTCGGCCAGAGCCAGCGGGCTGACGCCCCGGAGTTCGTGCTGGCAGATGAGGAGTGACCAGACGTCGTAGCGGTTGAGCAGTTCAGCGAGGGCTGCGCAGTCCGTCCGGAGAGCATCCCATTCGCCTCGCTCTTCGAGTACGGCCAGTCCGGTGATGCAGCTGTGGAGCTGGCGGGGAACGAATTCCCGCAGGCGTTCGAATTCGTCGCGGTTGGCATCGTTGCTGGAGACGATGATGTTGAAGCTTTCCGGACCTTCTTCGGAGGGAACGGGTACGGCAAGGTCGCCGAGGTTCATTTCAAGCAGGAGGCTGTAGCATGCCGTTTGTTTGGTCGCGATGGCGGAGTGGCGGGTTTCCTGATTGTCCGGGAGGGCGTCGTCGCATTCCTTGAGGGCGAGTGCGATGAGCAGGTCCGTTTTGTTTTTTGCCTTGGCCTGTTTGCAGAGTTCGTCAAGTTCGGTCAGGTTGTGTTTGTATGTCTGCCTGTACGATTCCGTGTTTTCATCCGGGGTGATGAGGTAAGCGCAGTTCCATTGGGGCAGGCGGACGGCGGTGATGTCCGGGAAGTGCATGATGCTCAGGTCATCATAGACGTCCATTTTTTCCCATGCCGGCATTTTTCCGCCAAGTGCCAGCAGGCAGCGGGGGATGAAGCCCTGCATGTTTTTCGGGATGGTGGCTGCGGCGTTTCTGATCTGTTTGGCGGTAGCAGGGATGTCGACGGGTATTAGATGATGGCGCGCCGCCAGGCTGTTCATGGATTTCATGCAGCAGGAAGGCAGGGCCTGCCCTTTGCGTTTGAATCGGCTGATGCCTTCTTCCGCGATATCCGTCCGCAAGGTGTTGAAGTTGTGGGTGAGGTAGTGCAACTGCCTGAGTTCATACCGCGTCGGCGAGTTTGCCAGAACGAGCGGTTCGTATTCATGCGGGGCGGTCCAGATGCGGCAGGTGTTGGATTGCCACGGACCATGGCGGAAGTATACTTCTTCGGTGTTGTTGCGAAGGATGTCGTTATACAGGAGTATTTTGTTGTCGCTGAATCCTCTGAGGCGCCGGTACAATCCCTGTACCCATGGGCGGAGTTCCCCGAGCGGGTCATCCGCTCCCTGATTGTAGGCGCGGATGAGTCTTTGGTAGATCAGGGCGCTTTCGAGTTTGGGGTTGACGTTGTCCCAGCTTTCCAACGCCGTGCATAGTGCGGTGATTTCGTCATTGCCTCCGCGGTTTTCCGTCAGCAGTTCCCTCGCCCACTGGTTGAGGCCTATGGTGGTGAATTCCGTGTCTCCCAGTTCGTACAGGGCTTTGAGCCGAAAAATGGTGGTGTCTTCAGTGGAAGCTGCCAACGCGAGCGTTTGGAGGGCCAATGCAATTTGTGCGCGCCGCACCAGTTCCGGATTGTCGGAATAGGTTGCTTCGCGGAGTGCGCGAGTGAGCGTGGCATTCTCTTGCCGGGCGCAAGTCAGGAAGGCCTCGTCCGATTGTTTCAAGTCGCTGCTGCCGAGTTGTGCAATTACTTTTTCGGCTTGTCGTTGCTGTTCGAGATCAGAGACTCGAGTTGTAGCAGTTCGATTCGTTATGTAAGGAACTGCCGGGCAGGCGTCGATCAAAACAAGCCCGGTAAGAATGATACATGGGATGTTGAGTTGCTGTCGGAGGCGGGTCATACGGTGTTGGAGAAGGCCGCCGACATGCTAGCATACTCGCTGGCGGTTGGGAAGCGTATAATGTATGCTGCAGGATTGTGAATACGTTATAAGTTAGATTGTGTTAGATTGTTGGCGCGGTTCATATCCGGGTGAAGCGTGCGGTCATGCGCATTGTGGCCGCTGCCGCATTCGGGGCTTGCCTTCCTGAGGCTCTTGCGTAGAGTGGTTGTCATGAGCAGACTGGATGAATTGATGACGTTGCTGCGTTTTCCGAGTATTTCGGCGCAGCGTGCCCATGACGGAGATGTGGCGGATTGTGCGGATTGGCTGGTGGACAAGTTGTCCGGCATGGGGTTCGATGCGCGTAGCCATGGGACGGCGCGCCATCCGATTGTCGTTGCGAAGAGTCCGGAGGTTCCCGGGAAGCCCCGTGTGCTGATTTACGGGCATTATGATGTGCAGCCGGTGGATCCGATCGAGTTGTGGGAGTCCGATCCTTTCGAGCCGGTCGTGCGTGACGGGCGCATTTATGCCCGAGGAGCTTCGGATGACAAGAGCGAGCTTTTCGCCCATATTCTCGGTGTGGAGTCGCTGTTGCAGGAAGGCGGCGGTACGCTGCCCGTGAATGTGACGTTTTTGTTGGAAGGCGAAGAGGAAGTCGGCAGCGCGAGTTTGATCGATTTTCTGGGAAAGAACAGGGAACTTTTGGCTTGTGATGTGATCGTCGTTTCCGATACGGGGATGGCTGCACCCGATGTGCCGACGTTTTCCTACGGTTTGCGCGGGGTGGCCTGCGGCGAGCTGATCGTTAACGGCCCGGCGATGGATCTTCATTCCGGGGTGTTCGGCGGTGCGGTGGCCAATCCGATTACGGTGCTGGCGGAGATGCTGGCGACGTGCCATGATGCCGAAGGCCGCGTGTCGATCGACGGTTTTTACGACGGCGTAGAGCCTCCGGCAGATTGGGAGCGCGTGATGTGGAGCCGGGTGCCGGGTATGGACGATGTTTCGCTGGCTGCCCTGACGGGTGTGAAGGCTTTGCGTACGGAAGCCGGTTATACCGGAGCGGAGTGTATCTATGCTCGTCCGACTTTCGAGCTGAACGGTATTTTCGGCGGGTACGAAGGAGAGGGTAGCAAGACCGTGATTCCGACGAAGGCGGTGGCGAAGATTTCCTGTCGCCTCGTTCCGGGGCAGGATCCCAAGCGTATTTTGCAGCTCGTGAAGGCCCATTTCGAGAAGGTGGCGCCGAAGGGCGTCGAGATCAGGTTTGTGAATCAGCATGGAGGCGAGGCGTATGTGTGCGATCCTCATTCTCGTTACGGCAAGGCAGCCCAGCAGGCTCTGGAAGAGGCTTTCGGCAATAAGCCCGTGCTTGTGCGCGAGGGCGGCAGTATTCCCGTGATTGCGGAGATGAGCAAGCAGCTCGGCGTAGATGCCCTTTTGCTGGGGTTGTGCCTGCCCGATGCCCGCATTCATTCGCCGAACGAGAATATGCGGCTGGATCTCTGGGAGAAGGCGATTGAGATGTCTGCCTCTCTGTTGCGCAGGCTGGGCGAGAGTGAGTGAGTCGTTTTTCGATTTTTCAGTTATGGCTGCTCCTGCCGTCGATATCCGCCATGTGCACAAGCAGTTTCCCTCTCCCTGGGGGAGGGAAGGTGTGTATGCGGTGAAAGGCGTTTCCCTGCAGATTCCGCAGGGGAGCGTGTACGGACTGGTGGGGCCGAACGGTTCCGGCAAGTCGACGATCATGAAGATGCTGATCGGCTTGCTGGCTCCGAGTTCAGGCGAGTGCGAGGTGTTCGGCCGTTCGGCGACGGATGCCTCCAACCGTGAACAGATCGGTTTCCTGCCGGAGAATCCCTATTTCTACAAGTTCCTGACAGGTGAGGAGACGGTGCGCTTTTACGGCAAGCTGTGCGGTTTGCGCGGTCGGGCGTTGAAGGAGCGAACCCATGAGCTGCTGGAGCTGGTCGGCTTGCAGGATGCTGCAAAACGAAGGCTCGGCG